>CASGHD010000061.1 GCA_949319575.1 uncultured Anaerolineales bacterium | reverse complement strand
ATGAAAGTTCGTGATCATCGCGTCAACGATTTGAAATTGATAGTCAGGCAAAATATATAAAGATGTCGCTCCTACATATTCCTTGACCATCGGCGATTGACCATTGACCATCGTCTGTTGTCCATTGTCTATGGTCATTCTAGCGGCTGATTCAAGCGTCCTAACCGAAGTGGTTCCCACTGCAATCACCCTTCCGCCCCTCGCGCGGGTTTCGTTGATTGCATCCGCTGTTTCCTGAGTCAACTCACACCATTCGCTATGAATTTTATGTTCCTCGGGGTTTTCTTCATTGACCGGCGCAAATGTATCCAAGCCGACATGCAAGGTGACATACGCAATCTTCACACCTTTGACCTGCAACTCCTCCAGCAAGCGCGGCGTGAAGTGGAGTCCAGCCGTGGGCGCGGCGGCGGAACCGGGGTCTTTGGCATAGACAGTTTGATAACGTTCGGGGTCATCTAGTTTTTCATGAATGTACGGCGGCAGAGGCACATTCCCCACTTTGGAAAAATACGGCTCGATGGGTTCGGAAAATTTTATCAATCGTTCCGATCCGTTCAACTCTTCGATGATCTGAACTTCAGGTCCCTCTTCCACTTGCGCCAATCTGCCTACGCGCAGACCTTTTCCTCCGACCAACGCCTCCCAAGTGAGTTCATCGCGGCGACGCAATAACAAGAGTTCAACTCGTCCGCCGGTTTCTTTCCGCGCAAAGATTCTCGCCGGGATGACGCGCGTTTGATTCAACACAAGCAAATCCCCCGCCTTGAGGTAATCCGTCACATCGCGGAAGATGCGATGCTCGAGTTTTCCGCTTTCGCGGCGCAATACCAACAGCCGCGACGAATCGCGCGGCTCGGCAGGCGTCTGCGCGATGGAGGATTCGGGAAGGTTGTAGTCGAAGTCGGAGGTTTGCATGAAGAAAAGCGACGCTGCTTTGCGCCGCTTGTCAATTTGGGTTGATGACCTGTTTTGCTTTCCCCACCACAAACCCTGCATCGGCTATTGCCTTGACCGCATCAGCACGGCTATATTTCTCAGTGGGAATAAAATCTATATCGCCGTAGAAAGATATTTCACGTTCTTTCCGCAGGTAAGATGAAATTTCCGCTAGTCGCTCGGCTTCTTTCTCCACAGATTCTGGGAAACGCGCGCGAAACTCTATGATCAAACTGCTCACATCGTGCCATTTGGGAGGTTCGATACCGATCTGACGCAACATGCCTTTCAAAGCAAGTTCGACAATCTCTTGCGACTCACGCATGACATCCGAGAAAGCGGATTCGGTCAACAATACATCTAAAATTTTCAACCGCGTTTGCGCTTTGACAAGATAACTCTGCGCTAGGGTCGCGTTGTTCATACTTCGAATATCTCGCCGCGTTGGTAATCAGGTTTCAGGTCCCAAAACCAGTTGTCCCCGCGCCAGATGCGCTTCGCGCCTAGACGCGTAAGATTGCCGCGCAAGACATCCAACGTATTTTTCAGGAAATCCTCACGATCATATAAAATGACGGCGTCTTCCACCATGTCCAGCAATAAAGGAGATCCGTTCTTGATCTCATCGGGGGTTTTCAAAATGGGAGAAAGGATCACATCGGCAAGCGCGGTCTCTATCGGACTGAATTCCTCCACCCGCTTCATCCGCCATTGAGATAATTCTTTTACGATCAGCAGAATATCCACATCGGAGTCGGGGCGAGCCGTGCCGCGTCCCCGCGAGCCGAAGACAGCCAGCGACACCAATCGGTCTCCGTAGGTTTCGCGGCATAAAGATTGAAGTTTATCAAACAGAACTTGTGTTGACATGCTTCGTATTATAACCCTTTCGTAGTTTGGCTCGGCAGGCGTCTGCGCGATGGAGGCTTCGGGGAGGTTGTAGTCGAAGTCGGAGGTTTTCAAGAGGCACCTTATCTATGAATAAATGCTACTACAAAAATTATCATGCGCCAGTTTGACTTTGGAGATGTTATTTTCTTAATTTCAGCATCATTTATATCATGTCGAAAAAGCTATAAATTCTACAGAATCACCTTTGCACATTTCAATATCAGGATATAGAATTATTTATCTGAACTATTCAATATTCTGTTACTTTAGGAGATATTATATGATTCCTGTAGAAGTATTTCATTACACGACAAGTTGCAAGGCACTAAAAATATTGCTTTCAAAACAGCTTCGATTTGGCAAGTATGAATTCACGAACGACCCAAAAGAATCTAAAGAATGGGTGATTTTCTTGGATGGTCTAGGTATACCACCAACGAATTTTAATCTTAATGATACAAACAAAATATATAGAAGAATTAGTGAGATAAAGTTCAAAGAATGGAAGGTGTTATGTATGAGCCGGAATCACGCCAGATTAGAAGATGTCTCATTAACTGAAAAATCAAGGATAGAGGAGTTTTATCCTTTTTTATCAGGCTATAGCAAGCCAAGAATGTGGGCATTTTATGCATCTGAAAACAACAAGCATACAGGTGTATGCCTAAAATTTAATGGTATTAAACTCAACCAAAGAATTACAGAAAAATTTTCTAGCCCGTACAGAGTTTACAATGATGAAATAAAATATGACGATGAAAAACTATTTGAGTTCCCACATTTACAGGTAGATCTTTCTCAATATACGAAGAATTTAACCCAAAAAGCAAGGGAACATGTTGTTGAATATAACCAAGAGTATTTCTTTCTTAAATCTAAAGATTGGGAGTCTGAAAATGAGTTTAGATGGGTAATTAATAGCAAGAAAGATAAACCAGAATATATCTCAATCGAGGGAACATTGGAGGAAGTTATGCTTGGAGCAGATTATCCAAAAGACGATTCAATATGCATAATCAAAGCTTGCGAAGAACTAAGAGTTCCAGTCGGAGAAGTACAATGGACAAACGGCACTCCAGTCTTAAAACATGGAGTCGTTTATTCGCCATCAATTTTAGGCTAGATTTGCGCCTTTTGAACGATTATGTTTCTCACAGAGAAGTTGAATGTTACGTTCAGTATTACTTCCTCCCATTGATACGGGAATGATATGGTCATACTCTAGCTTCTCCTGACTACCACACACCACACAACGCCCATTATCACGTCGCCAAACAAACATTTTCACACTATCAGGAATTGGCTGCCTTTCTCTTTCTTCTAAAGGTGCACTGAGGTTAAGACCAAATGCTTTGATTGCGTCTTTTGCAACTTTTGCAGTTATTGTCCCATCTGCACGAACATCAGAATACTTTCGCACTTTATCAATCAAATTTGATATCTGGCTTAGATTTCCATTGCCATGTTCAGCAATTATGTTTGCCCCGGACTCGTCAATAGGAATTCCTTGTTGATTCGCGAAGGAAAGTATTATTTTGCCAATAGCTTTTATGTCGTAAGGAACAAAATCACAAACATACGTCTGGGCAATTAATTGTTCGTTTACTTGTGATAATTTGGAGGTTGTACCAATCACTGTGAAGTGAGGCAGTTTTAATTGAATGGAACGTGCCGAAGAACCTTTTCCAATGACAATGTCCAATACAAAATTTTCCATTGCAGGCAACATCACCTCTTGCACAGCACGATTTAAACGATTAATTTCATCAATAAACAACACATCACCCGCGTACAAATTGGTTAGAATTTGAGCCATCTCACCAGCGCGCGTAACAGCCGAACCAGTCATAACCTTCATGTTAACTCCCATCTCATTTGCCACAATATTTGCAAAAGTGGCTTTACCAAGACCAGATGAGCCAACAAACAGAAGGTGATCTAATGCCTCACCGCGTTGCCGCGCTGCCGAAATAAGAATGGACAAAATTTCCCGAACTTTGTCCTGACCAATTACATCATTGAGACTTTGAGGCTTCTTTAATGCCAATGTTGCCTCCTATTTCTTCCAAAAGCGGATAATCAAGTTCACCACAATCGTCAACACCACGGACACCAAAATCGAAGTCGCGACGGGAAAATAAAACGAGCCGTTCTCGCCTTCGATGCGAATATCGCCGGGCAGGCGACCAAGCGGCAAGCCAAATTTCGCGGCGAGGTACACTCCTCCGCCGATGAGGAACAAAATGATTCCGCCGAGCATCAGGTAGCGGGCAATGGATTCCATTTGAGTTTAAGGTTTGAAAGTTGAAGGTTGAAGGCAAAAAACCTTCGACCTTCAACCTTGAACTTTACAACAGTCTTGGTTGCCCCTCTTCCACGTAATCCAACCCCAAATGCTCATACGGGATTTGGTGGGAAGCAACAAATTTCATCCTCAATCTCACGCAATCAGACTTTCGATCTCACGCATCACCTGCTCCAACGCGGGAATGGCAGAGGATTCTATGCTTCCATCAGGCAAATGCTTGTGATTTGGAAACGTGGAAATATGCCTGTGATGAGCGGTATTGTCGTATCGAAATACAATCGAACCGTCAGCGCGCTGATAATGATAGGCGTACATCACTTTTTGAAGCGGCAAGCGAAGGTCAATCAATTCACGAAAGAACAGGGTAGAGCCGTCATTCAACCCCACTTCACCGCGAATGAACCCAACCAATTCGCCGCGTTTCTCCAGATTAATATCCTGCGATTCGACGAACGGCAGGCTGGCGATCAGATCGAGAAGGCTTTGGAAATACTCCTCAATCAATTTTTGCCTCGCGAAGCGATTGAAATTGATTTTCCAGCAGCCGCAGCGCCGTGAGTTCCATATTCCAATCTATCGTTTCAACAGTTTCATCCAATTTGCCTTCCTGCAATTTTTTATCGAATTCCGCCGACGACATGCTGGCGCGTTTTTCGAACTCGGCAATCCGCTCTTTTGTGCGAGCGATGCCGTGTTGCAAGGTTTTCAATTGGTTGCGAATCGCCACTTCCACCAGCGGCTTGATCGATTCTTCAGCGGTCGTTTTGATCACAATTTCCTGTAGCATGGCAACTTCCTTTCGTTCGAGACCATTATACAACCGTGCGGGATAACCTCGCCCCTACAACAACCTCGGCTGACCCTCTTCCACATAATCCAACCCCAAATGCTCATACGCGGACTTAGTGGCGACGCGTCCTTGCGGGGTGCGATCCAGAAAACCGAGTTGCAATAGATACGGCTCGACCACGTCCATGATCGTATCCTGTTCTTCGCTGATGGACGCGGCGATGGTGTTCAAGCCGACGGGTCCGCCGTTATATTTTTCGATGATCGTCCGCAACACGCGGCGGTCAACGTCGTCAAGCCCGAGCGGATCAACTTGCAAAAGGTCCAACGCTTCTTTTGCGACAGATTGCGTGATCGTCCCATCCGCGCGGACTTGGGCGAAGTCGCGGACGCGGCGGAGGAGTCGCAAGGCGATACGCGGCGTCCCACGCGCCCGCTTCGCAACTTCCCTTATGCCTGATTCGTCCGCGGAAACTTTCAGCATCCCTGCGGCGCGCGCGACGATCAGACGCATCGCTTCGATGTCGTAATAATCCAACCGATAGACCGCGCCGAATCTCGCGCGCAACGGCGCGGTGACGAGCGCGAGTCGGGTGGTGGCGCCGACCACAGTAAAGCGAGGCAGTTTGAGGCGCAGAGAACGAGCCGAGGGTCCCTTCCCGATGACGATATCCAGCGAGAAATCTTCCATCGCGGGGTAGAGCACTTCCTCCACCGCGCGTCCGAGGCGATGAATTTCATCAATGAAGATCACGTCGCCCGCGCGCAAGTTGGTGAGGATGGCGGCGAGATCGCCCGCGCGTTCGATGGCGGGACCCGCAGTGACCTTGACGTTGACGCCCATCTCGTTGCCCAGCACATGCGCGAGCGTGGTCTTGCCCAAGCCAGGCGGCCCGTAAAACAACACATGATCCAACGCCTCGCCGCGATGCTTCGCCGCATCAATCAGGATCGAAAGATTCTCTTTGACTTGATCCTGACCAATCAGGTCGGCAAGTTTTTGTGGACGAAGCGCGTTATCCACGCGGTCGTCGGGTTTGGATTCGGGATCGAGCGGGCGTTGTTTCGGCATAAAGGGATTATAGCAAATAAAAAGGGCGACCATCAGGTCGCCCAACAAAATTTAGTCTCGCGAGGAAGATCAAAACCTCAGCCACGGATTTACACGGATTTCACGAATTTTTTTAAACCAATTCGTGTCAATCCGTGAAATCTGTGGCAAAGACTTTTAATCCAACGGCTCGAACACGACCTCAACCGTCATCCCCCACTTCACGCGCGGATCAACATCATGCGCCGCGATTCGCACGGTGTAGATCACGTCGCCGCCCTGCAAAATGGACGACTGACTGATCTCGGTCACAACGCCGTTCATCGTAACTTCATCAATTGCATCGGCAGTGAATGTGACACTTTGCCCGACAGCCAACTTCACAACTTCGAGTTCGGTGACATCAGTCGTCTCGATCACCCACGCGGATGCATCGGCAACGCTCACGATTCGAGTCTCAGGGGAAACCTGCTCGCCCGTCTTGACAGCCACCTCAGCGACGACGCCATCGAACGGCGCGGTGATAACGTAATTGGCAAGATTCGACTGCGCCGCCGAGATCTGCGCCTGAGCGCTTTCCAAACGCGCCGTCGCCAACGCGAGTTGATCCTCGTTCACGCCATCGGCGGAAATATCGTATTGATATTTCGCTTCGGCTTCGATTGCAAGCGCGGCATCCAACGCCGCGCGGACGGTATCGCGCTCGCGCGTGATTTCATCCAAGTTGCGGACGGCTTCGTTGTAGTCATCCTGCGCGGTTTCGAGATCGTCTTCGGCGGTCTTGCGTTTGGAATTATCTTTATCCAAATCTTTATATTTATCGAACTCATCCTTCGCATCCTGCAAATCAGAGTCGCGGTCGTTTACTTCGGCTTTGGCATCCTCGATGCGGTCTTCGATGGAATCAACGTTCAAGTCTTCCCATTCGCGTTCGGCTGTCTCGCGGACGGTTTGCGCGTTCATGTAAGCCGTCCATGTTGCGGCGAGGTTGGAAGAACTATTTCGATTGAGCGCATCCATTGCTTGTTGCGCGCCGATCAGTTCGAGATTCGCAGCGGTGAGTTGCGCCTCGGCAATGCCTGCATTCGAGAGCCGCGCAAGCACATCACCCTTCTTCACCGAATCGCCGATCTTCACATTGACAGACTCTACAATACCGCGCGCTTGAAATGTGAGGTTCGCCGCGTGGACGGGTTCAAGCCGTCCCTCCGCGATCACGCTCTCAGGCGCGGTGACGCTGTCCGCAACTGGGGCAGGCGTCCCCGTGGCTTGATTCGCGCAGGCGGTCAGAGTCAGCGCGATGATGACGGCAATCATCATAAAAGTCTTTGTTATATTTTTCATTGCATCCTTCTTTCGTGTTTATGTACACAAGTACACACGTATACACGTACACATGTTTCCCGTGCTTCCCTGTTTCCTTGTCTACCTGTCTATTTGTTTAATTGTCTACTTGTTTCCATGTTTACTTGTCTAC
>CASGHD010000060.1 GCA_949319575.1 uncultured Anaerolineales bacterium | reverse complement strand
TAGCATCTGCGTAAAAAAGTCCACGTTCGAGCCTTGCGGGCGTCCCCAGTTATATGGGCGGACGGCAAACGGGACTCCCGCGTCCGCTGAAAAAAGCGTATCCACCGCGCCCGATAATGTCGGATCGCCTGATAATCTTTGCGAAAATTCGTATGCCACCGCGTTGATCTGCTGATATGCCTGTTTCAAATTCAAGCGCGAGAAATGAAACTCGATATTGATCTGCGGAAAAATTTCAAGCATCCCATAATTGATTTTCATTAAATTGCCAGCCGCGAGATAAGCGACCGACATCGGCAGAGGGTCAATGTTCTCGATGGGATAGGCGGGCGCGGATTTTATGTCCACGCTGGTCATTGCCAACGAGAGGGCTTGTAAAGCGTTCACCGCGTTATCAATCGCGTTGCTCACGAGAACTCCAGGAATATCGGTTTGAGAATGGTCAGCACATTATCGTCCAGCGCGTAATTCAGCGCGGAGGCGGTCTCTCCTCCGCTGTTGACCATCTGGTAGCCCATCTTAGCCTTCATAAACCATTGCACCGCTTGAATCTTTGTCGCTTTGGCGACAATCGCGGGAGGCGAAGCGGAATATCCAGCCACGCCCACCACTTTGACGGATTTCTGTCCGCTGTAAAACGCGCCTTTTGTGCCTGCGTAATCCACTAAGCCCAGCGCGGTAAATGGTTTGCCTAAAGCCGACGCATTGTACGGGTAAGTGATGTAATCTGTCCCCTCGACCCATGTCGTGTAATCGGTGGAGGACAACCCGCCGCTTTCAGCGACCGCAACAGAGGAGATCGAAACAAATTCGTCAATGTACTGCGTCGCTCTCCCAGAGCCGTTATAGTAATAGGTCACTTCATCGGTTGTCGGATAAAAGAATCCAGCCACACGCCCAAAGGCGGCGTCAATCTGGCGCGAAGCAAAGGTTACAAAGTCCGACATCACAGGATAATCGGAGGTCGTATACGATCCCTCCGATATGTCCGCGAAGGCGTCGGTGGAGGAGGTATAATCATTTGCCATGCTTTAGACCGGGGCGGAATTTCTCCCGCCCCGGATCCATTAACTAACTCGAACTCGGCTGGGCGTTCTGCGCTTTGCGCGGAATGAAACGCCCCACCGCGCCAACAACCGTTGAGGTAAGGTCGGCGGTCGGCGTGATAACCGCGCGGACATACTTCTGCCCGATAACGGCGGGGTCAACGTAGATAAGCAGGGACTTGTTGTCGTCCGTGTTCGCCACCACCGCGCCTGTTGCGCTTGCTTGTGTGATCGCGCCCATCGCGTCCGTGCCAACTGCGCCAGAGAGACGGTAACTAAACGCCGCCGCCACTTCGTTGTTATCGCTGGTGGAGGTGTCGTTCGTGTCGTTGCCGACAACGGTTACAACCACCTCGCCAGTCGAATCGGTCGTAGTCAACGCGCCTAAGTTGACTTCGATTTCCAACTGCCCGCGCCCGATGCTTCCGAGTTTGACATACCGCGTGACTGCGGCAGTCGCCACAATGTCGGCGGGCGCGAGAAGCGGCACAACCTGATACTCTTCCGCAAAGTTAAGTTTGCTCATGTTATTTTCTCCTGATTCGTTTCTGATTACGTGGTAGCAAGCAGGGCGACAAACGGTGATTGCGTTGCGCCGCCATTCGCGGGAGTGATCGCCGACGCAAGCGCGGTCTGCCCGTCATTGCGATAGATGAAGCGGAAGGCGGTCTGGTCGGTCAGGAACTGCACGTGAATGGACGAAGCCGCCTCGACCGCGTTCTTTTCCCAATACAGGTACTGCGACATATCCGCGAGGAAAATATCGCCGAGCGTACCCAGCGCGGGATTGAACTCAGTTTCCACAACTGGCTTACCGTAAATCCGCATCACGCCGTCCGCGCCATAGGACACATACGGGGAGAGAATCCCCGTTGATCCGCTGGTAAATGTCAGTTGGTCAAGTTGCGCGTGGACATCTGAGGAGATGTACCACTTCGCGTTTGCCTTTGAGCGAGGGAGCATACGCGCCCACATGCCGACAATATCCGCGTGCGAAATAGCGGAGGTCGCGGCGCGTGCGATACTGATAAGGGCGGGCGAGAGTAGTGCGCCCGAAGGTCGATCTCCGCCAACGCCGAGCAGAACATCGTAGTTTGCCAAGAAGTCCAGTTCCTCCATCGAGGACTGCTGGATAATGGCGTTCATCATGCCGACATCCGCAAGCAGTTCATCGGTCGCGTATTGCAGGACGTAGGTCTTGTGTAGTTCCCAATTGATCTTGCGGAACTTCGGTTGCGAGGCGGTCATGCTTGCCGCTTCCGCCGCGTGATACCCACGCACACCGCCCCAGCGCGAACCTGCCGCGCGGGAAGTTTCGTCAACGCCGGGTATCCAACCGCTGTTACTGTTGGGTCCAACAGGGAGACGATTCACGTCCTGCGTGAACACACCCGCTTCGTGGATATTCTGCAACAGTCCCGCCGTAATGGTTGGCTCAAGCAGGAATTCACCCTGTGACGGGATCGCTTCATTCGAGCCGAGAGCGGCTTTCGCTTCCATCGCTTTCAGCCCGCGAATACGTGGAGCGACGCGCCCATTCCGCGCATTGTCGGCAATGGCTTGCAATTGTTCGCCGAGGGACTTGAACGGGCGGTCTGCCTCGTCTACCTCGACCTCGACTTGCACGCCGCGCGCGGCTTTGACCTCGGGGAGCGCGTTCAAGACTTCCTCCACTGCTGTCTTTGCGGCGGCGGCGGCTTCGGTCTTGATCGTATCGCCGATGGTCTTACCGTATTCATCAAACATTGTTTTCAACTCTTCTTTTTCCATTGGATTTTCCTTTTCTTCAATTTGCGGCGTTTGGATTTCAAACGCCAAAGTTTTTACAGGCACAATCTGATTTCTCGGTTCGGCGGGCGTCGGCGTCAGACTCGCGTCCAGTCCAAGATACCAACGCTTAATCCAGTACGCTTTTCCTGTCGGCTCGCGGTCTACCAAATGCGCCGCTGTGCCACTCGACCAACCCAACGCGCCCGCCATACCTGCCTCGATAATCATTTGCTCGTATTGATTACGAGCCTTCAAGATGGTTTCGGCGAACACGCCAATATCATCGCGTGTGAGTTTCGCCTTGCCGATCTTGTCCTTGTATTCCGCGCGCTTGCCATCGAAACGAACAGGCATACGATGGTTGAAATAAACATCTGATTCCACCGCGTCGCCAAAATCTGTTTTGGCGTCGAAGTAATCGCCTGTCAGGTCGGGGAGGTCTGAGTTTCCGAAGGTAATCAAATACCCTGAAAACTTCACGCTCCCATCGTCAAGTTTGACGAACTTCAACGGCGACCCGAACGAAACAACCTCGTCCACTGCCACACCTTTCTTTCCGCACAACGCGCCATTCTCGACGGCGTAATCATGTATCTGTTGCAAGCGGTCAGAATCGCGGCGGCTGTTTCTCGCGCCGACTTTCACCTCTTCGGTGACAGTCTCCTGCTCTTCCTTTTTTTCTTCGTCCATACGCACCTCGTAAAATAAAAGCGAGCCGAAAACAAATCTGTTTTTACAGACTCGCTTTCGGCTCGCAATT
>CASGHD010000059.1 GCA_949319575.1 uncultured Anaerolineales bacterium | reverse complement strand
GTATTGGGAGACTGCTTCGGCAAAACTAAGAGCGCCTCGCAGCGACATGTTCCGAGGCTGAGTAGTTACTTTTTTTTCAAAATCGACTCGCCTTCGGCGAGAGGATGACTCCCCTCTCCTTTTAGGAGAGGGGCTGGGGGTGAGGTCAGAACGCAGAACACAGGAAACAGAAAACACGATCACCCGCTGGGGACGAGCGCCACCCGAAAACCAATAAGGAAGTACCTGCTGCGCGGGTGGGGGTTGTTGCGGATCACAACACGCGCGAGGTCTACACTGTAGTACCACGAGCCGCCGCGCAGACCTAACCAGCCATTCTTTAAATCTCTGTAATTCGCCTGCCATTCCCAAACGTTGCCGCTCATGTCCATCACACCGTGTGGGCTTTCGCCCTGCGGGTACATCCACACAGGCGTGGTACGGTTGATTCCGCTTTCGCTTGTATTGGCAAAACGCGGCAGGTCTTCCGTTTTTGTTTTTGCTCCTTTCTTGTCCCATGCATATCTTTCCTTGGGGTCTTCACCGCCGGCGGCGGTTGACCATTCTTTTTCGAGAGGCAAACGGATTTCCTTTGGCTTCGATAAACCTTGTTTGCCCTCCTCCAAATTCTCCCAATTCTCCAATAACCAATTGCAGTACGCGCTGGCTTCGTACCATGAGATACCAACGACAGGAGCATTACGCCGCGAAATGCCAAAACGCGGGTCGCGCCAACCGCGAGGGAGCAAAACGCTTTCTTGAGTTTCACTCTCTTCGTTTTGCAATGCTTTTTGCATCCAGTCCCACGGCTCCTCGCCCCAGGTCTGGTTCGTCATCACCGCGCTGTTTTCATCGTACTTCTGGAAATCCACCCAGTATTTTTTGTTGTTGAAATCGGATTTGAGAAAGCGTTCGTATTGTCCGTTGGTGACGGGGTATTTGGAAACGGCAAATTCGTAATTGATACTTGGGGATTTGGGAATTGGGATGAAAGCGTGAAGGTCGGGGATGGCGTAGCCGAGTTCGTCGAGCGTATCGGCGGCGGAGGCGCGCATAATAGGTAAAGTGACAGAATCAAGCGAACTTTTCAATAAAGCCGCTTCCACTTGTTTGAAATGGGCTACAGGTAAATCGTCCCCCATATCACGCGCCAGATTTCCCGCGAGAAGTTGATACCTCAATCGTTCCTCTGAATTTAGCGGATTTGTTTCTGCAATTTCCAACAGAGTAGCGATCAAATCTTCGCGCACATCTTCGGGCGTTCCCGAATATGCCCCAACGAGCAGGATCACCTGCTCCCACCATTCGAACTTTCCCTTGTCAGCTACAAGAGGCAGCAACAAGCCCACAAGCGTTTTGCTTTGTTGCGCTAAAGCGCTCGCGGCAAGGTATTCCATAAATCCTTTATGCAGGAAGGTGTAAATACCGGGATCGCGCTCCACCAGCAATCCACTGCGCTCGTGTGAGTTTTTCAGGAAATTTTCCGCCCATACTTGCGCCGTATTATCATCCGGCACGCGTTCGCGGTTTTTTAAATATTCGTACAAAACATTCTCCGCCTCTTGCGCGGGAATTTCAGCTTGATGTGTCTCCTGCATGTGCAATGCAAGGCGGCCCAAGCGCGTACGTTTCACATTGACGGCTTTTTTCACCTCCCTATACGCGCGCCCTGTGCCATCGTCCATCGCAAGTTGTTCTGCATCGCTGATGTATCGTGTCTGTTGCGCGTGCCAGTGGCCGAGCAATAAATCAACGATCTCATCGAAAACATCCACACGCCGGTTTGGCAAACGCGCCCCGTGATACTTAAACACCTGCACCAATGCCGAGCAAAACAAGGGCGTGCCTGCAATACGCGTTAATTCTTCAGAGGAGCCAATGGCGCGCGACAATTCCTCAAGATCGTTGACGCGGCGCGCAGAATCCGGCTCGATCAGAGCCAGCAGGTTTTCCATCAACTGGAAGATACCGTTCAAATCCAGCGGGTTCACCTCCGCCACCGCAAGCCCAATGGGGCGCAATTGTCTTTCCACAGATTCATATCCGCGCGGGCGCGACGCCAATCCAAAGTAATTTCCTTTTGGTGAATAACGGGCGACGAAAGCGTCTACATGCCCGGCTACCTCGCTCCGCAAATCTGAAACTTCATCCAACCCGTCCATCATCACAAGACATTGTCCTTCTGCCAGACGCTTATCGAAGAAATCGGCCGTCAATCGAATCCGACCGCCATCACGAAACAGGTTTTCAAGATAAGCGATCAACGCGCCGGAAGAAGGAGCGGAAAATTCATCGCGATTCTGTTTCAGGAATGCGCCAAAGTTTCGCAAGCGGAGAAAAATGGGAAAAAGATTTTTTCCTTTCCAGCCAAGGTCTTCCTGCGCCCGCCCTTCTGCAAAAGCCAGCGCAACCCGGCTTAACAACGTGGTCTTGCCGCAACCGGGCGCGCCAATCAAAATAAATTTGGGATAGCGATTGAGCAGGTCGCCAATTTCAACAGATTTGATTTCCTCCGCCTGTTCCCTGATCATCTTTTCAGGGCGCGCCGCAAGTTTATCCATTTTACGGCGAGATTCTTCCTCCGCCTTGACATCCCGCAAACGTAACGGCACAAATACCTGTTTGAGTTTTGCGCCGGTAATGTCGCCTGATTTTTTTCGCAACAGGGGAAGCATCAACCCCTCCCACTTTTGGCGCACCTCCGCAAGATAATCACGCAACGCTTCTGCGTCATCGGTAGTCAAGCGCCTCTCCAAAATTATGGCTTCTTCATAGCCAACCAATTTCGCCATACGATCAGCCACAAGGAGCATTTGACCAGAGAGTCCGCGCAACGCGCCGAGGCTGTCCATTTCATTGGCATATTGAATGCCATCCTTGAACTTCTCCACATCTTTCAAATGATTTCGAAGAATATAAAGAAATCGCGCCAGCATGCTCCGGTGCGTTTCGTTCAAATTGAGGAGATTCAATAAATCTGCGGAGATTATTTCAGGCGCGTAGCGGGTCATTTCCACAGCCGCGCCCGCCAGCGCAAGACGCGCTTTTTGATCCAAACCTGTAAATTTCAGGGTAGCAACCAGCGAGTCGTATTGCCCCTCGGTTTTTAGCTCATCCAACGTTTTGAGCAGAGCGGCGCGCAATGTTTCAGCGTCTTTCCGCTCATCATATCCATGATCCACCCAATCCTGTACCGGTTGAAAACCCTTATCAAGCGCGATGTCACGCCCCTTTTCGAGCAATGTCTTCATTACTTCCCACAACGCGGGCCCAAAAATGGAAACCAGAAGTTGAATATCCACAACGACCTCCAACAGGATTGTATTGTCGTTAGTGTACCCCAAAACAAACATCCCGCCGACTCTCGCCAGCGGGACAATTCTCCAATCCTCTAATTCTCCCCATCCTAAACCCCAATCTCTATTCTCTATTCTCTATTTCTCTAATCCTCTACTTCTCTGCTCTCTTACTTCTCAAACACCCACCGATCCACGTCCCTCTTCCAATCTACAAGTTCATCGTTCTTGAACCACAGCGCCGTTTCGCGCGCGCCGGTTTCAGGCTTATCCGAAGCGTGGATGAGATTGCGCCCCACCTCCAGCGCAAGGTCGTGACGAATCGTGCCGGGCGCGGCTTCCACGGGCTTCGTCGAACCAACCGTCTGGCGAATCGCGGCGACCGCGTTCGGTCCCTCCCACACCATCGCCATCACCGGCGCGGAGGTAATGTACGCGATCAAGCCATCATAGAACGGCTTGCCTTCATGTTCCGCATAATGTTGTTTTGCCAGCTCCAAACTTACCTGCATAAATTTTGCGGCGACCAAGCGCAATCCACGCCGTTCAAAACGGGCAATCACCTCGCCGATCAAACCGCGCTGCACGCCATCGGGTTTTACTAACACGAGCGAACGTTCCACAGATTCCTCCAAAAATAAAATTTAGACCTCACAGGTCTTTGAGACCTGTGAGGTCTGTTTTAACGAAGTAATTCTTCCGCTTTGGTATACGAGTCCAGCGCGTCCTGCAAGCGGTTGGCGCGCATGTACGCGTCGCCGAGCGATTGCCAGATGCTCACCTCGACCGGGTAGCGATACAACGCATCGCGCAGATCGAAAATCACCTCATCGAGATACTTGCCCTTCTTGATGAGCTTCGAATACGTTTCAAGCGCGCCGGGGATGTTACTGCGCGACAGTTCATTGCGCGCGTTCCCCAGCGTCATATCAACGGCGGGCATGGTCAACATGCCGGTCGCCTTGCGAGTGACAGGCTCCTGATACATGGGCGCCGGCGTCGCCGGGCGCGGCTCCGCTTTCTTTACGGCGGGTTTGCGCGGCGCGGGCTTCGGCTCGGCTTTCGGTTCTTCCTTCGGCTCCTCGTACGCGATAGGCGCCGGCGTTTCGGCAGGCTTCCATTCCTCAGCGCGTGTCGGTTCGATGCGCGTCGGCTCGGCAACTGCTTCACCGGTATCGTCGCGCATCCATGAAGGAAGCTCACCGGTCATCGGCTGTTTTTCTTCCTCATCGACCCCGCTTAACCAACCGGGTAGACTGCCGGTCGTTAACCGCGTCGCTTCTTCCAACTCAGCCACCGGCTCGCTTTGAGCCTGCCGCTGATCGTCCACGCTCTCACTCACGGGGAGTTCTGTTTCAGCCACCGGAGCCGATTCGCCCTGCAACCACGAGGGCAGGTCATCGTCTGCCGCCGAATCGACGGGCGCCGGCGTGGTCTCCGACGCTTCCAATTTCTGCAACCAGCCAGACACATCCACATCTCCGGCGCCGGAGGCCGGCTCTACACTAGGCTCAGGCTCATCGAGACTCTTTAACCAAGTGGCAGTTTCATCGGCGTTATTTTCAGCGACCGGTTCGCTCGCCGGGGTTTCCGCATCCAAACTTTTCAACCACATGGCAGTTTCATCGGCTTTATTTTCAGCGGCCGGTTCGCTTGCCGGGGTTTCCGCGTCCAGGCTTTTCAGCCACATGGAGGTATCCACCACAGGTTGCGCCTCTTGCGCCACAGGCGATTCAACCGGCGCAGGTTCGCCGGTTCCCTTCGCTTGCTTCACCCATTCCGGTTCCTCCGTCGAACGCTCCTCGGGCTTCATCAACAACCCTTCGGTGGAGCCTTGCTTGACGGCGAGACTTTCGAGCCACGCAAAGGCATCGTCTTCGGCGCTCGCGGGTTTTGACGGCTCCTCAACAACAGGCGCAGATTCTTCCGCGATCGATTCGGGCATTGCCATCGTCGGGGCAATGGCTTCGGGCTGAGGTTCATCCGTCAGCCCCTTCGCTTGCTTCACCCATTCCGGTTCTTCGGCAGAACGCTCCTCAGGCTTCATGAGCAAACCTTCCGTCGAACCTTGTTTGACGGCCAGGCTTTCCAGCCAGGCAAAGGCATCGTCTTCTGCTTGCGAAGGAATACCTGTAGTATCCACCGGCATTGCAGTAGATGGAACTTCCGCCGCCTTGGGCTGTTCTCCCACTTGATCGAGAAAATCGAATTCTTCAGCGGGCTGGGCGGGCGCGGCAGATGCAGGCTCGCTACTCATGGTATTCAACCAATCCGGTTGCTCACTCATGGCAGGCTGGGTAGACTTTTCTTCTTCGTCAAACGGTTTCATCCAGTCCGGTTGTTCGGCAGAGGCAGGCTGTATAGTATTTTCCGCTTCGCCAATTGACTTCATCCAGTCCGGTTGTTCGGCGGCGGCGGGCTGGGAAGTTTTTTCCTCTTCGCCAAACGACTTTAGCCAGTCCGGCTGTTCAGCGGAGGCAGGCTGCGGCGCGATGTTTGCATCCGCGCCTCCTAACGATGTTATCCAATCAGGCTCGTCGCTTAATGCGGGCGCAGACTCAGTCGCGCCTGTTGGTTGACCGAGGTCTTTCATCCAATCTGGAGATTCGTCGAGCGCGGTCGATTCTTTCCCGGGCAGGATGCTGGGATCGATGCGATTCATCCAATCTGGCGCGGGCTCGGCTTCCTGCGCCGGCGCGGACGATTCCTCCGCGGGCTTGAGTTGCTTCACCCAGTCGGGCATTTCTCCAGCCACCAACGGCGCGGCGGCAGCGGGAGGGATCGTTTCCTCCTCGCTGAACAACGCTACCTTGCTTTCATCAAACTCGCCCGTCGATTGACCCCAGCCGGCGTCCTTCAGAAAGTCGGGGATATTGTCGTCCGATGGTGAAACAGCCGCACTGGCGAGTTGAGGCGGCACTTGGATCTCCGTCTCGTATCCTTTGTGGAGCCAGGCTGGCTCCGGTTCATCTTTCGGTTCCAGGCTGATCCCGCGCGCTTCGCGCCAATCGGCCGGCATCCCCACAGGCTGGCCGCTCCAGTCGAGTTTTTCGATCGAGATGGCAGAATCGGGAGCTTTGGATGTGTCGAAGATCGAGCCGCTCACATGCGCCGCGTACGGGTCGAGTTCGACCACGCGCTGGCGATAAACCTGCACGTTATCGGGCTTGTCTGCGCTGAAAATTTCGACGAGCACGGCATTGGCATCGTAACAATACGGATAGCGCCTCAATAGCGAGGAGGCGGCTTCGGCGGCTTCGGTCTTTTGCCCGCTCTTGTAATGCGCTTTTGCCAGCAGGGCGCTCATGTCACTGCGCCCGGGGTCTTCGGCAAGCACATTCTTGATCTCAGAGATCGCCTGCGGATATAACTCGCCTTTCAGGTACATCTGGGCAAGCGCGCCGCGCGTCATGCGGATGCGCGGCGGCGCGGAACCGTCACGACTGGCGTACAGTCGTTGCAGTTCGCTTTGCACGGCGGCGTTCGAAGGCTGGGTTTCAAAGGCGCGTTCCATGTGCCAGATCGCGTCGTCCAGTTTGTTCTCCTCATCGCGAATGATGCCCATGCCCACATGCGAGACAAAGTCACTCGGCGCGCACACCAGAACGCGCGAGAAAATATCCACAGCGTCGCCATATTTTTTCATTTCGAGGTACGCCTTGCCAAGCAGGCGATACGTGTCAAGATGTTTTGGGTGGGATTTCAGGATGTGAAGACAATGAGCCGCGACTTCATCTACCTGACCGCGGTCTAACATGGTTTCGATTTCGCGGTTGTATGCCCGCAGGGTTATTTTCGCCATGAGTGTCTTCTCCTGCCGCTATTATAACTCACCTTGATTCGCCACAGAGACCACAGAGAAAATTGAGTTCTCTTTCTCGGTTCTCCCGGCGCGTTTTGCGGCTGAAAGATTCGTGACCGTTAGGTATAGAACAGCGGCAATGGCTGAACGATTTCCGTGGTCAATTTATGCGCGGCGAGAGTCATTTCGCGCGCTTCCGCCAGTTTCGACTCATCGTTCGCGTGGATGGTGAAGAGCGGCTCGCCCTTCTGAACTTTATCGCCAACTTTGTGATGGACGACAATGCCGACCGCGTGATCTATCGAATCGGACTTTTTCGCGCGTCCGCCGCCGAGGATGACCGACGCCTCACCCACGCTTCGCGCCCCGACTTGGGAGAGGCTCCCGTCCATCGGCGACTCCACCGCCTCGACATATTTCGCGCGCGGGAACTTGGAAGTATCGTCCACGTAGGAGACATCGCCGCCCTGCGCCTTCACCAACACACGGAATTTCTCGAAGGCTGAACCGTCTGCCATTGCTTTTTCGGCTTGGGCGCGTCCGTCGTTCAAATCCTTTGCGCGTTTGCCGATCACAAGCAAATGAGAAGACACATGCAAACAATGTTCGCGGAAGTCGTGCGGACCTCCACCTTTCAACGCATCAATGGCTTCGACCACTTCGAGAGAATTTCCCACAGCATGACCGAGCGGTTGGTTCATATCGGAAAGCAACGTGATCGTTTCGCGTCCCGCCAGTTTGCCAATGTCCACCATGAGTTTTGCAAGGACACGCGCTTCATCGAGTGTTTTCATGAACGCGCCGAGTCCCACTTTCACATCCAGCACGATTGCTTGCGCCCCGGCGGCGATCTTTTTGCTCATTATTGATGAAGCGATCAACGGCGTCGAAGGGACGGTTCCAGTCACATCGCGCAGGGAATAAAGTTTTCCATCTGCTGGCGCCAGCGCGAGAGATTGACCGGTCAGCACCGCGCCGATCTCTTTGAGTTGTTTCTTGAATTCTTCGGTGGTTAAATCCACGCGATAACCGGGGATCGATTCGAGTTTGTCGAGCGTGCCGCCGCTGAAGCCGAGTCCGCGCCCAGACATTTTGCCGACGGGCAGTCCGCAAGCCGCCACAGTGGGAAGAACCGTGATGCTCGTCTTATCCCCCACGCCGCCGGAGGAGTGTTTGTCCACGGCGAGGTCAACCACGTCGCTGAGATCGAGCGTGTCGCCGGAGTATGCCATTGCCAGAGTTAAATCCGTTGTTTCGCGCGGCGTCATGCCGTTGAGCATGATCGCCATCGCAAACGAGGAGGCTTGATAATCCGGCACATCGCCCGACACAAATCCTTTGATGAAAAATTCGATCTCTTCGCGGGCGAGTTCGATCTTGTCGCGTTTTTTGATGATGATGTCTACAGCGCGCATGAGAGGCTCCTTGGGTGTTTGGGGTATTGTAATACAGGTAGAGAGGAAAACAGGTAAACACGGAAACACGGAAACGGGTAAACACGTAAACACGGAAACAGGTAAACACGTAAACACGGAAACACGTAGACACGGAGACACGGAAACGGGCAAACACGTAGACACGGAAACACGTAGACACGGAAACAGGTAGACACGGAAACAGGTAAACACGTAGACACACTTTCACTTGTTTACTTGTTTACTTGTGTACTTGTATACTTGTTTACTTGTGTACTTGTTTACTTGTACTCACGCATCCTTTACCAATTCATATCCCTCTTTCGAGTCCTGCACCGTCCATCCCAGCGCGGCAATCGCGTCGCGCAGACGGTCCGACTCTGCCCAATTTTTATTCGCGCGAGCGGCGAGACGTTGCTCGGCAAACGCGATCACTTCATCAGGCGGTTTATCTTCCTCGAGCGACAACACGTTGACGACCATATCCCAAGCATGAGCAGGGATGTCTTTTTCAAGCGGGCTGGGAATTTTCACTTCACCCAATTCACTCAAGTTGAACTTCGATCCAGACGGATACATCTCCGGGTCACATTCGCGGACAATGGACACACTGCTCACGCCGCTCACCTCGCATTGACCCGACTCAAAATCCACGATGAGACCGGTGTGTTCATCCAAGCCGATGGTTTGATTCTCAACCGGGACGAGATCGCACCACTCGGCAAAACGATCCATTCCGATGAAACAACGGCTCGTGTCCAAGTCTGCGCCGCCTTCGGCGTTGTTCCAATGCGGGATGAACGAAACGTGCAAGCCGAAATCGCCAAAGAGATTTAATCCGTCCACCGCGTGGACGTCCTGCCCAACTTTGTAAATTTCATACACAGGCAGCGCGTGCGCGCCGATAGAGATCGTCGCGGCGGAGGCAAATATCAGCGTCGCGCCGAGGCGGTGGCGGGCGCGGATCACATCCCACGTCAGCGTCCCTTGCAAATTGCGAATCGCGTACGTCGGACTCCCCGGTCCCATGAAGATCATGTTTGCGTACAGCAAAGGTTTGACGATTTCGGCATCATCCGGGCTGAACGCGGAATTTTTCTTGCGCGCGGGGACAACATCCACAACGGGTTTGTAGTTTTGCAAGCGCGTCTTCATAAACTCTCCCACCTTGCCGACCACCTGCGACGAATTTAACTCAAAGCCTGCCGGTGTTTCAAGCAACGCGATGCGAAGCGGTTCATTGATTCTCTTTGCAAGCGATTCAAAAATGCGCCCGCCCGCCAGCGACGTTTCACCAGAGCCGAGGAATGCGATTTGTCCGAGTGTCATGGTAGTTGGATGATGCGGTCAATTCATCTATTACATTCACTTCAACAATTCTTTCGCCTTCTTCCAAATCGCGTCGAACATCTTCACGGTCAACTTTCCCGTTGACGTGTTTTGCTGGCTGGGGTGATACGAACAGAGCAGGGTTGCAGGTTGAAAGTTTAAAGTTGAAGGTTGAAGGTCAAAAGTCGCGCCATGAGAGAATTTATATTCTGAAATCCGCAAGCCGTACATTTTCAAAATTCTATCGAATGCTATTCGACCAAGACAGACGATCACCTTCGGCTTGATGATTTCCAATTCGCGCACGAGATACGCCTGGCAATTGTTCAACTCTTCGGGACTCGGTTTATTGTCCGGTGGAGCGCATCGCGCGGACGCAGTGATGTACATATCTTTCAACATGAGACCATCGCTTCTCGACTCAGCCTCAGCCTGATTCGCAAACCCAGCCTTGAACAACGCCGGATACAAGAATCTGCCCGACGCGTCTCCGGTGAACATGCGTCCCGTCCGGTTTGAACCATGCGCGCCGGGGGCGAGTCCCACCACGAGGACGCGCGCCTTCGGGTCGCCGAATCCCGTCACAGGCTTGCCCCAATATTCCTCATTGATATATGCCTTCCGTTTCACGCGCGCAACTTCTTCGCGCCACGCAACGAGGCGAGGGCATTTGCGGCAGATAGTAATTTCTTTGTTGAGGGCTGAGAGAGATGACATATAGAAAGAGAATTGGAGAATTAGAGGATTAGCATGGCATCGCCAAACGAATAGAAGCGATAGCCTTCCTGAATTGCAGTCGCGTACGTTTCGAGAATCTTCTCCCGCCCCGCGAACGCGCTGACCAGCATAATTAACGACGACTTCGGTAAATGAAAGTTCGTGATCATCGCGTCAACGATTTGAAATTGATAGTCAGGCAAAATATATAAAGATGTCGCTCCTACATATTCCTTGACCATCGGCGATTGACCATTGACCATCGTCTGTTGTCCATTGTCTATGGTCATTCT
>CASGHD010000058.1 GCA_949319575.1 uncultured Anaerolineales bacterium | reverse complement strand
TATCACGGCTACGATGTGACCGACTACTACGCCGTCAACCCGCAATACGGGACGATGGACGATTTCAAGCGCCTGCTCGAAGAGGCTCACAAACGCGGCATCCGCGTCATCATTGACCTTGTTATTAACCACACCTCCGATCAACATCCGTGGTTCAAAGACGCCAAGCGGGATAAAAACTCTAAATACCGCGATTGGTACATCTGGAGCGAGGATGATCCCGGCTACAAGGGACCGTGGAACGAACGCGTCTGGCACTCCTCTACAACGGGTTTCTACTATGGCATATTCACCGCCAACATGCCGGACTTAAATTACAACAACCGCAAGGTGACAAAAGAAATCGAAAACGTGATGAAGTTCTGGCTCGCCGATGTCGGCGTAGACGGCTTTCGCATGGACGCCATCAAGCACTTGGTGGAGGACGGGACAGTTCAAGAAAACACACAATCCACACACGAGTGGTTGCAGAAAAATTTCTATCCGACGTACAAGAGTCTGAACCCCGAGGCGTTGGTTGTGGGCGAACTCTTCGGCAACGATATGAACTCCATCGGAAAATATGTCAACAACAAACAATTCGACATGGCGTTCAATTTTCAATTGGCAAGTTCCATTATCAATTCCGCCGATTCACGGAGCGCGTCGTACACCAGTCGCGCGCTGGAACTCAGCATGAAAGTTTTAGACGATAGCGAATTCGCTCCGTTCCTCACCAACCACGATCAGGATCGCGTCATGTCTGAATTGCGCGGCGACGTGAACAAAGCCAAAGTCGCCGCGTCGCTGTTGTTGACATCCCCGGGGACTCCGTTCATTTACTACGGCGAGGAGATCGGCATGCAAGGGCGCAAACCCGATGAGAATATCCGCCGCCCGATGCAATGGTCGGATGCGGATAGCGCGGGCTTCACAACAGGCAAACCGTGGCGTGAGCCCGATGCCGACTACACACAGGTCAATGTCGCCGCGCAGACAAACGATCCAACCTCCCTCTTGGCGCATTATCGCGCTCTGATTCAACTTCGCAATGCTCATCCCGCGTTGCGCGTGGGAAATTATCTCACCATGCAAACAGACGCGGACAGGCTCTTCGCCAGTTTACGAATCAGCGAAGAAGAAACAGTGTTGGTACTCATTAACACCGGCGACGAAAATATCAGCAACTTCACTCTCAAAGCAAACGAGACGGGTCTTGCCGAGGGAAGTTATCTACTGACCAGTCTGTTCGGACCGTCGCTCAACTTGGAACTATCTGCCAACGACCAAGGCAGCTTCGATCTGAAATCAGACGTGGAAATCCCTGCAAACCAAACAATTATCCTTGAACTGAAATTGAAGTGACAGGAATACAATAACGTCAATTTGAAAAATCCCTTTCGGAGAATGCTGCATAATCACGCCAGGCTGGGCGATTAACCTCATCCTTCATAAAGTTTATATGCGCGCAATCACATATCGATGCGCCCGGCGATATGCGCGGTCTTCTATTCCAAGGAGTGGCGATTATAGCTCGTGAAGCCAAAGAGCGCGCAGAGAATTTGAGATTTTCTCTGTGGTCTCAGTGATCTCTGTGGCGAAGAGCACGTTCACGCCTTTCGCCACTCCACTATACCATCTTCATTGACGATGCGTTCAAAACCATGTTAGACTGAAAATGCTTTCATACTTCGAGTAAAAGAGAATCAGCATGCCCTCCAGGAAAAAACCAACAATTTATGACGTGGCGAAAAGCTCCGGCGTGAGCATTTCAACGATTTCGCGCGTTTTGAATTCACCGGATAAGGTGAACCCCGAGACGCACCGGCGCGTCATGTCGTCCATTGATAAGCTGGGTTTCGTGCCAAAAGCGGAAGCAAGAGCGCGCGCCATGCGACACGCCAATCGCATCGGGGTGATCACGCCGCTATTCACTGCGCCTTCCTTTGTCCAAAGACTGCGCGGAGTCGCGTCCGCGCTATCGAAGGCGAATTACGAACTGGTGATTTATCCGGTCGATTCTGTGGAGCAACTTCAGGGATACATCTCATCCATTCCGATCATGCAAAATGTGGACGGACTCATCATCATGTCGCTCGCCATCGAGGACCAGGATGCGAGACGATTGCACGACAATGGCATGCAGACTGTTTTGATCGAATATTCACATCCCCAGTTGAACAGCATCGAAATTGACGACGCGATCGGGGGTCAACTGGCGGCGCGGCACATCATTGGCAAAGGTCATAGGCAGGTCGCCTTTTTAGGAGAGATCGAATCGCCGGAAAAATACGCGATACACCCGGTCAAGTCGAGGTTACAGGGGTTTAAGAATACGCTGGATGAAGCGGGGATTTCTTTATTGAAAAAATACATAAAATCTGCCCCATACATGCAGGAAAATTCCCAGCGGGCGGCGCTTGAACTCTTGAGCATGGACCAGCCCCCCACTGCCATATTTGCCGCGGCAGACATTCAAGCGATCAGCATCATGAAGGTTGCGCGGCAATTGAAGTTGCGCATCCCGGACGATCTTGCCGTTGTCGGCTTCGATGATATTGACATTGCCGAGTACATGGACTTAACCACCATTCGGCAATATCTCGACCAATCCGGCAGGTTGGCGGCAGAAATACTTCTCTCGCACCTGGCAGATTCAGACCGCGCGCTCCAGCACATCAAGATTCCCCTGACGCTGATCGAGCGTCAGACAGCCTAAAGCTCTATCTTTCGCCAATTTGTTCTCCAAGGCTTGCGCAATGTCGGAAAGTTCCTAACGCGAATGCCGCAAAAAGCCAATTGCGCGAATTTTACTGGGTTTTATTCGCGGCATTCGCCGATTGGCGTAAATCGCGTTAGATTTTCATTGCTCATCCATAACCCTGCCCACGAGCTTTGCCACACCCTAATTCGTTCCTTGGCTAAACATTGACTTCATTGAGAGTTGTGCTATACTCTGCGATGAAAGTGCTTTCATAAAAACGCTTTCAACAGTCCCTGTCCAAATTCCGCAATTTATATAAACAGGAGGCGCACTGTCACAATTGACTACAATCCAATCCCCCATATCTATTCAACCTAAACTTTTCAAGGAGAGAAGAATGAAAAAGACACTTTGGCAACTATTGGGCTTGCTGGTCGTCTCGGCAATGTTCCTTGCGGCGTGTGGTCCCAATGCAACGGAAGCCCCGGCAACAAGCGCGCCTGCGGCAAGCGTTATCGATTGCAAAGGCGCGAAATCGGGCGACCAGATCAGCATGTTGTATCAGTGGGCAGGCACGGAAGAAGCGGCTCTTAATCAGATCTTGAAGCCGCTGCTGGACGCCTGCGGCATTGTGCTGAAACCAGAGTCCACCCGCGATCAGGCGCTGTTGGATACGCGCGTTCAGGCTGGAACTCCACCGGACGTCGCTTTCTGGCAGGTGGCGCAATTAGTGCAATATAAAGATAAGTTGAAGGCAATGGATACGCTCGGCGCGAACCGCGATAATTACAGCGGCTTCTTCCTCGACCCAAATACCGTGGATGGGAAGTGGCTTGGCTTGCCGATCAAAGCCGATGTGAAATCCATTATCTGGTACAGCCCGGCAAACTTCACAACGCTCGGTTATACAGTTCCCGCTACTTGGGATGAGCTGGACGCGCTCGTCGAAAAGATGGCGGCGGACGGCAACGTGCCTTGGTCTATGGGAATGGAATCCGGCGATGCAACCGGCTGGACCGGCTCCGACTTCATTCAGGACATCATGCTCGTGCAACAAGGTCCTGATTTCGTCCTCGGACTCATGGACGGAAGCGTTTCCTACGATGACCCGGGCGTGAAGCAAGCATACGAGACCTACGGCAAATGGGCGACAAGCGACAAGTACACGGTAGGCGGCGCGCAAGGCACGCTGTCCACGCCTTTCCTCGAAGCCATCTATAAACCGTTTGCCGATCCCGCAGAAGCGATGATGGTCAAACAATCCGGTTTCGCCGGCGCTGAGATCGCCAAGCAGTTCCCCGCTCTCAAGCAAGGGACCGATTATGACTTCTTCGTCGTTCCGGGCATCCAAGGTCTGCAAGGCTCCATCGAGCCGATGATGGCTTTCAACGATACGCCGGCTGTCCGGGCTTTGGTGGCGTATCTGTCCTCAGATCTAGGCGGCGCGAATTGGGCGGCGGCAACTTTTGGTCTTTCACCGAACAACGGCGCGACCGGTCACTACACCGATCCGGCGCTCGCGAAGTTGGGTGATGCCATCGCCAACACCAAGGGTTTCACTCCCGACCTGGGCGATACGATTCCCGGCGGTTTTGGATCTGCTGAGTTCAAAGGCATTTCGGAGTTCGTCAATGGCGGCGATCTGGCAGCCATTCTTTCCGATCTGGCGGCGGCTCAAAAGCAAGGATTAAATCCATAAGTTAGACTGGGGATGCCTCTTGAAAAAGGGGCATCCCCAATAAAACGGGACGCTGATTCACGCAGAAGACGCAGATTTTCTTTCTTGAATCAGCGAGATCAGCGTTTTTCTGCGTCCAAAAAAGTGTTTCCCTTATTATCGACAAAGACTAACAATGAGGAGGATGTGATGGCTGCTCCCAAAAAGAAGGCAAAAAAACCTTCTACCGCGCCGGCGCCTCAGATCATGAAGCAAGGCGCCTTAGCCCCTTGGTTGTATCTATTGCCCGCGCTTGTGGTGATGTCGTTTTTTATCGTCTACCCGATGATCAACACGATCGGTTTGAGTTTCGAGAACCGAGACGGGACAGCGTCCGCCGCCACCACCTGCATCGAAGGACAATCATGCTGGGGAATTTTCGAGAATTATCACTACGCTTTGACTGCCGAATTTAATACCGGCTCGCCGCTCGCTTTTTGGAATTCGTTCTGGAGTTCCTCGTACGGCAACACCATCAAATGGATCGTCGTCATGGTGTTTGGAACCGTCGCCGTTGGGTTGGGGTTTGCCGTGTTCGCAGATCGCGTGAAGTATGAAGCGCTGGCGAAAGCCATCATTTTCATGCCTATGGCAATTTCGTTCGTCGGCGCCGGCGTGATTTGGAAGTTTGTGTACGATTACGGCACGCAACAAAGCCAGATCGGCTTGCTGAACGCCATCATCACATCCTTCGGCGGCAAGCCTATTGCCTGGCTGTCAACGATTCCGATCAACACGTTCATGATCATCCTCGTGGGCATTTGGATCTGGTCCGGCTTCTGCATGACCATCCTCGCGGCGGCGCTCAAATCGGTTCCCGACGAAATTTTGGAAGCGGCGCGAGTGGATGGCGCAACCGAATGGACGGTGTTCTGGCGCATCATGGTGCCGATCATCCTGCCGACCATCACAGTGGTCGTCACGACCATGGTGATCAACGTGTTGAAGTTGTTCGACTTGGTCTACGTGATGACCGGCGGCAACTTCCAAACCGATGTGATCGCCAATCGCATGTACACCGAAATGTACAAGAATTTCAACGTTGGGCGCGGCACCGCTGTGGCTGTCGTTCTCGTCCTTGCGATCATCCCATTCATCTACCTAAACATCAGACGGTTTATGGAGCAGGAGGCAACGCGATGAACAAGGCAAAGATCAATAAACTGCTCAACCGCGTGCCGATCCATCTGATCGTCATCCTAACCCTGATCATCTGGATCGTCCCAACTGTGGGATTACTTGTCACCTCCCTGCGCCCTCCCGAAGCGGTTCGAAGCACAGGCTGGTGGACCGTCTTTGCATCGCAAGACGCCAGCGCGCCCTACACACAATCTTGTGCGGAATGTCACGGCGCAGATGGCGCCGCCCTCCCGCAAGCGAATCTCACGGATCCTGATTTGATCGCCAAGTACCCGCGCTCCCTGCAATTGCTTGCGATGCTCCGCAAGGACATCAACGGTCAGCCGCACATGGGCGCGCGACCTCTCCCAAGCGCGCAAGAGGCGGCAGACATCGCCGCCTATCTCACGCAGGGCAATCAAACAGAGTCGCGCTTCACCATGAATAATTATATTGACGCGCTCGTCGGCTATCGCGGAGATAACAATTACCGCGCAGACTGCGCCGCCGGAACTCAACCGCCGGATCTCAAATGCAACCTCAGCGACATCCTCAACCCGCGCGGGATGGGACGCGCGTTCGTGAACAGTCTGCTGGTGACGATTCCCGCGACCTTCATTCCGATTCTCTTCGCCGCTCTAGCTGGGTACGCGTTCGCCTGGCTTGATTTCAAGGGACGCTTTTTGCTCTTCGCTATTCTGGTGGGCTTGCAGGTTGTTCCCCTGCAAATGACCCTGGTCCCCATCTCGCGGTTTTACGCGCAGACCGGATTGAACGGCACCTTCCTCGGCGTGTGGCTGTTTCATACCGGTTTCGGGATGCCCTACGCTATTTATTTGATGCGAAACTTCCTCGGAACTTTGCCGCGCGATCTTTTCGAGTCAGCCTATTTGGACGGCGCGTCTCATTGGACAGCCTTTCGCCAGTTAGTCATCCCGCTTGCCATGCCCGCCATTGCATCGCTGGGCATCTTCCAATTCTTGTGGGTCTGGAATGATCTGTTGGTTGCGCTGGTCTTCCTCGGCGGCACAACGCCGGTGATGACGTACCAGATCAGCAACATGGTCACATCGCTTGGCTCCGGCTGGCAGGTGTTGACCGCCGCGGCATTCTTGTCCATGCTGTTGCCCATGATCGTGTTCTTCTCACTTCAACGTTACTTCGTGCGCGGCATGTTAGCCGGCGCAGTAAAAGGATAAACCAGAAAACGGACTGGTCAATCAGTCCATTTTCTGGTTTCACGAAAATGATCAACGACAACTTATGGTACAAAGACGCGGCGTTCTATCAAATCTCTGTGCGAGCTTTTAAAGACAGCAACAGCGACGGCTACGGCGACCTCCAGGGAATCAAAGAAAAGCTGGACTATCTTCAAACTCTCGGCGTGGATTGCCTCTGGCTGATGCCCATCTACCCATCACCGCTGCGCGACGATGGGTATGACATTGCGGACTATCGCAACATCGACCCGATGTATGGGACTCTCGACGACTTCACATCCCTGATCAATTCCGCGCATGCGCGAGGCATCCGTATCATCATGGACCTCGTGCTGAATCACACCTCGGACGAGCATCCGTGGTTCAAGGCCTCGCGTTCCGATAAAAATTCGTCCTTTCGCGATTATTATGTGTGGAGCGAAACCGATCAAAAATACAACGGGACGCGCATCATCTTCGTGGACACGGAAAAGTCAAACTGGACATGGGATGACAAGACCGAACAATATTACTGGCATCGTTTTTACGCCAGCCAGCCCGACTTGAATTTCGATAACCCAAAAGTCCAGGAGGAGATGATCAATATCGCGCGCTTCTGGCTCGACCTCGGCGTGGACGGCTTCCGCGCCGATGCGGTCCCGTATCTATTCGAGCGCGAAGGCACAAATTGCGAGAACCTCCCCGAAACGCACGCCTATCTCAAGAAACTTCGCGCCTTCATGGAGGCAAATTACCCCGGCAGGATTCTGCTATGTGAAGCCAACCAAGCACCCGAAGATGTGCGTCCATATTTCGGCGACGGGGATGAATTCCACATGGGCTTCCACTTCCCCATCATGCCGCGCATATATATGGCGCTCAAAAAGGAACGCGCCGACGACATGATCGAGATACTTCGCCGCACGCCGCCCATCCCGGAGAATTGCCAGTGGTGCACATTCCTTCGCAACCACGACGAACTGACGCTGGAAATGGTCACGCCGCAAGAACGCCAGTGGATGTGGGAACAGTACGCGCCCGAGCCGCGCATGCGCATCAACCTCGGCATTCGCCGCCGCCTCGCCCCTCTATTGGATAACGACCAGCGCAAGGTCGAACTGGCAAACTCACTTTTGTTCACCCTGCCCGGCTCGCCCATCATTTATTATGGAGACGAGATCGGCATGGGAGACAATATCGAACTCCCCGACCGTAACGGCGTCCGCACGCCGATGCAATGGGACGATTCGCCGAACGGTGGTTTTACCGCTGGCGCGCCATGTACGGAATTAGTCAAAGGCGAATTAAGTTATGAAAATATCAATGCGGCGAGCCAACTTGCCGACAAAGACTCATTGTTGCAGTCCATTAGCCGCATGATCAACGTCCGCAAAGAACATCACGCGTTCGGGAGCGGAAGCATGGAATGGGTCGAATCGACGAATCCATCTCTGGCAGTCTACAAACGCGAATACAACGGAGAGACCCTGCTTATCATCAATAACTTGACGGGCAAACCGCAAGCGGCGGCTCTTCCGTTGGAACATCAAACGGAGTATGTCGATCTGCTATCAAACGCCGAAGTCCGAATCAAGACATCTCTCAACCTCGAACCGTTTGCCTATTTGTGGTTGAGGCAAAAAATCTGATCGTCATCTCTCCGAAACAGAACTATCGCCTGTACTGCTCCAAGACGGTCTATGACCGCCCGCGAGCGAAAGTTCGATGAAGGATTTTTTCGGGTAAAATCTCACACACAGGACAAGAGAATATCTTGTCCTTATTTATTCCAACACCGAGGCTTATCCATGACCACACCAGAATGGGTGCAAGACGCAATCTTTTATCAAATCTTTCCCGACCGATTCGCGCGCGGCAGGCGTATGCCCGACATCGGATTCGAGGCGTGGGATTCTGCCCCCTCCCCGCACGGATTCAAAGGCGGCGATCTGTTCGGCGTCGCTGAGCGGCTCGACTATCTCGTTGATTTGGGAATCAACGCGCTGTATCTCAATCCGATATTTTCCTCTGCTTCCAACCATCGCTACCATACCTTTGATTATTACAACGTGGACCCGTTACTCGGCGGCAACGACGCGTTCCGCGCACTACTGGATAAAGCGCGCAAGAAAAACATCCGCGTCATTTTGGACGGGGTATTTAATCACGCCTCGCGGGGCTTTTGGCAATTTCATCATGTTCTCGAAAACGGAGCAGGCTCGCCCTACAAGGATTGGTTCTTCTTCGATGAAGAACGCTTGCAAGGTAAAAAACATTGGGGCGCATACCCAAGCCCGCATGAGCAAAAACTTCTGCATCACGAAGACAGCCTCGCCGCCATCGGCTACCGCGCGTGGTGGAATTTACCCGCCCTGCCAAAACTCAACACAAACAACCCTGATGTGCGCGAGTTTATCTTCGACGTTGCGGAGTTTTGGATTCAATTCGGCGCGGACGGCTGGCGGCTGGATGTCCCCGCCGAAATTGACGATGACTCGTTCTGGCAAGAATTCCGCCGCCGCGCGCGAAACGCAAACCCAGAGGCGTACATCGTCGGCGAGATCTGGCATGAGTCACAGCGTTGGTTGCAGGGCGATCAGTTCGACGCGGTGATGAACTACGTCGCCACGAACGCCTGCGCGGCGTTCTTCCCTGCCAAGCATCTCGATCTGCGCGTGACGCACCAGCAATCGAATTTTCGCAACATTCAACATGCCATTGACGCGCACGAGTTCGCAGATCGCATTGACCACATGATGAATCTGTACAAGCCCGAGATCACGCGCTCGCAGTTGAACCTGCTCGACAGCCATGACATGCCGCGTTTCCTCTCATTCGCCAGCGGAGACAAGGACTCGCTCAAACTCGCGTGGCTCTTTATCATGACCATCACCGGCGCGCCGTGTATTTATTACGGCGACGAGATTGGTCTCGCCGGCGAACACGACCCCGATTGCCGAAGATCGTTCCCATGGGATGAGCATAAATGGGATAAAGACTTGCTGGGATATTTCAAAGAGATCATCGCCTTGCGGAATAAAAATCCCGCGTTCCGGCGCGGCGATATGAAGCGGCTATGGTCGGCAAACGGCGTGTATGCTTATTCGCGTTCGTTCGAAGGGAAGACGTTCATCGTTGCGCTGAACGTTTCAGACTCGCCTCAGCAGATTCAAGTCACGCATGAAGCGCCTGCGCCGCGCCGCGCCGCAACAAGGAAGGGTCCTCAGGCGGTGCACGGAATGGCGCATGATATTTCTTTGGATGAACGGTTGAACTTCACCATCCCCGCCCGAAGCGGCGTGGTGTTGAAGTAAGTCCATAGCGCAAGATGACATCTTGCGCTACATTTTTAACCCCACAGCATCCTCACCAACTCCGGTAAAATCTCGCCGGAGTTTCCTTGAAAGAAAAAATCCGTTTTCGGAGTGAGCGGCGTCGGTTCTGCATTGATCTCAATCAGAATCGCGCCGTTATTTTTCGCGGCGTATGCCAGCGACGCGGCGGGTTGGACAACGCCGGACGTTCCAATCGAGAAAAATATATCGCACGCGCGCGCCGCTTCGACCGCTCTTTCGAGCTGGTCGCGCGGAAGCGACTCGCCAAACCAGACGACATCCGGGCGGAGCAAGCCGTTACATTCCTCACAACGCGGCACAGATTCAGAATCTTCATCCCATGTTTCGGCGAACTCTTCACATTCGGAGCATCGCACGCGTTGGATGTTGCCGTGCAGTTCGAGCAGGTTGCGCGTCCCTGCCATGGGATGCAAGCCGTCAACATTTTGGGTGATGAGTGTGAATTGTGGAAATTTATTTTCAAGTTCAGCCAAAGCATAATGCCCGGCATTGGGTCTCGCCCCTTTGATGGCTTCGCGCCGCCAAGCGTACCAATCCCAGACGAGTTTTGGGTCGCGGGCAAACGCTTCCGGCGAGGCGAGGTCTTCGGGCTTGTATTGCGCCCACAAGCCGGCTTGCGAGTCGCGGAAGGTGCGGAGTCCGCTTTCTTGTGAGGCGCCGGCCCCAGTCAGCGCGACCAGTTTACCCAAGCGAGAAAGAAGCGAGAGGAGTTCGGGAGGGAACGTCACGGGTTGATCGGTCGGCACATGATCAGGGAGAGGGTCTTATCGTACACCTGCGAGCGGAAGAGTTCCACGCCGTCTTTATCGTAGGCGACCAGCTGGTATTCGACCCAGGCTTGGATGAACCAGTAATATTTGCGGATGTTTCTCGCGCCAACCTCGTAGAGGAATCTTCCGTTTTCACCCGGTATCATTTCGACAGAACTCCAATCGCCCAGCAACATGGTGTCCGATTTTTCGCGCGGGCGCATGAACAGCAGGACGTAATCGGTGTGAATGATATCCGACACGAAAGCAGTGACCTTGATGGAGCGTGGCGAGCAGGGACCGGAATTCCAATAGACCGCGCCGCCGGAGAGCAGGATGGTGAGGAAGCCTTTATTGACCGGCGTGAAAAACGAATCGCCTGCCACCGTGGAAGGCGGCTTAAACGTGGGGGTGGGAAACGGCGTGGATGTTTCGGTCGGGTTTCGCACAAGCGGTGTGGTGGTTGGGGTAAAAGTGACCGGCGTGGGCGTGAGCGTGGCGAACAAGTCGGGGGTTGGGAACAACGTGACCGTCGGTTGCGGCGTGGGCATATCCTGGGGGATCGACGTGGGGGTGGCGATCATTTCGAGAATCGGAGCCAGCCCTGCGCATCCATTTAACAAAAAGGTGACGGCAAGGAGAATGGGGAACAATCGTTTCATGAAGAGTCCTCTGTGCAATCGATGAGAATCAAGGCGTGTTCATTGCCCGGCAACTGGTGAGCGAAATATCGGCGCGCGAGACGATCGAGCGGCTTAACACCGTCAGCCCCACTGTGGACGCAACGAATTGATATTGAAGCCACGCATCTTGAAAATCTTTGTGGTCGGCGATCTGATCGACGCGCAGGGTGTAGAAATACGTCCCCTTGTCGTTGTCGTTCATGATGGCGCCCGCGCCCCACGGCGTTTTCTTGCCGGTGTATTTATCTTGCAGGCGGACAAAGAGAAGGACGTAGCGCAGCCCGCGCTTTTTGATGACGGTGGTGATCAACTTGACAGACCGCGCGCCGTCGCATCCATACCCCCATATGAGCTGGTTCGTGGACCTCTGGCTTGTTACAAACAACTGCGGACCGGGCGTGAAGAGGCTGATGTCGAGCGGCTCAAGCGTAATGGTGGGACGAACCGTGGGCGAGAAGGTGGGGCGCGGCGTTTCGGTCACGCGCGGGGTTCCGGTGGGCGGGGTCGTGGTCGCTTCCGCTGTGTTGATGGCGAACAGGTCGGGGGTGAACGTGTCGGGTAAGCCAAACGCAGTTGGGGTCGGACCCGTGGCGCTCGTCTGCGTGGGTTGCAGAAAAGACAGAGAGTCCGGGAGTGACGCGCAGCCGGCGAGGAGTGAGATGATGGCGGTGATGATAATAATTCGTTTCATGAAATACCTTTGATAACAGGTCTCAACGATCTCTTCCTCTACTCCACGCTACTCTTCGCGGATCAGGCTACGGCTCCCATTGCGGTTGCCAATCGGGTTCCGGGTCGGTGGTCACCTGCCGCATATCGGTTCCGTCGGCGCGCATGATAAATATATCAGCCTGATCGTTATTTCGCAACGAATTGAACGCGATCCACTGACCATCGGGCGAGTAGGAACTGGCGGCGTTGTTGCCTCCGTCGGTGAGTTGGGTGGCGGTCTGCGCCGCCACATCGATTCGGAAGATATCTTTGTCGCCGTCGGGTCCCGCGTAGATGAGCAGGTACTTGCCATCGGGAGACCAATCTAGGCTACCACCGATTCCCGCGAGGTTGTGTGTTAACTGCCGTACATTAGACCCGTCGGCTCCCATGAGAAAGATTTGATACTCGTTCGGGTTGTTCACTGCCATGGCAAAGGCTATGGTAATCCCATCTGGCGACCAGTCTGCCGCCACGATGGTGTCTGCCCCGGTGTATAGCAGGCTGGCGTTTTCGCCGTTGTTATCCACCATCCATAGGGAGGTCGGCCCCACGCCGGCACGGTTCGCAAACAAGATCCGTTTTCCATCCGGTGAGAAACTGGGCGAGATCACATTCCCAATGAAGTCCGTCAAGCGGATCAATTTCGCCCCGTCAAAGATGAAGAGGAACAGGTCGAACGCTCCGCCGTTCTGGTTGGAGGCGTACACAATGGAGCCGCCCCTCGGCGAATAGACGGGATAATAATTATGCGCTTCCACGTTGGTGAGTTGCTGGTATCCCGTCCCGTCCGCGTTGACCCAGCATAACTGGTTGAAGTCGCCTCGCGTGCAAGTGAAAATAATCCGCCCGATGTTCGGCTTGGTCGGTAACGGGAGCGGAGTCTGCGTGGGGAGCGCGGTGGGCAAATCAGGGTTCGACACGTTGACCGTCGTGATGTCGATCTGGTTAACGGGGATGAGGACACACACCCCAATGGCAAGCACGACCAAAAGCAAACCTATCGGCAGGCGGAAGCGGGAAGCGTCACTGCGCCTTGAAAAAATACGTCGCCGGGACATGAGGGAATTTTAACCCCATCTGTTCATATCAAATTTTGGAAAATAGTTGTAAATTCGTTTGAAAAGCCGTATAGTGAATCATCAAATATCAGGAAATCGAGCCATACGCATGGGCAATTCCGAGACTCCCCCTTTCCAAAAATCCATCCTCGAGATTCTCAAGGATACGGGCATTTACGTTCCAATCGTAATCGCCTTTATCGCATGGGTCTTCGGTCTTGCGCCGGAACCTTTCACGGTGACAACCGCCACGCTCGCCATCCTGATCGCCAGCCTGTTACTTGCGGGACGCCTGTCAAAAATTACCCACAGACCAAGCGACCCAAAGGCGGGCAATCTCATCGTTGTGGGAGAACCGCGCAAAGCCATTTCGTTTTGGAGTTTTGCGATTGACCCGCTCCGTAAGCACAGCGTTTACTCGTACTCCTATCCGCTGGCTCGCAGGCGTTTGGAAATCCTGCTCATTGCTGGACTTCTGGCATTTGCAATCATCAACACGATCCGCAATTTCATGGACATGCGTGACGAATTCCTTGGACTGCAAGATTGCTTCGGTTCGCGCAGCGAAAACGCCTTATTTGTCGTCATTGCCGAATTTGCGCAATCAGATACCCTCCCAAAGATCGAAATCGTGGAAAATTTACACGACCATCTGATTAGCAACCTCGATGAAAAAAAGTATAGGGTTTGTCGTTCGAGCGTAAAAAACCCCGTCAGTTTAAGGGTGGACGCTCTGGAGCTCGCCGACAGGACAAAAGCAGACATGATCATTTGGGGCAGTCGCAATATCGCGTACAAAGTTCATATCGAATTACCCAACTGGGATCGGATCAACCGCGAGGTTTCCTACCTGCCCGCCGAAGAAACCAGCGATTTCAATTTCATAGAGATGGAAACCCAGCATCTTGGCTACCTGACAGAATTTACACTCAGCGAAGTTCTATTTGAAGCGGGCGAGGCGGAGGAGGCGCAACAACGGCTCGAAGAATCGATTGCGCGCGCTGAAAGGGAACACCTGGGCGAATCCATACCCAAGGACCTTTCGGAGGGGTACTTCCTGCAAGGATTAATGTTTGATCCCGGCGTTGAATTAGACCTCGGGCAGAACCCCAACCCTGGTCTACAAAAATCAATTGAGGCTTATTCACGCTCCGTGGAGTTAAACGCGCAACAATATGCCGCGCGTCTCAATTTAGGAATCTTACATGCGGAGAATGGAGAGGCAGGCAAGGCAATCGAAGATTACACCCAATTGATCGTGGATCAAGAGTCGCCTTTCATTGCCACCGCCTACATCAATCGCTCCGCTCTCCAGCCAACACGCGAGGCGGCAGAAAGCGACCTGGCGGCCGCCATCGAACTCTCGCCCGCCGAGGGATATTTTTTTCGCGCGATTGCACGCAGGGATTGGGGCGATACCGAAGGGGCAATCGCCGACTTTAACAGCGCGATCACCGCAGACCCTGAGACGCCCTTTCCGTATCATGAATTGGGATTGCTTCAACTTGAGGCTGGCATGTACGCGGAAGCGCGGGATACTTATGAAACGCTGGCAACGCGCCTGGAGGATGAGTTTCGAGACATTGTGATTAACGACCTGAGCGACCTCGGAGAACGACTGCCTGCCGCAAAAGACTCGGCATCTGAAATCATCAAGGAGGTGTTGAAAAAATAAAACCAAAAATATATTCCGTCATATCGTGTCAACTGGAAATCTGAAAGGATGAAACCATGGATGGGCAACTTCAAACGACAACTCCCCCTGTGCCAATCGATAAACATTACATGATCTTTCAAGAGGCGGAAGAGAGCATTAAAGGTCAATTGGCTGAGGGGGATCACTATCTTCTGCTTTGCGGACTGGAAGTCGGTTACGCGCCGGACGAGGACGCGGACGACTCGCCAACCTTCCCTTACGCCATGAGGTTTGGGTATCTTGAATCGCTCGATTGCGCTATGGACAACGATAGCGAGGAAATCAGCGAAAGCGATTGGGATGAACAAACTCGTGGGACGTTATCCACACACCCGCTACCGATCGAATACCTCGATAAACTGTACGATCAGGCAAAGGCTTCGCTTGAATCCTCGGCTGGCAGACAATTGAACGTCGGGCTGAAAATGGTCCTGTATGGAAGCCCGTTGATGGGATACAGCATCGGGTGCTTGTGCGGGCGAAGAGGTCAGAGGCGAAGAAAGTATTGTTATTACGACAAACGAAAACATAAGAATAAGTGCTACTGCACTCGACGCTTTTGCTGATCGAACTTAGTATGGAACCGCAAGTCTCGGCTTGCGGTTTTTCTTACGCAAGCTGAAAGACGGGGAAGCCGCACAATTTCCCCTATTCTTCGGCTACAATTACCCGCATCACCCAGGAAACTTCATGCCCGCATAGCGCGTCACTGCCGCATCCTGTTCGCAGCACAACTGCGAACGAACAACAATGCGGGAAGTTATAATTCGCCATCCTCATCAAAGAGAAATCACATGCCATCCTTTCCCACTGCCCCAAAACGCGACCATCTCATCACCCAGCACGGCAAGACCCGCAACGACGAATATTACTGGCTCCGTGAAAAAGAGAACCCCGAGGTCCTGGGCTATCTCCGCGCCGAAAGCGATTACCTTGAGGAAGTTCTGGGTCACACGAAACCCCTCCAAGAGACGCTCTTCGCCGAAATGAAGGGAAGACTCAAAGAAGCCGATTCAAGCGTCCCTGAGAAGAGAGGCGGATACTTCCATTATTCGCGCATGGAGCAGGGCAAGTCGTACCCCATCTACTGCCGCAGGAAAGGCTCGCTCGAAAGTCCCGAGGAAATTTTGCTCGATCACAACGCGCTGGCAGAGGGGCATGATTTTTCCAGCATCGGCGCGGTGGAGGTCAGCCCCGATGGGAGTAAACTCGCATATACGCTGGATTACGAAGGCAACGAGGCATATACGATCCACATCCGCGACCTGGCGACGGGGAAACTTTACGATGAAACGATTCCCAACACCTCGGGCAGTGTCTATGAACTCGGCGGCGTGGAATGGGCGAACGACAGCGAAACGATCTATTACATCACGCTCGATGATGCGTTGCGCTCCGACAAACTGCATCGTCACAAGATCGGCTCCGACCCGGCAAGCGACGAATTGCTTGTCCACGAGGACGATCCGTCATATTTTTTGTGGATGTACAAAACGCGCGACGATCGATACATCATGACGTATCACCACAGCACCAACACGCGCGAGATGCGCTTCCTCTCTGCCGATGACCCCAACAGCGAGCCTCGCGTGATGCAGGCGCGAGTCAGCGGGCTTGAATATTTCGCCGCGCACCACAACGGAAAATTCTACATCGTCAACAACGACGGCGCGAAGAATTTCAAACTCAGCGTGGCGCCTGTGGAACGCCCCGCGAAAGAGAACTGGGTCGAGGTCATCCCTCACCGCGAGGATGTATTGCTCGAAGGCGTGTCGGCGTTTCAACATCACATCGTGTTGCGCGAGCGCAAAGATGGGTTGCGGCAAATCCGCATTTGCAACCCGGGCAATGTAACCGACTCGCGCCTGACGCAATTCCCCGAACCCGCGTATTCCGTCGAGCTTGAGAACAACCCCGAATTCGACACCCGCCTCCTTCGCATTAGTTACTCCTCGCTCATCACGCCCACCACGATCGTCGATATCGACATGAACACCGGCGCGTGGGAGGTAAAAAAAACGACCGAAATCCCCAGCGGCTACAACCAGGAGGAGTACGTTTCCGAGCGCATCCACGCCACCGCGCCAGATGGCGCGCGCGTGCCCATCTCCATCGTGTACAAAAAAGGGCTGGCGCGGGATGGGAAGAATCCGACCCTCCTGCATGGATACGGAGCGTACGGCGCCATCGTCGACGCGGATTTTGTATCCAGCCGCTTCTCTCTTCTGGACCGTGGGTTTGTGTTCGCCATCGGACACATTCGCGGCGGCCTGGATATGGGTCGCGCCTGGTATGAAGGCGGGCGCGTCTTCAACAAGAAAAATTCGTTCACCGACTTTATCGCCTGCGCGGAGCATCTCATCAAAGAAGGCTACACCTCGAAGGAGAAACTTGGCATCATGGGCGTGTCGGCTGGCGGGTTGCTCGTCACCGCCAGCCTGATCATGCGCCCCGACTTGTTCCAAGCCGTGGTCGCCAAAGTGGCGTTCACCGATGTGGTCACGTCGATGAGCGACCCCACCATCCCATTGACCACCCTCGAATGGAACGAGTGGGGCAACCCTGAAATTCAAGAGGAGTTCGAATACATGATCTCCTACTCGCCGTATGACAACATCCGCGCGAACTCCTACCCGAACATTCTGCTCACCACTGGCTTGAACGATCCGCGCGTGGCGTATTGGGAACCTGCCAAGTTCGCCGCCCGCCTGCGCGCCAACAAAACCGACGATACCCTGCTCGCGCTCAAAACCAATTACAGCGCGGGGCACGCCGGTTCCAGCGGACGATACGACCATCTCAAAGAGATCGCCCTCGAGTACGCGTTCCTGATCGACCAACTTGCCAGCGAGCGAAAAAGCGTATAATAAATTTCTTGCATAAACGCGTAACGAAACGGCTCAATTAAATTCGGGGCTTTACGAGTTGCGTGATGAACCGCCAGTTCCGCCAGCAGCGCAACTACTGGCGGAACAATCACGGCAATTCCCAGAAAGCCTTAAATTCTTTGCCACAGATTACACGAATTGGCGCGGATTTTTAATTAGATCAGTGGAACTCCGTGAAATCTGTGGCTGAAAAACATTTTCGCAAGAGGTCTACTCAGAAATTCAACTGAAAAATGGAGAGCCCAATGGATCGGTATCTTGTCGAATCAAATCACGAAGCGAACGACTGCGACGCCATCATCAAGGAGATCAACGCCGCGGGATATTTGCACTATTTCGAGTGGGGTTGCCACGACGGAGTCCACACCGGCTGGGCGATCATCGAAACGGATAACCGCGAGCACGCCAGGCAGATCGTCCCCTGGCAGATCCGCGACAAGGCGCGTGTCGTCAAGTTGGAAAAATTCGGCTCCACAAAACCGCATGTGAAAAAGGAAGTTTAAAATCTCACCTTGCGCAGTTTCCAACCTTTATACAATTAGGACTTACGCAAAACCCAAAAAAGCTATCCGCTATTTTACAACGCAAAGTCGCTATCGAGGCTCATAGCGCCCCAAACCATCCACGAATAAAAACCGCAAATACTCGAATTCGCGCCGGGCATTCGCGCGCTTGTGTTGAGTCTATCGAGGCATTCGTGTATTCGTGAATATTCGTGGACGGTTTACCCATACAACAGATTA
>CASGHD010000057.1 GCA_949319575.1 uncultured Anaerolineales bacterium | reverse complement strand
AGATCCGCCGAAATTCGGGCGCGGACCTAAGGGCGAAGTGTGGGAAGTGTATAAGTCTTTGCCTGATTTATTCTCGGCATGTCACGAGTGTTTGAGTGACAATCCCTTGTTTGTCGTCACAACGATTTACGCGGTGCGCGCATCAGCCATCCATGTGGCGCAGGCAATGGACGATATGATGAGGGGATTTAATGGGAAAGTGGAAAGTGGAGAGTTGGTCACGCGCGAGCAAAGCGCGGGCAGGTTATTGTCGCAGGCGGTGTATGCGAGGTGGAGCGCAAACGATGGACGATCGACAATGGACGATGGTGTAAAATAACGAAGTGAAGCATTACGTTGATAAAATGTTTCGCGTGGATTTCGTTCAACAGGAACTAGGAGAGCAACCATGACCGTACACGTTCTCAGTGAAAGACAAATCGCTTTAGAAGCCGCACAAGTTCTTATTCAACATATGAGCCCATCCAAAGCGGCGCGTTTTTGGGCTTCCTGGCAAGTTGGCGAGGGAGATTATCTTGCCATCCGTGAACAACTATTTCAAAAAGAAACGGTTTCTTCCTTGTACAAGCAGATCGAAGAGTTTCAGAAAACACAAAAGAAGTAAAAAACAGATGCCTCCTGCGCTCCGACGATTCACGTGGCGCAGGCGATGGACGATATGGTGAAAGGCTTTGAGGAAAACATCGAAATGGGAGAACTGGTCACGCGCGAGCAAAGCGCGGGACGGTTGTTGTCACAGGCGGTGTATGCGCGGTGGGAAAGGTAGGATTAAAAATATGACAAACTCTAACGCGATCAGCAAAGTATAACATTACCGAATTGTGTTTAAAGACGAGAAAATATTTGCTAACATGCGAGCCTATCGATGGAAAATAATTCGATTCAGAACGTTCCTCCTAAGCTATATAAATACCAGAAATTTAATTTGCAGACACTTGAAAATCTACAAGCTCGGAAAACATGGTTTTCTGATCCCGAAAATTTTAACGACCCATATGATCCAGCTCCTCCTTATCCGTCAGAACTCAATGACAATGATTTACAGAAGATTTTTGAATTCTTCAAGAAGGCAAATCCTTCTATAGATCTAGATAAAGTATGGTTCTTTTCGGATGAAAAACCAAATGAAAATTTCAGAAAGATTACACTAGAAGTGCTTCAAAAACATCTGCCAGAATATCGGGCAACTATGTTTGGAATATCGTGTTTTTCGGCAATAAAAGATGATATTCTGATGTGGGCACACTATGCCGATGGACATCGTGGCTTCTGTCTCGAATTCGACGCTCAATATGCACCATTTTGTAAAGCTCATAAGGTTGTTTATTCCCCAACCTATCCACTAATAAATCTTACGGAGTTCCTTGAGGGTAAACAGTCGTCAACCGTATCTCCCGCTTTAGAGAAACTTCTTCTGACAAAGTCAGAACACTGGAAATATGAACAAGAATGGCGTATCTTTTTTGATAAAAATTCAGAGTTTGTTTTTGATGCGCCCGCATTGACAGGAATCTACTTTGGGATTGCCATGCCACAAATTCACAAGGAGATAATTACTCAAATACTTGCAAATTCTCCAACACTTTGTTATGAGATGAGGCCCTCAATAGCAGAGTTTAGACTTGATGAGCCCTTTTTATTTACGGGTTGAGAGTCAGCTCTAGTAGTTTGGGACTGAAAATATATGTCCTCAAACAAAAAAGCCGTCATCGTTGGGGTCGGTATCATCGTAAACATATACGCCACCTTTTTTCTCTATGGCGTTGGTCACATTCAACCACCAGTCTTTGTACACAGGAGCAATTTTCTTGGTGTAATCGAGGGCGACAGAGACGGCTCCAGCATACTTAGGGGAAACAAACCCCGTACCATCAGGGGAACTTGTTATCAGTTTACTATGTTGTAGAATTTTTGCAGACTTCTCTAAGTCAATGCCTTCCTCACGTGTGTTGGAGAAGGTCATATCGCTAAGGGATCTTTGCTTTGAATTTCGCCACTCAGAAACATCAAACAAATGCAGGCGGGTAGCAAGGGGCAACTTTCGTAGTTCATGTTGAAATTCATCAAATGCGGGGGCGTCTGGTAAATTGGGAGGTAATTGAAATTGCTTATTCCTGCTTTGGTTATAACTATCAATATAAGTTTTTGCATTCTTTATGTTCAAACGATATGGCATCATGGCTTTTGCAAAGCTCTCGCCATAATATCCTAACAACCAAGCAACCAACAAGTCGATCTTTGCAGAGCGAATATCATTTGAGAAGTATTCTTCAAAAGGAAAACTAAGGAGATGATTGATTTCCTGCTCCTGGTGTTTTACTTCACGTTCAAGCGAAACCTGAACAACAGGTTCATAGCTTTCTTCCTCAACATCATCTTCTTCAACACCAACACTGACGGTGTAATATTCTGTAGATGAGGTATCTCTATCAAGTTGTGCTTTAAACACCGCCAATGCAAATATATCGTTTTTTATTAAACGCAGTCCAAGCCAAGAGGAAAAATCTACGCAACGAATTCTAGAATCATCCTTGCTATAGAGAAAATTATCCTCTCTGCCTCTCCCCGCAACAAATGAGCGTAAATCATTAAGGATTTCGTCAATCAATTGAGACATGTTTCACCTCCAACTTAAGTATTCTAGTATATCGCCTAACTCATAACACTTACAAATTGATTGACAGTTTACGAGTGGATCGGCTGGCAACTCCCTTATACACATATACGACTGAGGGAGTTTTTTTATTTTAGGTGTATACTGCGAAAAAGCAAGGAGAAGAATCCATGAAGAAAATGACTATTTCCTTCGATAAAGAGCAAGTACCCCTAGAGATGGATAATGGAATATTGCAAATCTCTCTACACAATGGGATGCAAGTAACAATTGATGGATATGACTCTGTCTTTGAAGTGGAAGAATGGATGGATTATCACGAACAATCAGATGAGAAACCTGAACTCCATATCAGGCTAAAAGAACTGCCAAAATCCAAATGGGGGGAAATGCCCTTCGTTCATATTTGACATTGCGTTTGTTTCCAAAGCGAAGTCCCTATGCGCGATATGAAGTTCGTCGTATTGAAATTTATTATAGCAATCAACGCGTGAAGGTGGAGCATGTTTTTGTCAATCACGTTTTACTCGATCTTCCAACCCCTTCAACCACTCCAGCGGCTTCTCCCACCTCACACGCGGATTGATGTTGAATAATTTATCGGGGCGGTCCCATTTCGGTCCCGGCGGACCCGATTCGTCTTTCAGCGAACTCTTCACACCCCATAAACCTTTGTAATTTACCCAATCAGGTTCGGGATTCAATATCACGCGCCGCCACTCTTTCACAGTGGGACGAGTCACTTTGCGGTCGGACATGATCCGCTTGAGGTAACTGCTCGATTTCACGACAGGCTCGCGCAGGTTCTCGCCTTGATAGCCGATGCGGAACCCGTCGCCCGAAGCGATTTCCATCGGCAGGCTGACAACGTAATGATCCGCTTCATCGCGCATGGAAATGAAGGCGTCCTCAGCGAGAAAATTAGTGTGGCTGGATATCAGCTCTTTGAGCGCGATCTGCCGCGCTTTTTGGCTGGGGTTGAAGAAAAGGAAGAGGTAGTGGATCAAGCCGTCCATCCAGTAAAGGAAGCGTTGGACGCGTCCCGCTTCATATAAGTTTGGCGAGCGGATGATTTCAGGCTTGCCGTAGTTGGCGTGCGATCCCAATGCCACATAAACGACGGGATGAGTGGTGTCATTTTCGTTCTTATCTTTTGCCTTGATGACCTTCTCCCACAACGCGAGGTTGCCCGCGCCATGCTGTGAAAATAAAACGGCGTACGGAGAATCGTTTTTGAGATAGACCGCGGTCATCTCCCAATCGCCCTCATGATGATTGATCCCGTTCGCGGCGAGACGCCAATCGTTGAACGCGTAGAAGAAATGATATTGCAGGATCGTCCAGTTGTTCCCCTCCGCATCCTGTTCGCGCACGACGCGTCCGTAATAGACAGGCTGTGAATCTTTCTCCAGAATTTTTGCATACTCGAAATAGGATTTGCGCGCGATGGTCTCGGTGGCGAGCGAGAGCATGTCCATGACAAGACCGGGACCTTCGGGGATGACGCGGTCGAAAATAAATTTCATCGTGCGGATGGAAAGATAGAAGAGCAGGATCAAATAGATGGGCAGAAGCACGAGATACTCAACTGCAATGCTCATGTATTTGCTGGGATGAAGAAAAAACCAGATCGGCGTGACCAAGAGCCCGGCGAAGACCAACGCGGCAAACGCGGCGGGAATGATTCGCAATCGAATGGTGGACGCCAACATGAAAAGGAACAACGCGGCGACCAACGCGAGAGCGACGGCAATTTCCACACCCGCCCAGCCGAAGAAATAATATCCCGCGCCTGCGGCAACCAGCGTGATGCCTCCCAGCCAGACCCACGCATCCGAGTCATATAACGGCTCGTTGATGAAGCGCAAAAAATATTGCCCGCCTTCAAGTTTGCCGATCATCGAAGCAAGCGGTTCATTTAGATGAAAGAGCAAGCCCGCCGCGCCGAGCGGACCGCTGGGCAGGATGCTGCAACGTTCGAGATAATGTTCCACCGCTAGCGGGAAGAAGCGTTCGCTCTTTGCGAAACGCAACACGGGTTCGTATGTTTCGAGGAGGTCGTGATCGTTCATAGCATTAAAAGGTGACAGTCATCTTTGAGATGACTGTCACCTGAATCTTTATTGAAAATACTGCAATGCCAGACGCAGTCGTTCGCCAGGATCGCCCGGGGAGTCTTTGGGAATGGATTGAATGGCAGACTGCGCCTCGACGACGGAATATCCCAAGGCGGTGAGCGCGGCAAGGACTTCCGAATCCGCATCGGACAACGCCGACAGCTGACTCAGCCCATCGGCGGGTTTCAACTTATCTTTGAGGTGGAGAGCGATCTTCTGTGCGGTCTTTTTGCCCACCCCCGGCACGCGGCTGAATAATTCACCCTCGTCGGCAAAGACCGCGCGTTGCACGGCATCCAACGTCATCGCGGACAGAACCGATAGCGCAACTTTAGGACCAACCCCGTCCACGCCGAGGAGCATGTTGAACAAATCTCTATCAGATTGGGATTCGAATCCATACAACGTCAACGCGTCTTCGCGGACGACGAGATGCGTGAATAAGAACGCGCCTTCGCCGGTCTTTGCCCGTGTCCGCAGCGGCGCGGGGACGAAGACGCGCAACCCCACGCCGCCTACTTCGACGATGAGGGAGGTTTCTTCGATTTGTGCAATTTCTCCGCGCAGAGTGGATATCATAAGGTCAATTATATGTCATTGCGAGCGCGCGTTGCGAAGCAATCTCCACATAACAGGAGATTGCTTCGTCGCAAAGAACAAGAGCGCTCCTCGCAACGACATCAATATCGTTTGGTATTCAAATGCGTGATCGCAACTGCCAGCGCGTCGGCGGCGTCGTCGGGTTTGGGGATGGAATCCATTTGCAGTAACGCGCGTACCATTTCTTGCACTTGTTTCTTCTCTGCGTTGCCATATCCTGCCACAGCGTTTTTTACTTCTTTGGGAGTGTATTCAAAGATTTCGAGTCCCGCTTGTTGGAGGGCGAGCATAACGACTCCGCGCGCCTGACCGACGGCGATGCCTGTGGTCACGTTGCGCGCGAAAAATAATTTTTCAACGGCGGATGTATCGGGTTTGTGTTGCTTGAGGAGTTTGCGCAGATCGTTGTAGAGCATCTCCAACCGCGCGGACGGGGTTGCGTCTTTTGGAGTGGAGATAATGCCGAAGGAAACTGCGACCAGTTCCCCGTCGGGCAGGAGGCGCACGAGTCCGTATCCTGTTGTGGCGGTGCCGGGGTCAATTCCGAGGGCGAGAGTCATATAAAAAAATTAACCGCGAAGAGCGCAAAGTCCGCAAAGAAATTCTTTAAATCTTTGCGTTCTTAGCGGGCTTCGCGGTTCAAAAAATTAAGCCGCCTCAAGAGCCGCTAATGCTTCATCTGAAATTTTGACGTTGTGGAAAACATCCTGCACGTCGTCGAGTTCCTCGATGGTTTCGACCATCTTCATGAATTTTAATGTGGCTTCCACATCCAACTCAACTTCCTGTTTGGCGACCATGCGCAAACCCGATTCGTCGGGCTTGACTTTGGCTTGATGCAACGCGTCGGCGATTGTTTTGAAGGCTTCGACAGGCGCGTAAATTTCGAGCGTATCGCCGCCGTCAATGACATCGTCCGCGCCCGCGTTGACGCCCAACTCGAAGGCTTTGTCAAACGACAACTGACTGGCGGGAAATGCAAAATACGCTTTGCGATCGAATTGCCAGCCGACCGCGCCGGGCTCCGCCATGTTGCCGCCCGATTTGCTAAAGGCATGACGCATATCGGGGACGGTGCGATTGCGATTATCGGTAACGCAAGTGACCATCAACGCCGAGCCATGCGGACCGTAGCCTTCGAAGGTGGCTTCTTCAAATACGACGCCGTCTTTGTCTTCGCCCGAGCCTTTTTTGATGGCGCGTTCGATATTATCTTTGGGCATATTTTCGGCGCGAGCTTTATCCACCGCGAGCCTAAGGCGGAAGTTGGAATCGGGGTCGCCGCCTTCGCGCGCCGCGATGGAAATTTCTCTAGCGAGGCGCGTAAAGATCGCGCCGCGTTTCGCATCCGCCGCGCCTTTTTTGCGTTTGATGGTGGACCACTTGGAATGACCGGACATGTCGTACTCCTTGCTGTTTCAACCCACTGTTCAGTGGAAATTTTTTTGTTTTCGAGATTATATCATACGGGTTTAAACGGCTTTTCATGGCGCGCGGTACCGCAAAGTTCACTTTGCGATTGCCGATCGCAAAAATAAACCTCTTGCAAAAACGCGTTAAATGCGTCTAAGAGAGTGTTTCTTAAGTCTGAAGCCTGGTTCTTTTGTACACGGATCTCACGGAGCACACGGAAACAGACAATTTTTTAAAGCTCCTTTCCGTGAAAATCAGTGAAATCCGCGGCGTCCGTGTCGAAAAGAAGAAGTTAAGAAACAGTTTCTAACGTCCGCTTGTAGGTGGCTCGAATTTTTCGACTTGCGCAAGAGGTCTCATAAGCGAATCGCAAGATAAATCTTGCGGCACAAAGCAACGTGAACGTTGTCGCGCATCCATGCAATTACTTATCCTCCAACGCGTTGTGCGCGGCGTCGAGCGATTGCAAAGCGGTGAGGTTGCGCCAGGGCCAGGCGTTTTCCATGCGCTTCGGGTCGTCGAAGAAGTTTCGCGCAAAGGTGAGGTGGAAGCGGTCGTCGCTCAGTCCCTGGTCGGGCAGAGGCTGAACCGCCGCCCAAAAATTCCACATGGGGATTTCGTATTCGTATGCCAGTTGCGCGATGGCATTGTTGATGGCGTGATCGCCCTCAAGGTTATCGGCTTTGGTGGCGATGATCGGCACCGCGCCAAACTCGATGATGCGGTCCAACACTTTGCGCATGTACTTGTCGTATTCCTCGGCGGGTTTTTGCGACCACCAGGTTTCCATGCTCACAAACACGATGGAGGGTTTCCACGCCCGCAGTTCGCAATCGAGCGGGGATTCACCGGCGTTGCACAACTTGGGGTCGGCGCGTAACGGTGAAATGACAGCCGCGGCATTGAAGCCTCCCTTCACCGCGAGGCTGAGGCGCGAGAATGAACCCTGGTAATACTCGATCGTCGGCTGGAGATAGGCGTACTCGCTCCCGAGGCTGTAGTCGTTCGGGTTATCGAACGCCGAGAGGAAATACGACGACACATTTTGACAATCGCCGATGATGGCGAAGCGGGCCGGGTCGTTGCCGTTTTCGATTCCGCGCAGATAGACTTCGCGCATGGCATCGCTGACTCCCAGCGGGATGACCGGCATACGCATGAACGCGTCTTTCTCAAGGGGAGGCTTGGGCGTGGCAGTGGAGGCGGGAATCGCCGGGGAGGCGGCAGAAGCCGGTAACGTGGGAGCAACTTCACTGGAGGTTTGAAGCGGCGCGTCCGTCACGGGAAAGCTTTCAGTGGGAGTCCCTCTGCCGGACGAACATGCGGCGAGGAGCGAAGCGGTCAACAGGATGAAAAACAGTTTGTGTGTCATTGATTCCTATTTGCAAAGATTTTGAATGGATGCGCCGACCTGTTCGGCAAGCAGGGATTCGCCGAAGGGCGTGAGGTGCACGCCGCTATTGGTGAACTCGGTCATCGGAACGAGGTTCCACAAGTCGAGGTAGGGATAGCCTTGCGCGGAGGCGTGTTCAGCGAGCGCGGCGCGGTATTCGTCGAACGCCCAGCGCGGGTAGAAAAAATTATAGCGGATGTCTGAGTTGACGCCGTTGCTGACGAGGATCGGTTCGTTGACGAGAAGGGTCGGCGCGCCGGCGGCGTTCATGCCGGCGTCGAGGATGTCTAACGAAAGTTTTCCTTGCAATGTTTCGGCGGGTTTGATGCCGTGAAACTCATCGTTCTTTTCATAATCGAGTTGGGCGGGTTCATACGTTTCGGGATAGAACTGATCTACGCCGGTGGATGCCCACATGGCGCCATAGACCTGCAAGCGGATGAGATCGGCGATCTCTTTGCGGCGGTTGATAAGCGTTTGATCCCGCGCGGTGGGATGGTTCACCGCCGGGTCATTGGGGTCGAGAGGTAATCGGTATTTGGTAATTAATTCTTTCACGCGTTCGGGGCTGTTGGCGACGAGCGGCGCGGTGAGTTGTTTGTCGCGCGGGAACGACTCCAGCGTGGTGAGCCAGACGATCATGTCGGGCTGGTATTGCAATGCCTCGTCGAGGATCATCAACTCTTGTAACAGCGAGATGTATGGGTAGCCGAGGTTATAGGCGCGGACGGTTTTTCCGCAGGCGGTAATGGACTGCGAGTTTAATTGCCCGGCGAGGTTTTGTTCGGGCGTGAGCAACGTGCCCCACACCGACGAGTCGCCGATGAGGAGGACGCGCAGTTCATCGTCGGCTTTGGGCGCGCCGACTAGCGCGTGCGCGGCGAACATGGCGTCGAGGTTGAAGAGGCTGAGGTTGTAGCCGCGCTGGTTTTCGCCAAAGGGGAAACGCTCGCGCCCGGGAAAGACCTTGTTGTAGAGCGAGAGTTTTCCGATTGGGAATCCGCTGGCGAGGATGAACGCGAAATTGAGCAACACGAAGAGCAGGGTTGCTTTGAGGAGGAGAGGGAAGAGGCGAATAGATGTATGAGGATTCATAATGTCTGTCAGGTGACGATGGACGATGGACGATAGACCACGGTCCAGCCTCCATCGTCGTTATCGAATGTCGAACAATTTCATCAGCGCATCAAATGATAACGCGGGCGAACTCAAGGCGAAGAAGACCCAGCCGAGTGCGACGAAGTGGAAGGTGAGCAAAAGGCCGCCGATATGCATTGCTGTTTGCAGGCTCGGGTTCGTAACCGTGAAGCGAGTCTTTGCGAAATTGCTCCAGCGGTTTTGGAGGAAGAGTCCGACTCCGTGCCAGGCGCCCCAGAGGATAAAGTTGACAGTCACGCCATGCCACAAGCCGATGAGGAGCATGGTGGCGAGTTGACCGGCGAGGAGCATCGTCCACGCGGGCAGGGATTTGTAGCCGCGAATCCAGCGGTTGAACGGGTTGAAAAAGTAGGCGCGGATCCATTGCGTCAATGTAATGTGCCACGAGTTCCAGAATTGCGCGAGATTGGGTTTGGCATACGGCGAGGTGAAATTCTCCGGGAGTTTAATGCCGGCGAGACGCGCGATGCCGATGGCGATGTCGGTGTAGCCGCTGAAATCAAAGTAGATTTGGAAGGCGTAGGCGTAGAGGTGGAACCACATCCAGCCTGTGGCGTGAACTTGCGTCGCGAGCGCGTCGTTGAGAGCCATCAATGCCAGCGTGTCGGCAATGACGAATTTTTTGAACAGTCCGATGAGGATGCGTTGACCCGCGAGCAAAGTTTCATCTTGCGTGAGAATAAATTCTTTTCGTAAATCTCCCGCAAAACGCTCGGCGCGGTCGATGGGACCGGCGGAGAGCGACGGGAAGAAAACAACGTACGTTGCAAACTCGGGCAGGGATAGTTCAGGCAGCTGTCCCGTTTGTTTGTCGCGAAGAACATGGATAAGACGAAAAGAAATGTACGAAAATCCGAGCCAGCGCAAGTCTAACGCGGAGGCAGTGTCGAGAGGGCGGTTTGTCAGCGCGCGGAAGAGGATGCTGAGTTGTAAAGAGAGGATTGGGGATTTGAGAATTACGAGAATTGCAACGAGCAGGAGGATGGCAAAGGTCAACGCAAAGGTAAGGCGGCGCGAGAGGATTGTGGAGGTTGCAACGACGAACGTGGCGAGCGCAAAAAAACCAATGACGACGATTAATCTTGGAGGGGTTGTTGTAGTGAGGATCGGGTCGGGGAAAATGTAGCGCGTGAGGTCAACGAGCGTGACAACCCCGATGATAACGGCAAGCCCGATGAGGTTTTGATGCGACCTCCACGCGCCGGCATTGGAGGTGATGAACCAAACAAGCACAACAAGAAGAATCGAAAGCGAGGGGATCCAGAAATCGAACGAGCGGAGAGGAATGGCAGGCTGGAACCAAAAGACGGCGAGCGCGCTGAGGGCGAGGAGAAAAATTCCACGCGCCGCGCCGCGCGTCCACATGCCGACCAGCAATGCAGTCAGGATCGAAGCGCCGATTTGTGTCAGTCCCATAAAGAAAAATCGTTCCGCAGGTTGAATGGTCGGATCATGATCTGCGCAGAATCCTGCGGGATGTTCTTGCGTCTATTGCTTGCCGCAAACCAGCCACGCGCCGCTTTCTTCCACGACTTGATAGGTGACGAGCGAGAGGTCAAGGTTTTGGTCTTCATTATTGTAGGTGAGCACAATACTGCCGGTGCAATCCACGAGGGCGAAGTTGCCGTCGGCGCCGTTTTGCGAACACGAGACCGAATCCAGCCGCGCATTGACCGCTTGCAGCGAGTCGAGTTCGATGAGCGCATCCTCCTCCCAATCGCCACACACGAGCGTGGGGAGTCGTCCCGCGTCTTTAGCAACGAGCGCGTTCAGGTAATCTTCAACCGCTTTCGCAGGCGCGTCGGATGCGGAGGAAGCGCAGGCAGTGAGCAGGATGCTGGCAAGCAACAGAATGAATAAAAATTTTCGCACGGAGACTCCTTTGGAATTTGTGGCGGGATTATAAAACAGGAATGATGAAAAAGTGATAAGCGAATCGTGATGGATGAATAGTGATCAGTAAGTAGTCAGCAGTCAGCAGTAAGCAGTAAGCAGTAAGCAGTCAGCAGTCAGCAGTAAGCAGTAAGCAGTAAGCAGTCAGCAGTCAGCAGTGTTGTGGGAGATGGAGGTCTAGCTTCGAAAAAAGTAAATGATGGAAATGAATATGCCGATGATGACGACTGTCCAGCGTAATGCGGAGGGTTTGACTCTGCCCGCGAGTTTGCCGCCGAGCAGACCGCCGACGAGCGCTCCAACTGCCATGACGACTGCTACAGTCCATTCGACTTTTCCCGAAAACAGGAAGAAGACCGCCGCGGCCACGTTGACAATAAACGACACCGCCTGCTTCAACGCGTTCAGCCGCGTGAGCGAATCGTTGACCGTCAGCCCCAGCGCGGAAAGGAGCATCACCCCCAGCCCCGCGCCGAAATATCCGCCGTAGACAGATGCCAGCCCAACCGGGATCCACGTGAACGATTCGAGCGAGCCATGCGATTCGCCCAACCGACGCGTGAGCCATGCCCGGATCGGGTCTTGAACAGCAAGCAAGCCCGACGCCAGCAGGATCAAAAAAGGAACGAGGTCGCTGAATAATTTTTCGCCGGTCTGCAACAGAAGAAATCCGCCCAGTACGCCGCCCACGATACCGGCAGGCAAGACCAGCCACAGACGCCTCCCCTGCCCGCGCAGATCGTCGCGCTGGGCGAGTGTCCCGCCGAAGTAGCCAGGACAGAGCGCGACGGTGTTCGTCACACTGGCAGTGACCGGCGGGATTCCCAAAAACACGAGCATGGGAAATGTGATCAACGTCCCGCCGCCCGCAAGGGCATTGACCGCGCCGGCGGCTATCGCGGCGAGGAAGATGAGGATGAGTTGGATAAGCATCAGGCAGAGTATAGCATTGGAGGGTTGCTTGTTCGGCCGTATAATGTTGGCTCTCTGAGAGTTGCCGTGATTCTGGCACACGGATTACGCGGATACTTCGACAGGCTCAGTACAAGTTTCACGGAAAAACCTTTAAGTCCCATTCTTTCTCCGTGTTTTCCGCGACTTCCGCGTACCAAAAAGGTTTAATCACGGCGATTCCTAATGAGCCATAATGTTTGCGTTTGGGACTTACCTCATTTTAAAGGATTACTTATGACCAAGGATCTTCATTTTGACAGGATAATAAACAATGGGGTCTTCCGTAATTAACGGGAAAGAGCCTCACCACGAAGGACACAAAGGGGAAAAAAGCCTACATTCATCTACCTACCTGACAGTTTTAAAAACGGGGTGCAGGTGAACGCTGATTTTTCAACAAACAGGCAAAAAAAGTTTTTTTATCAGCGTTCATCAGCGTCTAAGAAGGAAAGTGTCAGGTGGCTAGAAATTCCTTAGAGAGGGTTTCTTAACTACTCTTTTTTTGACACGGACGGCACAGATTACACTGAAATTCACGGAAAAGAGCATTTAAAAAATGGTTTTTCTCTGTGATGTCCATGAAATCCGTGTACAAAAAGAAGATGCCACAGACTTAAGAAACAGTCTCTAATATTACAGCGCAAGGTTAATCTGTTGTATGGGTAAACCGTCCACGAATATTCACGAATACACGAATGCCTCGATAGACTCAACACAAGCGCGCGAATGCCCGGCGCGAATTCGAGTATTCGTGGTTTTTATTCGTG
>CASGHD010000056.1 GCA_949319575.1 uncultured Anaerolineales bacterium | reverse complement strand
CATTGCAGTGAGTCGCGGCGCCCACATGCCCGCGGCATTCACAACAATATTTGTTTTGATAACACCTTTATCTGTAATCACTGCTTGAATTTCTCCGCGCGGCGAAAGCTCGATCCCCGTGACGCGCGTGTTCGTGTTCACCTCCACGCCCATCTCTTTGATGATGCGCGCCAAGCCCGTCGTCGTGTCGTACGGCGAAAGATGACCATCGCGCGGAAGATAGATCGCGCCGTAGAGATCCTTGTCCGTGATCTGCGGCATGATCTTGAGCGCCTCCGCTGGGGAGATGATTTCCACCTCCATGCCGATTGCCCGCGCCCGACTCACGCTTCTTTCCAACTCTTTGAGCTGGTCCGCGCTGGACGCCACCCTCAAACTCCCGACGTGGTGGAAGAACCCAAGCTCACTCCACAACTCGATGGAATATTTGCGGAACTGCATCATCGTCTTGGATGTGGCGAATTGTGTCACCACCCCCGCCGCGTGCGACGATTCTCCGCTGGCGATATCGCCTTTTTCGAGAAGGACAATATCGCGCTTGCCGAGTTTATGTAAATGATATGCGACGCTTGTTCCGTAAATCCCGCCGCCGATGACGACTATTTCTGCTTGGGTTTTCATGGGTCTCCTTCGGAGAGAAGTATACAGGTACACATGTAGACAGGTAAACAAATGGGTAAGCACACAGGCTTTATGCGTCTACGTGTTTCCTTGTTTACCAGTTTCCGTGTCTACGTTCTCATCATCCAGCAAATCTACTTCATACTCTGCGGAATCCTCACTCAACTTCTTATCCCCATACTCTTGTGAGCCAGCGCGTTGACGGCGGACATAACTCATATAGCCGTTTAAAGTTTGTTCTGCCTGACGAATGAGCTTGTAAAGCGATTCGAAATCAGGTTGATTGATGTATTCCAACACTCGCGCATCAATCAGCCTTGCCAGCGTTTCGTTCAACTCGCCGCGAGCAATGGAATAATAGTGCAAACTGTCGAGATAATGATAACGCCCGTAGGCTTCGCCGATATTTCCAGTCGCGTTTTTAGATGCGCGTCTGATTTGGGCATACATATCGAATTTCTCATTGGGAGGCAAGGTTTTAGAAAATGCATGTATTTTTGCCATCACTTCCACCGCGAGTTGATAACATTCTAAATCCTCAAATCCGCGTTTGCCTTTCACTCCTGGGGATTCATACAGTGGTTTTCTCTCGCTCATTATGCATCCTTTGGGAAGATGGTACACAAGTAAACACGTGTCTACTTGTGTACTTGTTTCCGTGTCTACTGTCTCACTTCCCTCAACCACCCCTCGAACTCTTCCGAATCCATCTTCTCCTCCGCCCTGCCCCATCTTTCAATTGCCCAGCCCCAGAAGTCGAAGTCAATCGTGGAGATGTTTGCTTGAATCGCCGCCCAGAGTCCCCAGCCGACATCGGACATGATCATGTTGAGTTTCATGCGGGCGATCATGGCGGGAGAGACATTTCCAAAATACGCGGCGCAGACTTCTTCGATCTGAGAATTAGAGAATTGCATTTCCTGGCAGGTGTTGCCCAACTCAAACGTTGGGTCGTTGTTGCCGCTGTATTCGTAGTCAATCAGCCAAAGTTGATTCCCATCGTCAATGTAGTTTTCGGCGAGCAGGTCATTGTTGCACGGAACGGTTGCAAGCGGTTTGACATTCATTGCATCTTCTATCACGCTGACTGTTAACATACGTTCCCTGTAGCCATCAGGGGTTTTGATGGCGCGGTCTTTGCAAAGGCTGAGATAATATTCCGTGAGGCGGAACATGTTGAAGTCCCGCAAGAAGCGTGGAGCGGCGTGGAGTCGCTTGATGGCGCGAGACATCCGCGACGGCATCCCCGGCTGATTCAACGAATCCTTCGACATGGTTTGTCCGTTCAGGAATTCGATCACCATCACATTATATTCAGGCAAGTGATGAATAATTTTCGGCGCGACGCCTGCTTCAGATGCGGCTTTGGTGTTGTGGTATTCGTTGGCGCGGTCAATGGCAAGGAGCTCGGTACTCGCCCCAGGCACGCGCACAAAATACGGCGCGCCATCCACTTCCACTTTGAAATTGGAGTTGGTCAACCCGCCTGAAAGAGGAGTGATCGAAATATTCTTTCCATTCCAATCTGAAATTTTTGCGACCACTTCATCAATAACAGCCATGTTCGCCTCGGTTAATGTAGACAGGTAAACAAGTAAACGCGCACGCGCGCGCCCACATGTTTACCTGTTTACTTGTGTACTTGTATACGCTCGTTCAGAGCACCAGCACCGCTTCCTTCGAACACATCACCTGCTCCTTCGCTCCAATAGCGGGAAGCTCGAGGAAGGGATTGTTGAACGTATCCATGTTGAAGTTAGTGTTGCCGATTTTTATTTGGATGCGCACAACCGAACCAAGGAAGGTGATACTTTCGATTAGGCAGTCCACAACATTATCCTTCTTCGGTTCAATGGCGAAACTAAAACGCTCGGGGCGAACGGAAATTTTGACCTTATCGCCTTTTCTGCGGCTTGAAAAATCCTCTTCGGCAGTCTTGAAGTGGACGCCATCCATCGCAAGGATGCCATTCGCGGGGTCAACCACTTCGGCGTCGGCATTGTTCAACGAACCGACGAAGTTCGCCACAAATTGCGTTTTGGGAAAATTGTAAATTTCAAACGGCGTGCCGACCTGTTCCATCTCGCCGACATTCATCACGACGATTCGATCTGAAATGGATAATGCTTCTTCTTGGTCGTGCGTCACGAAAATGGCAGTGATGCCGAGTCGTTTTTGAATCGCGCGGATTTCTGCCCGCAATGACACGCGAATCTTCGCGTCTAACGCGGAGAGAGGCTCATCGAGCAATAACACCTCAGGTCGGATGGCAAGCGCGCGGGCGAGCGAGACCCGTTGCTGCTGTCCGCCTGAAAGTTGGTAGGGATATTTGTTGGCGTGTTTCTCGAGGTTCACGAGGTTGAGCATCTCTTCCACACGGGCGTGGATATCGGCAGAATTCGTCTTGCGAATGCGCAACCCGAAGCCAATGTTTTGCGCGACGGTCATGTTCGGGAACAAGGCGTATGCCTGAAAGATCATCCCGACATTGCGTTGGTTCGGGGCTTTATCTGTAATATCAACACCATCCAACGTGATTCTGCCGGAAGTGGGGAGTTCAAACCCCGCCACCATTCGAAGCGTGGTTGTCTTCCCGCAACCCGATGGACCCAGAAAAGAAACGAACTCGCCTTTCTCGATACCGAGGTTGAAGTTATCCACCACCACCGCGTCTCCAAATTGCTTGGTCACTTTTTCGAGGGACAAATAAGACATGAGGATTCTCCGCTACAAATTTCTCTAGTGCGCGCCTGTGGCTTGTCCCTGCCCGCCGGTGACAAATTGGATCATGCCCATGGCAAACCAGGTCATCAGGAAGGTGACAAACGACAGCGCGGCAGGCTCATACGCTTTATGCTGACCGATCAAAAACAAGTATGGACCGAAGGCGTCGACGCCGAGGAACGAGGCTAACGTTACCTCGCCGACCACGATGGCAAACGTGAGCAATGCCCCGCTCAACAACGCGGATCGGACGTTGGGCAGAATTACCTGCGTGATAATGGTGAACCAGCCCGCGCCCAAACTTTGCGCGGCTTCAGTCAACGTGCGGATGTCCACCACGCGCATGCCGGTATCCACCGAGCGGTACATGTAGGGCATGGCAAGCACCATGTAGCCGGCGGTGATCAAGGCATATGTTCCAAATTTGGTCGTAGTTAAAGGCTGGAACAATTCAATATCGGTAAAGGGTATGGTGAAATGCGTGCTATAGGTTCGGATAAGACCGAACACGAGAATGATCGCGGGAATGACGAATGGCAATAGCGTGATGAATTCCGCGATGCGCCGCGCTTGCGGCAAACGCAGGCGAATCCAATAGGCGGTGGGGACGATCAAAAGAGCGCTACATACGATCGTTGCGACTGCGAGCGCGTTAGACAACAAAAAGGTTTCCAGAAAACTTGGGTCTTCAAAAGCGCGTTCATACGCCTTGAAGCCAATCACATCCCGCTCCATGCGGAGGGAATGTCTCAGGGTGGCGAACAATGGCACGAGGAAATAGACCGCGCCGAGGATGAACCAAACCCAACTCCAAAAACGACCGCCGATCCGCAACAATGACCAGCGTTTTTTGCCAGGTCCGCCCTGACCCGCCGAAACATCAAAGGGTGTATCGCTCATCGCAACCACCTTTCGGAGACCTTTTGAAGCCATGAATATCCGATCAGCGACACAGCCATGATGATGACCATTCCCATTGCCATGGCATACCCCAGGCCGGGGTTGTGTAGCACATCCCCGCGGATCTGCGCGCCGATTTGTATGGTTATGATTCCCAGCCTGCCGCCAGTCAACGCGTAGGCGGTGGCGTAGGCTCCAAAGGCGTTGCCAAATAGAAGGATCATCGAACCGAGAATGGAGGGGAGTAGAATCGGCATGGCGACTCGCGTCCAATATTGGAAATAGCTCGCGCCCAAATTTTCAGCCGCTTCGCGCCACTCGCGCTTCAGCCCATCCAGCGCGGGGACCATCACCAACACCATCAATGGGAATTGAAAGAACATATAGATGGCGGTCAGCCCCCAGAAAGTGTACAAGTCGAAGCCTGCTTGATATAAGTCAATATTCAAGTTGTCTTTCAACAGGAGTGTGACAAATCCGCGCCTGCCGAGTGTGGCGATGAAAGCAAACGCCAGGGGAACGCCGGCGAAGTTCGAGGCAACCCCCGAGAACGTGATCAACGCCGAGCGCAACTGCCGCGGCAGACCGCCCACCGTGATCGAATATGCCAGCAAGAAACCAAAAATCCCGCCGCCAATCGCGGTTGCCGCGCTAATTTGAATGCTCAACTTATACGCGTTGACGATTGCCGGCGATCGAAGGAGGTCTGCATAATTTTGAAGGGTGAACTGACCTTCCTGGTTGATAAAACTTCCTTCCACCAGATACAACGATGGAAAAAGGATGAATAATATAGCGAACAAGAAAAACGGAGACACGCCCAGCCAGTTCTTCAGGTTTGACGGTTCTTTTGCGTTTGGAAGGGGCAATGAAGTTTGAGCCATGTCAGGAGTCCTCAAACAATCTTCGTGCAATTGGGCGAGACCCTGCCATATGGCAGGGTCTCGCGTTTTTAGAGCAGAAAGTTTACTTACGGAGCGGCTTGAATGTTCGCGCCGACAGCCGCATCCCAATTCGCGGTGATGAGCGCCTTGGCGGCGTCCAACTGGGCGACGGTCGGGAATACTGCGCCAGTCACATCAGGCAGTTTGGCGAGCAGGTCCGCCGGGATCACGCCACGATCGCGCATGTCTTGCTCGCGGATCGGGTGGCAGTAGCCCTTCATCCAGATCGTCTGACCTTCATCCGAGTAGAGGAATTCCATCCATAACTTGGCGGCGTTCGGGTGCGGAGCGTACGCGCTGATCGCCTGAACATACACGCCAGCAAAACGACCGGAAGCGGGGATCACCACTTGAGCGGCGGGGTTGCCTTCGAACGAATCGATGGCGGCGAGGGCATTGTAGTCCCACGTAATGCGGACAGCAGTTTCACCGGTGGCAACCAAACCGTTATTGGCGATCAGCGGAACGAGGTTACCAGCCGAGTTCAACTGGGCGAAGTAATCGAGACCGGGCTGGGCATCATCAAGCGAGCCGCCGTTGGCGAGAGACGCCGCGAAGACGGATTGAATCGCCTGGTTCGAAGCGCGGGGATCGCCAGACAGAGCGACCTGTCCGTTATATTTCGGGTCAAGCAAGTCAGCCCAATCTTGCGGCACTTCAGGCTGAACATCGGTGTTCACGAGGAAGGACAACACGCCGTAATAGTCGCCATACCAGTAGCCTTCGGCATCTTTGGCGTCGGCGGGGATGGAATCCCACGTGGAAACTTTGTACGGCTGGATCAAGCCCTCAGCCTTGGAGGAAGGACCGAATGCGAAACCAACGTCGATGACATCAGGAGCCTGCGGACCGGGGTTATCCTTGTTCGCTTTGATGGCTTCGATCTCATCGCCGGAGCCGGCATCGGGGTTCAATTCATTGACTTCGAGTCCGTATTTTGTCTTGAAGGTTTCAATGGCTTCGCCATAATTGCACCAATCATGCGGGAGCGCGATGGTAGTGAGCATACCTTCCGCTTGCGCGGCGGCGATCAAATCCGCCATCGGGTCGGCGGCGGGCGCCTCAGTGGCTGGCGCCGCCGTGGCAGGGGCTTCGGTGGCGGCAGGCGGTTCCGTTGCGGCGGGCGGCGCTTCGGTCGCGGCGGGTCCGCACGCGGCTAGCGCGAGGCTCGCGAGAAGCAACAACGAGAACAGCGTAAACAAACTCTTTCTGGTCTTCATTCTCTCTCCTTTGGATTAATTGACTGTGGAGAGCCACATGCTCTCCATCGAATTCGATTATATACTGAACAACACAAAGGCGGTTAATCATTTGTAAAGACCAATTTAGCGCGCCACCTCCTCCACCTCCTCATACCAGCGCATGCGCGTGCCGACCTTGTCGCGCATTTTCCATTGGACGGATTTCGGCATGGATTCAAACGCCTGCAGGATTTCCCCAATCCGCTTCTTGATCAAACTTCGTTCTGGTTCAGTCAATGCGACATCTTCCCCGTTGATAATCTCCTCGACGCGCCCCAGGTTGATGGAGGTCGTTTTGTACAAGCCCCAATCCGCGCCGCACAATTGCGCGACGCGCGTCAGGTTGATGCAATCTTCGTCACTGGAACCCGTCCCCACGTAGAGCAGAAGCGACGCGATGTCCAGCGCGTCTTTGCGGTTGAATTCGACGATCTGGGCTTTCGTCAACAATAATTCGGCGGGCGGGATCGTGACCGGGTGAATATGCAAGCGGTCTTCGAGCGGGATCTTGTGACACATCTCAAAGGAGCCGACGAAAATATCCACTTTCATGTCGGTCTCGTTGTGATAATAGATCTGTCTCTGCGCCCCGTTCAGCACGTTGAAATGTTTGTGAGGCGAATAACCCGCTTGGGGCATGAACGATTCGAATTCCCGGCGCTGCCTGCCGACGATCGCAAAATCCAAATCTTCAAACTCGCGCGCGAACGCCGGATGACTCGATTTGTGATGCGCTCGCACCGCCAGCCCGCCCAAGACGCGCAAAAATATCTCGCGCTCGCGCGCGGCTTCGATCAGGCGATTCATTTCTTCGAAAACGTTTATTTGGGTTTGCATACGGGAAGGCGATAGGTACGAACCTTGCGAAGGCTTAGAGCCTTCGCAAGGGTATCGTTGTTACTATCTCCTCAATCTTATTCAGCCGGGATTTCAGCCTGCACTTTATCGAGGTCAATGCCTTCGCTCTTACGGCGGGCTTTGAAGCCGTAGTAGATCGCCGCGGCAGTCGCATAACACGCGCCGAGGAAGATGATCGAGTTGGTATTTGCAAAACTGATGCCATACAAACCAGCGGGGGCGTATGCAGGATTCAACCATGGATCAAAGAACCATTCGACCAGCAGGAACAGAAGGAATCCGCCGAAGATCAATCCGGCAACAGTGATGAGCGGGATGCCCAAAACCTTCATCTGCGCAATGGGCGATGCTTCGTATAACGCCTTCTTTTTAAACGGCAGGATGATCGCGGCAATGGCTGTGCCAAAGTACATGATGGCAATGCCCTGCGTGGCGGCAAGGGTTATAGACTTAAAGCCGCCAGTACCATCTGGCGCCGCCCCGATGTTGTATGCATACAACGCCGAAACCAGCATGGCAGGGATAATCATGTACAACATGGCATTCACCGGCGTGCCGTTTTTGTTCAACTCGGCGGCTTTTTCCGGGAGCAAGCGGTCAAACGCGGCGGCGAAGATCACGCGGGTCGAGGAGAGGAACAACGTCCCTGCCCAACCGAACCACCAGGTGCTCATCAACAACAACACCACGATCTGCACGAGGCGGTTGTCGGTGAGGAAGACCGCCAACATCGCCGGGTTGGGCCAGACCGGGAGCGGAGGCGCTTCGGTCACGTATCCCCACGCGTAGTTCCACCAGGCGGCATTCGCTTGCACATAGAAATCCCAGCCGATGGTTCTGGCAATGCCAAGGAAGAACACAATGCCGAGCAAAGTTGTGATGCCCAGCGCCCAAGCCATGCCCGCAAAGTTGCGTTTGTAATCGGTCGCGCCGCGCACTTCCCCGTACAACGTCGCGCCCCAGTTGGGCCACAAGTTGAAGAAAACCAGATACGGGAGAGTCAGCATGATGAGTCCGAACGAACCGCCCGTCAACGGGGTGGAAGCGAACGCATCCACGCCGGCTTGGGCAGTCGCGTCATAGAGTTCGCCTTGAGTCCCAAAATACGCGGCAGAGTTGGAAGCGAGTCCCGCTTTGAACGCATCCGGCGAACCGGTGAACAACAAGACGATCACGATCAACAACCCCAACATGCCGGCGTAAAAGGAATATTTCTGAACGCGCGCGTAATTCTTCATCCCCAGGAAGATGACCAATGCGACGAACCCGAGGGTGAGCAAGGAACAAAGAAATAGGGCATTTCCCTGTCCCGCGAACCACACTGCGGCTTTCTGCAAACCAAACGCGCCGAGTAACGGAGTGATCACGATCTGGCGGAGCATATCGCCATAGATCGGAGTCCACAACCAGAGCGTGAACCACCAACCCGTGATGGAGAGGATGAAGCCGATGCCGCCGCCGAAGATGCGCGTCTGCCAGACGTAATCGCCGCCAGAGCGAGGCATCACCGCGATCAATGAAGCGTAGACTACTACTTCAAAGATGATGAACGCCGCGCTGACGAGCAACGCGGGAATCATCCCTCCGCCGAAGTAATACATCTGGCTGAAACTATAGAATCCCAACGTCACCAGATTGATCGAAAAGAACGCGTAGATGAACGCGTCCATGACCGACCACGAACGTACCATGCCGGTCGCCTTACGGACAAACAAGTTACTCATATCACATCTCCTCTGTTGAATTGAGTCGTACCGCGAAATTTATTTCGCTTTTGCCGGGCGGGAGAAACCTGCCATCCGTCGGCTACTTTACATAACACGGAAAACGAGTGAGAGTTATCCTGTTGTCAGCGCGTAATCACATTGCTCCTTGCGCCGGGGACGGCGGCTGGAGCAATTTATCCTGATGTCAGCACATAATTCTCGATTTTGTTCTTCCCAAGTTTCACAATTGCCCCCAACAGAGTCCCCTGCTCGTACATCGAGCCGGGGTTGATGCACAGCGTTTTGCCCACCTTCATCGCCCCGCGCCCCTCATGGATGTGTCCATGCAAACCCAGAAGCGGCTCATATTTTTCGATTTCTTCGCGCAAAGCCGTTGAGCCAACCGGTTTGAGCGACTGCCCCGCCAGCACTGGACGCAGATCCTTGTCCAGTTCGGGAGCCTCGTCCAATCCCGAACGATACGGCGGCACGTGGACGTTGAAGACGGCGTTCTTCGGATTCTTCAACCGGGAGATCATCGCTTCATACCGGACCTTGAGCTGGTCCTCACCCTCTTCCCGGTGCGTATCCCATGGCGTTCGATTGCTCCACCCGGAGGCAATCATCTCGTGATGCTCATCCAACTGCGTCACCTGCCCCTCGACCAACAACACCCGCTTCGACGCGCGGATGACACTATCCACTTCATCCATATCATCGTTGCCCGGCGAGCAATAGACTTTCATATCCGTGCCGCCCAGTTTTTTCTCGGCGATGTCCATCCACTGCTGAACAACCTTCAACACCTCGGCGTTGAATATTTCCGTCACGTGACTCGGATTCTTTTCCAGTTCAGCCATCTCGTCGGGATTGGTGAGATACGGATAATAGCCGCGACTGCGCACACGCTTCTTCATTTCAGCGAGTTCGTCCGCATTTGTAATTGGAAATTCCTGTTCGAGTAACGTAACTTTGTAATTAACCCCACCCTGATGAATAAATGGCACGACCGCCTTACCGGTCATATCTCCCCCAAGGATCAGCACATCCACTTCGTAAAATTTCCCCGCGTTCAAAAACTTGTTCCAGCAAATATCCGAACCATGAATATCTGTCGCAAAAAACAGTTTGGTCACGGTGGTGTCCTCCGCAAGGGGTTTGAGTTGGCGCGTTCAGGTATTGCGGCTGATTATATCGGTAAAAGAGGTAGACATGGAAACAAGTAGACACGTATACAGGTAAACACGTAAACAAGGAAACAAGTAGATTATGTTTTGCCTTGCCTACCTGTCTACATGTGTACTTGTGTACCTCCTACGGATAAACGCGCTTGATCGTCCTCGGGAACGGAATCGCTTCGCGGATGTGTTCGATTCCGCAAATCCACGCGACGACTCTTTCCACGCCCATGCCGAATCCTGAATGTGGGACAGAGCCATACTTGCGAAGTTCGAGATACCACTTGAACGCTTCTTCGGGTAATCCCTCTTTATGAATTCGCGCAAGCAAGGCATCATGATCGGAAATACGTTCCGAGCCGCCGCAGATTTCGCCGTAGCCTTCGGGCGCGAGCAAATCCACAGACTTGCAAACTTCGGGTCGCCCGGGCCACGGCTCCATATAAAATGCTTTGACTGCGCTTGGATAGCCATAAACGAACAAGGGTTTATCGTGTAACTTTGTGAGTTCAGCCTCATGCGGAGCGCCGAAGTCCATGCCCCATTCGAATTTGAGGAGTTCCTTGCGCTCGGAGTCAGTTTCTTTTTCGTATAAGTCAATGAGATATTTTGCCGCGTCGTCATACGACATGCGCGGGAATGCGCCAGTCACATTTTCGAGTTTGCTCACATCACGCCCAAGGAATTTCAACTCCGCCGCGCAATCGCGCAATACAGTTTGAGCGATATGTGTAATGAGTCCCTCTTCCACTTCCATCAAGCCGCCCAAATCGCAGAAGGCGATCTCAGGTTCGAGCATCCAAAACTCGGTGAGGTGACGCCGCGTCTTTGATTTCTCGGCGCGGAAGGTGGGACCGAAGCAGTAGACTTTTCCAAACGCAAAGATGTTGGCTTCGTTGTAGAGTTGACCCGTCTGCGCGAGATAGGCTTTTCCTTCATCAAAGTATTCAGTTTCAAAAAGTGTCGTCGTCCCTTCGGCGGCGGCGGGGGTGAGGATCGGAGCGCTCATTTCAAAGAAGCCGTTGGAGTCGAGCCACGCGCGAGTCGCCGCCATGACTACGGCGCGCACGCGCAATATCGCCCACTGACTCTGCATCCGTATCCACAAGTGACGATGATCGAGCGCGAAATCGGGACCGTGATCCTTCAGCGACATTGGGTAATCGAGTCCCGCTTCCTGCACGATTTCGATTTGCTTCACGCCGAGTTCATATCCGCCAGGGATGCCAGGCGCGCGCTTATCCTCACGCACCGCGCCCGTGACAATCACCGCCGACTCTTGCGGCAGGTGGGTTAGCAGGTCAAAGGTTTCAGGTTGAAGGTCGCCTTTGAAGGCGACGCATTGTATAAAGCCTGAGCCGTCACGGACTAGCAAAAAGCATAACTTGCCCTTGTCCGTGCGGTTATAGACCCAGCCTTTGATGGTTACTTCTTGTCCAATGTATTTTGAAATTTGCGAGACGCTGATTTGTTCAGCCATGAATGCCTCTTAATTTTGAAAATTCGATTTCCATTTTTTCCAGATCAATCTTCGCGCCAGCAGTGGTCAAAAAGTCCATTCCAAGGATTCCCTGAATGTCGAAACCGTAGTCCATGCCGCCGATTTCAATAACGAATGGAAGGTTATCCCTGAGCTGTAGCCGCACGTCCCCTCCGAATGCCGAGCCACTGCCTCTCTTGAATGTTCAATTCTTGACGGCTGGTGTGGACGAAATAAAATTCACGTTCGGGATATTGCTTGTGAAACGCGCGGTATTTCTGCATGGCAGATGAACCATCTGCGCACGATTCCAAAACGGCGATTTTATCAAGCACGCGCTTTGTTCTGGCGCTATGCGTTTTGACAGCTTCGATCACCAGCCATTGATTCGGATAAGTTTTACGAACGTTCATCCAGCGCATGGGAACACTCCTTCTTTCAACATAAATCAACCTGTTAGATGAATTCGCATGAGAATTTCTAGATTTCGTAAGGAATTCGTATTCCATCCCACTTTGAATCAAAAACGGCGATCACAGATGGTTATCCCCATTCAGAACGAAGATTGTTTTGATACTGGAGCGCGTCAACATTCCTCCCGCGCCATGAACCGTAGGCGGGATGTTTACGCAACGAATTCTTTTTCTCCAACTTTGGTTTGTCGTGTTGAAGCAGGAAAAGAATGAAATCTAAGGCTTCGCCCTGTTTTTCAAGGGGAAGCAAGCGTACTTCTTTTTGGATTCGCTCTAATAAGGTCATGGTTCACCTCTGCCTTGATTTTACATCAAAAGCGAATTATTTTCTCCGCTCTTGCAGCCCCTTCACCAGCAACTCCCTCGTCACATTCGGATCAGCCTTCCCCTTCGTCGCGCGCGCGACTTGACCGACGAACCATTGCAGGAGAGTCTCTTTGCCCGCGAGATATTTGTCCACTTCGGAGAGGAGTTAGGCAAATGCAAGAAAATGTGGCGGCGCGTAAAGCAAGCGTTTCCGCATAGGCTCAGGAGATTGGGTTTCGCACAGCGTTCGCAGGCGTTTCATCGTTGCCGCCGATTCGAGCAGGAAGAACGGCTCTTTCAATGCGCCGATCTCTTTTGTCCATGAAGGCGGACGCTGATTGTTTCTTTCAGCGAGTAATTCGGTTAAAGCGGCGCTGACGACCAATAGACGTTGGTCTGTAGTAGACGGGCGGGGAAGCACGCTAAAGTCCGTTTTGGAACGAGTTAAATCTTGAACGAGACTGCGTAATTTGAGATGATCTCGTTCGAGCGCGGCTTGAGCAAGTTGTTCAATCAGTTCCATATAAGTTCTCCCATAAGTCCCAAAAAGCGTATTGTGCGGTCAGTTCATCGCCTTTTACGATAAAGGGTTCGATACTTTGCCAAACATCACCTTTTTTTCTATCCTGTCCAACTTCCTGTAAAAGCCGTCGAGCGTCTGAAATATCAACATCGTCGCGCCATGCAGAGAGTTTCATCGCCAGCAACTGTTCCATAGAGGGTGCACGCGCCTCGATACCAGGCGATTGAAATACAATGGGTCCGTCACTGATACCCACCAGATATCCTTTTGCGCCATCGTTCAACCAATCTTCTGTCCAGTCGAATTCGTCGGCAACTCTTTTTGCCAGTTCCCGAACCAGACGCGCTTCACGAGGTTCGAGAATAACCGCATCTATATCTCGTGTAGATGGGCGCGCGTCGAAACGAAGTACCATGACTGCGCCGCCAACCAAAGTGAGTTGAATATGAAACCCTTTGACTTGGGCTAGTTCACCAAGTCGTTTTAAGCCACCTTCAATTTCACTACGAGTAAACGTTCCCATGGCTTTATTTTACACCAGAGACAACTTACTTTTTTCTCTCCACCAACCCCTTCACCAACAACTCCCTCGTCACATTCGGATCAGCCTTCCCCTTCGTCGCGCGCGCGACTTGACCGACGAACCATTGCAGGAGAGTCTCTTTGCCCGCGAGATATTTTTCCACTTCGGAGGGATTGTCATTCAGAACTTTCGTCACGGCTTCTTGAATGAAACTTTCGTCAGAGACTTGGGTGAGTCCTTTTTCTTTGACGATCTGCGCGGGGTCGCCGCCGTTTTGGAGGAGTTCAACCAGAACCGTTTTGCCCGCGTTGCCGCCGATGGTTTTGTATGTGACCATGTCAATGAGTTGAGCGAACGATTCAGGTGAAAGAGTTATGTCTGCAATATCAATTCCAGATTCGTTGACGTAGCGCATAAATTCACCTGCAATCCACGAGTGAACAATCTTGGCAGAGCTTTTCGATTTGGCGGCGACTCGCTCGAAGTAGTTCGCGAGGGAAAGTTCGGAGGTGAGAAAACGCGCGTCGGACGGATTCAGGTTGAAGTCCGAGATGAAGCGTTTTGTTTTTGCGTCGGGCAATTCGAGGAGAGTCATGCGAATTGATTCGATCCAATCCGAATCCAACACAAGCGGAGGCAAATCAGGTTCGGGGAAGTAGCGATAGTCGTGCGCTTCCTCTTTGCCGCGTTGTGAATACGTCTTGCCCGTCGCTTCGTTGAACCCCAACGTTTCCTGCTCGACGATTCCGCCGCGCGAATAAATTTCAGATTGGCGCGCGATCTCGTATTCGATTCCCTGCGCGAGCGAACGAAACGAGTTGAGATTTTTAATTTCGGTTCTGTTGTTGAGTTTTTCAGTTCCCGCTTCACGCACCGAAACATTCGCCTCAAAACGGATGACGCCTTTTTCCATGTCGCCCGAATTCACATCGAGATAACGCAGAATGGCGTGAAGTTTCGCGGCGTATGCCTTTGCCTCATCGGGCGCGCGCAGATCGGGCTCGGTGACAATTTCCAACAACGGGACGCCGCTGCGATTGTAATCAATGAACGAATGCGCGTTGGCGTGGGATAACTTGCCCGTGTCCTCTTCCAAATGGACGCGGCGAATCCGAATCTTCTTTATGCCTGATTCAGTTTCGATCAGCAGTTTCCCATCTGTGGCGAGCGGCTGGTCGTATTGCGAAATCTGATAGCCCTTCGGCAGGTCGGGATAAAAATAATTCTTGCGCGCGAAAATACTTTCAACGTGGATTTGACATTCAAGCGCCAGCCCAACGCGGACAGCGAGTTCAACCGCCTTTTGATTCAACACAGGCAATGCGCCAGGCTGACCCGTGCAAACGGGACAGATATACCGATTCGGTTTCGCGGTGATCGAATCAACGACCTCGCACCCACAAAACATTTTCGATTTTGTGAGCAGTTCCGCATGGACTTCGAGTCCGATGATGGGTTCGTAGGTTAGTTGCATAGTCGGTTAGTTTCGTAGTTTGATAGTCTCATGGACGCGTGGTTGGTGAGTGGGGAGTAGAAGGTGGACGAGTAATCAATGAACAGTGATCAGTAGATAAGCTATAGTCAGTTTCCGTATCGCGACATTCATGTCGCTTTTGCCAGATGCAACCTCACAGGCGACATAAATGTCGCGATACAACTTGCCCTTCGACTCCGCTCAGGGCGATAGGTATTTACCAACACGGCGGATGTTTCGTGTGCCAATCCGTTTGACTTTGATACAAATAACCAATCCGAAGCAACGTCTCCTCCGACAAATGCGGACCTATGATCTGCATCCCGATGGGTAATCCGTTCGAAATGCCGCACGGGACCGACAGCGCGGGAATGCCAGCAAGATTCACAGCAACAACAAACACATCCGACAAATACATATCGAGCGGATTGCTGATCTTCTCGCCGATGCGAAACGCGGTCGTCGGCGCGACGGGCGTGATGAGCGCGTCGCAGGTTTCAAATGCTTTTTGAAAATCCTGTCGAATCAACGCGCGGACTTTCTGCGCTTTTAAATAGTAGGCATCGTAATATCCAGCGGAGAGCGCGAACGTGCCGAGCATGATGCGGCGTTTTGCCTCCGCGCCGAAGCCCGCCTCGCGCGTCTTCAAGTAGACATCCATCAAATCGCCTGTGCGTTCCGACAAGCCAAATCGCACCCCGTCATATTTTGCGAGATTGGAACTGGCTTCGGCAAACAGAATCAAATAATAAACAGGGATGGCGTATTGCGTGTGCGGAAGCGAGACTTCGACAACGTCCGCGCCAAGTCCCTCGATTTGCTTGATCGCGGTTCGGACAGAAGCCTCTACTTCTTTATCCAGCCCCTCCACGAAATATTCTTTGGGTATGCCGATGCGAAGTCCACGCAGGTTTTCGGTTTTCTTCAAACTCTCGGAGTAACTTTGAACTGACTCAACTCGTGATGTGCTGTCTTTGGGATCATGTCCTGCAATCGCTTCCAGCACAAGCGCGACATCGTACGCGCTCCTCGCCATTGGACCAATCGTGTCGAACGATGAAACCAGCGGAATCAACCCATAACGCGAGACTCGTCCGTACGTTGTCTTAAGTCCAGTCACCCCGCAAAACGAAGCAGGCATACGCACCGATCCGCCCGTGTCTTCGCCGAGCGCGAACGGAGCCAGTCCTGCCGCGACCGTCGCGGCTGAACCTCCGCTCGAACCGCCAGGGACGTGATCGAAATTCCACGGGTTGCGCGTGGTGAAGAAGCCAGAGTTTTCGGTGGATGATCCCATGCCGAATTCATCCATGTTGTTTTTGCCAAGAAGAACGGAATTCGCTGAATTTAATTTCTTGATCGCGGTGGCGTCGTAAAACGGTTTGTAATTTTCGAGAATTTTCGATGAGCAAGTCGTGTTCACGCCGCGCGTCGAAATGGAATCTTTTGCAGAGTAGGGAATGCCCGTGAGCGGAGTCAACCCCTCGCCCGACTTGAGGCATTCATCCGCTTTTTGGGCTTGCTCCAGAGCGACATCTTCCGAAACCGTGACGTACGATTTGACTTGCGGATCGAGTCGTTGAATCCGTTCGAGGTAATCGCGCGTGAGTTCCTCCGAAGAAATCTTTCGGCTGGAAAGTAGTTCGTGTGTTTCGCGGATGGTTAACTCGTGTAATTTCATTCTGTTTTATGTCATTCTGAGCGAAGCGAAGAATCTCTGACACTGTCGTAGAGACCCTTCGCTGGCGCTCACATCGTCCCGATGTCCTTCGGGAGGGTGACATGCTATTGTTCGATATGCACTCGCGGAATCAAAACGTAATCATCTTTCGATTCAGGCGCGTTGGCAAGGAACTCCTCCGTTGGCACAGACACTTCAATCACATCCTCTCGCGGCGCGTTCTTGCTTGAAGAAGATAAATACGCAGGCGAAACGTTTTCAGTGTCCACTTCATTCAAGATGCTGACGTAATCCAGAATGTCCTTGAATTGCGAAACGAACACTCGTGTCTCGTCCTCGGTTAAATCCAACCGCGCCAGAGACGCTATCTCTTGAACCAATTTTTCATCAACCCGAATCTCACTGCTCATCCAATTCTCCAATTCTCTAATTCTCACATCCTCAATTACCAATTACTATTTACCAGTTACAGAGAACCAATCTCCAATCTCAAGTCTCCAATCTCAAGTCTCTAGTCTCAAGTCTCTAGTCTCTGATCTGAATATGCAATTCCTTCAACTGCTTCGGCTCCACTTCAGACGGCGCATCCGCCATCACATCGCGTCCCGCTTGATTTTTCGGGAACGCGATCACCTCGCGGATGTTCGGCTCGTCCGCAAGCAACATGATTAAACGGTCAATGCCAGGCGCCATGCCTCCATGCGGCGGCGCGCCATACTCGAACGCCTCCAGCATGTGACCGAACTTCGTCTGAATTTCCTCGTCGCTCAATCCGAGCATCTGGAACATCTTCATTTGAATATCGCGGCGGTGAATACGGATCGAACCCGACGCGGTCTCGTAACCATTGCAAACCATGTCATACGCATCCGAATACACTTCACCAGGGTTGGTATCGAACTTTGGCAAATCATCCAACTTCGGCATCGTGAACGGATGATGCTCCGACTCCCATTTCTTTTCCTCTTCATTCCACGCAAAGAACGGAAAGTCCACCACCCACGCGAATGCCATCATGGAAGTATCTGCCAGATTCAATTTGTCGCGCAAGACGACTCTCAGCCCGCCCAACACTTTATTGACGACCGCGCGCGCGTCTGCCGCAAACAGGATGAGATCGCCGTCCTTCGCGCCCGTTTTGGATTTGACCGCTTCCACCTCTTCGGCTGTGACAAACTTCGCGGCGGTTCCCTTCGGACCTTCGGCTTGGATCGCCAACGTGGCGAGTCCCTTCGCCCCCAACCCCTTCGCGGATTCGGTCAACGCGTCCACTTCCTTGCGCGACAGGTCTGCTGATTTTGGCGCGACGATACATTTGACAACGCCTCCCGCGCTCAACGCGGATTGAAAGACTTTGAACTCACTCTTTGCAAAGATGTCGCTCACGTCAATCAATTCCATGTCGAAGCGCAGGTCGGGTTTATCTGTGCCGAAGCGCTCAAGAACTTCTTTATATGAAAACTTGGGCCACGGCGAAGAAAATAACTTCTTGTGCGGCGCAACTTCAGGGAGCATCTCCGTGAACAAGCCCTCGACAAGATTCAACACGTCATCGCGGTGGACGTAGGACATTTCAAGATCGAGTTGTGTGAACTCAGGCTGACGGTCGCCGCGCAGGTCTTCATCGCGGAAGCAACGCGCGATCTGGAAATATTTGTCCATGCCTGCGACCATGAGCAATTGTTTTAGTTGTTGCGGTGATTGTGGCAACGCATAGAACTGTCCAGGGTAGATGCGCGACGGCACAAGATAATCGCGCGCGCCTTCGGGAGTCGCTTTGAACATGATCGGCGTTTCGATCTCGATAAAGCCTTGCTGGTCGAGATAATCGCGCATGAATTTAACGACCTTGTGGCGCAAAACCAAATTGTGCGTCATGCGTTCGCGGCGTAAATCAAGATAGCGATATTTGAGGCGCGTGTTTTCATCGGGCAAATCCGCATCCGAGCTGACCATGAAGGGCAGGGTCTTGGCGGGATTGAGGACGGTCACGTTTTTAGCGATGACCTCGATCTCGCCCGTTTCCATTTTTGGGTTTGCCATTCCCTCGGGGCGTTTTTGAACGACGCCCTCGATTTGCAGCACCCACTCAAAGCGGACATCTGCAATGCGGTCGAGAGTCTCTTTGGGCAGGTCGGGATTGATGGTGACTTGAACCGTCCCCGAACGGTCGCGCAGATCGAAGAATGCCACGCCGCCATGATCGCGGCGGCGATTCACCCAGCCAGCCAGAGTCACGGTTTGACCCGCGTGGCTGGCGCGTAATTCTCCGCAAGTGTGTGTTCTGTACATATAAGTCTCCGTTTTTTCAGACCTCACAGGTCTCTGAGACCTGTGAGGTCTAGGTGTATATAAAATAAATCGCCCTTCGCAGATGCGTCGGGCGATTTGATTTGACTTATTTCAATCTGTCAACCAGCCGTGCTTCGCCCAACGATTCGGGGATCGTCATTGTCGTCATTATTATTGTTATTGGCGAAGCGAAACTGGAATTTCATAATGGCGGCATTATAGCACAGACTTAAGGCTTTTAAAAATATAATTTCCTGGGTCTTTACGAGTTGCCATGATGAACCGCCAGTTCCGGCGGCAGTGCAACTGCTGGCGTAACAATCACGGCAATTCCCAGAGAGCCAATTTCCTTGTTGGGGATGCAGTTCGATTTGCTTGGCAAATCGTGCATCCCATTCGCAGTACAACTGCGAACGAACAAAAATCCAGGAAGTTATTAGTTTACGGTCCCTTATCTCTCCAAAGCAGATTCCTGTGGATTCTCGGGGTTGTAATGCACCATCACCTGCGCTCCGACAGGGTAACGGGCAATCGTCTTTTGCGCGTCGCCGTAGATGCGAACGCTGAAGAATTGTTCGCCCGCTTTGACAACCTGCCCGGTGTAGGGCTTTCCATTTACTTGATATTGATAGACCACAACAGGAATCTCGGAGCGGCTCTTGTAACTGCGCTTCACTTGAACCGTGGAGGTGATTACCACCCCCATCGTGCTGGACCAATCTTGCGCGGCTTGCTTTGCCGTATCGCGCATTTTGCTTCGGCGATACATGAAATATCCAAAAGCGACCAGTATCACAATAGGCAACACGATTGCACAGATCGCGCCGCCGATACCAAGCAGGAATGAAAAGATGGTCATAATTTCAAACATGGTGTTCTCCTGAAGTATGTTCGAGATAAGTAGAGTGCCTGCAATTTTACTTTACCCATAACCATGTGGGGCAACCCGTCAGGACTAGATGAGGGATATTACTTCCGCTGGGCGGGTCGCCTCTATTTGTTGCAGATAACGCGTCCGAAGACTGCGACCAAGCCTCAAGCGGGAAGGATGCGAAGCGGTCGAGTGGACGAACATCCGATTGGGCGAATATTATGTAAGGATGGTGTAAGGTGAATCGCCTTGATTTTTCTTCCATTTGGGTGCAAGGTATTGTATAGTAATTTCGCTCGTTTCATATTCTAGTTTCAAAGGAGAGAAACATGGGAAAAGTTTTGTTCATCTTGAATGCGATCGTTGTGGCTGTGTTGGGCGCGGGGCTGATGTTCGTGCCAGCCGCGACCCTGACCCAATTCGGAGCGGAGACCCGTGTGCCTGAGCTGCACATGGCAAGGTTCCTCGGAGCCGCATTGATCGCGCTCGGCGCGGCGTTATGGTTCGCCAAGGATGCTTCGGACGAGGGCGTGCAACGTAACCTCGGCTTTGCCATGCTCGGCGCCACCGTGCTCGCGCTGATCGTCACGATCATCGGCGTTACCGCCGATGGCATTATCCGCAACTTCGGCTGGATCGTGATCGTGGTCGAGTTCGCCTTCGGTCTGGGTTATGTGTTCGTGTTATTCCTGCAACCCCGCATGAAGTAGTCAATCGTTCGCAAAACATAACGAAGTAAAAAGACAATGACCGCGCTAATGCGCGGTCATTGTTGGTTCCATGATGGCGTGACTGGCAAAGTCGAGGCGGGCAACTTGTTCTTCGGTTAGCCGCCATCCGAGGGCGCCGGCGTTTTGTTGGGCTTGCGCGGAATTCTTTGCGCCGGGGATGGGCATGGCTCCTTTGCAGATCACCCAATTCAACGCCACCTGCGCGGAGGATTTTCCGCCGTGATCCTGCCCGATCTCCGTCATTAATGTAAATAAGGGTTGGATTTTTGGGATAAGGTCTTTGTACTTCCGGGCGCGCGAGCCGCTTGGCAGATTCTGCGCGTTGTACTTCCCTGTCAGCAATCCGCGCTCGAGCGGGCAATAGGCAATGAGGCGGACGCCCAGTTCTTTACAACGCGCCAACACCCCTTGCTTTTCTATGGTGCGGTTCAACAAGCTATAGTGAACTTGGTTCGAAGCGAGCTGAACGCCGTTTCGCGCCAGGGCAGAATAAGCCGCCACCATGCGGGCATGCCCAAAGTTTGATACGCCAACCGCGCGCGTCATCCCGCTTTTTACGCATTCTGCCAAGCCATCCATCAACAGGTCGGTGCTCATTGTAAGGCTGGGCCAGTGGATCTGGTACAAATCCACGCTTTCGATGCCGAGACGGGCAAGACTGCCTTTGAGCGCATATGGGAGGGCGCCTTTTGTGAAGCGCCAGGGCCAGGGGAAAAATTTCGTAGCAATTAAAACAGGTTGATCGGTTTCCTTAATAAAGCGCCCAAGCAACCTCTCTGAAAGCCCGTTGCCGTACAACTCGGCGGTGTCCACGAAACGGATGCCCTCATCAATGGAAGTATCGAATGCCTGCCGCACGTCCTCCATGCCGTAGCCATATCCGTATTGCCAAACCGCGCGGTCTCCCCATTGCATGGCGCCCAACCCCATCTCGATGGCGTGTAAAAATCTTGTTTCGTCACTGACGTTTGTCAAGGTTTCATCTCCAAAAGAACTGCGGCATTGTATCTTAAAATATGAACGCCTCATAGCCAGCCCGGACAATCCGGGATAAAATTCAGCCATCCTATCCAACATTGGAACTGATGGAGCGCAAATCCCTCGCCTCATTCCTCTCCCTATCGGAGAGGAGGTTTGCTCCCCCTGAGTTCCCGGGAGATCGCTGTGAACTCAAGACCCGAATCGCGAGATTTTGAATCCGCTTCGGACCTCAGCCGGAGGCTGGGTCTGCCCTTTTCAAATTTATCCCTGCTGACGCGCGCCCTCACTCACCGTTCCTTCGTCAACGAGAATCAAAACTCCTCGGAGGATAACGAACGGCTGGAATTTCTTGGCGATGCCGTGCTCGATTTTATCGTCGGGGCATGGGTGTATCACCGCTTTCCGGAAATGCCCGAAGGCGAATTAACCAAAGTCCGCTCCGCCATTGTGCGCAATGACCAGCTGGCAAAATTCGCGCGGACACTAAACCTCGGGCCGGCGCTCCGGCTGGGGCGCGGCGAATTCCTCTCCGGCGGTCACTCGCGTGACGCGCTACTCGGCTCATTGTTCGAGGCGGTGGTCGGCGCCATTTATCTGGATTCAGGATTGGGGGCGGTGGAGGCGTTTGTCAATCCGCTGTTGGAACATGTGAGGGAGTCTGTCCTTTCAAAAATCCACGACTCGAAAAGTTTATTACAGGAGTGGGCGCAGGCGCAGAAATTACACTCGCCGCGGTACAGAACAATCTCTACAACGGGACCCGACCACGCCAAAGAGTTCGAAGTGGTGGTGGAAGTCGGCGGGCAAGTTGCCGGGCGCGGGAGTGGAACCAGCAAACACACCGCCGAACAAGCCGCCGCGCACGATGCGTTGGAAAATCTTGAGATCGGGTAAGGATAGACAGGAAATAAGCAGATAGGTAAACAAGGAAACACGTAGACAAGTAAACACGCAAAAATCGTAAATCCAAAATCGAGTCTCGATACGCCCTCCAAAAGTATTCGGGCTTGTTTCAACAGGCTCAACACAAGACTCGACCATCCATCTGAAATCGTAAATCTAAACTCGTCAATCGAAAATCACCTCATGCCTCTCAGACTTAAATCACTCGAATTGCAAGGATATAAAACATTCGCATCGAAGACTACCTTCGAATTCGCGAGTGGGATCACCGCCATTGTCGGACCGAACGGTTCGGGCAAATCAAACATCGCGGACGCGCTCCGTTGGGTGCTGGGCGAACAATCGTACGCGCTGTTGCGCGGCAAAAAGACCGAAGACATGATATTCAACGGTTCAGAACACCGCGCCCGCGCGGGTATGGCCTCTGCCCACATTTTGTTCGACAACACGGCAAACTGGTTGCCGCTCGACTTCACCGAAGTGGGTATGACGCGCCGCGCCTACCGCGACGGTCACAACGATTATCTGTTGAACGATCAACAGGTGCGACTGCGCGATTTAAATGAAATCCTCGCCGCGTCCGGGCTATCGGAACGAACGTACACGATTCTGGGGCAGGGACTCGTGGACGCGTCGCTGGCGTTGAAGGCAGATGAACGTCGCCGCTTGTTCGAGGAGGCGGCGGGAGTGGGTCTGTACCGCGTCCGCCGCGAAGACGCCATGAAACGGCTCGACAACACCCAACGCAACCTGGAACGCGTGCTCGACATCATGTCTGAATTGGAGCCGCGCTTGCGGAGCCTCGAACGGCAGGCAAAACGCGCCATCGAATTCTCGCGCGCCCAGGCAGATTTGAAAATCATTTTGCGCGATTGGTACGGCTATCACTGGCATCGCGCCCAGCAGGAACTTACAACCGCGCGCGAAGCGATGAAAGGACAGGATACGCGCGTGGTCGAAGCGCGCGAGGCGCATCAACTGGCGCAAACAGAATACAACGCTTTCCGTGAAAAGTTCGTCGGCTTGCGGGCAGAGTTGAACGCCTGGCATCGCGCTTCGTCTGAACTGCACAGCCAGCGCGAGGAAGCGAGCCGCGAACTCGCCGTGCTCGAGGAACGGCGGCGCTCACTACTCGCGTCGCAGACTTCCATGCTCACCGAAAAAGAACGCGCCGGGGATGAAGAAAATCTCGCGCGCGCGCGAATCGAAGAAACCGAACGCGAGTTCGCGCGCCTGCAAACCGAATACAACGAAGCGCAGCAACAACTTGGCGACGCGCAACAAAAATTACAAACCCGCCAACTCGACCGCGCCACGCTCGAGGAAAAGATCCAATCAGCCCGGGCGCAGATCGAAAAATGGACCACCCAGAGGGCTGAGTCGCAGGCAAGGTTCGACGAATTAACAATACGCTCCGAAGCATTGCGGACCCGGCTGGAAGAAACACGCAAGGGCGCGGCTTCTGCGGAATTGGACGCAAAGGCAATCAGCGAAAAATTTTCAGAAGCGCGGAAGAATCGCGAAGAATCTGAGGAACAATTCAAGGTTGCGCAAGAGAAGGTGGAAAGCGGGAAGTTGAAAGCGAATTCACTGGAAGGCGAACGACGCGCAAGAAACGAAGACCGCGCGGAAAAACTCGGCGAGCATACGCGCGTCAAAACGCAACTTGAAGTGATCGAGCAGGCTGAACAATCGTTGGCGGGCTATGCCGAAGGCGCCCGCTTTTTACTCGATGCGGCGCGACAGTTCAAACTCAAACGCACGCGCGGCGCGTTGAGCGCGTTGCTCGATGTGCCGGCGGAGCTCGAAACGGCGATCTCTGCCGCGCTCGGCGACACGCTCGACGCCATTTTGCTCGACGCCGACGAGATCGAAGACGCGCTGAAACTCCTCGAAGCCGACGAAGCCGGGCGCGCCGTGCTCCTCCCCATCGAACATCTTTCGCGTGAAATACTGTCGAAGCCAAACGATGACGATTGCATCGGCGTCGCTTCGGAGCTTGTCAATGTCAGCGACGAGTTACAGGCGGCGGCGCGCGTGATGCTTGGGCATACCTTGATCGCGCGCGATCGCCCCTCTGCCCGGCGGATGATCCGCGAACTGCCGATGCGCGCGCGCGTGGTGACATTGCAAGGGGAAGTCTTCCGCGGCGATGGGCTGATCATCGCCGGGAAGACCGCTTCTTCCTCCGCGCTCAGCCGGCCTCGCCAAAAGCGAGAGTGGACCGAAGCCCTGGACGCGTTGGGCGCGCAGATCGCTTTGCTGAACGGTGAAGTCGATTCGCTTTCCGCGCGGATGGAGGATGCGGCGCGGGCGCTGAGTCACGCTGAGGGCGAGTCGCGCGAATCGCGCCTCAGGCTGGAGGAAACGCAGGCGCGGGAGAATCAAGCCGGGCTGGAATCGGAAGCGGCTCGTCGTCAGTTGGAGTGGCAGAAGGGGCAACAGCGTCAACTGGAGACGGAATCGGACGAGGCGGCATCCGCAAAAAATAATCTCGTGAGCGCGCTGTCGGAAATCGAGACGCGCTCTGCGGGCGCGCAAGAAGAAGTGAAAGCGCTCGCCGCGCAATTGATTGAAACCGACCTGGCGGAGACGCAATCGAAAGCGACGTATTGGGGTACGCGCGTGGCGGTTGTGGAACGCGCCCTGGACGATGCCCGCGCGCGGAAAGAGGAGCGGTCAATCGAGGCGGAGCGGTTCGATACGCGCCGCGCTGAAATCTCCGCAAGGGCGCTGGATGTTGAAACCTCGTTGAGCGAGTTGGAAAGTTCAAAAGCCGCGTTCCGCGAGGGCGAAAGTGAATTGCAAAAACAAATCGAGGATCTGCGCATTCAGATCGAACCCTCTGAGATGGTATTGGAAACCGCTGAACAAGATGAGGCGCGTTTACAGGATAGCGAGGCGAACGCGCAGAGGATGTTGGCAACCGCCGAACGTTTGGCGGGGCAGGCGCAATTGGAGCAATTGAGAAAACAGGAGGCGCTCGATAATTTGCGCCAGAAAATTTCCGACGATTTTGGGCTGGTGATGTTCGAGTACGCCGAGGAAGTTTCGGGACCTGTGCCGTTGCCGCTGGAAGGCATGGTGGAGGAATTGCCGGTGGTGACCGAGGTCTCGCCTGACCTGGAAGCGCAATTGACCCAGAACCGCTCGCGCGTGCGCAGGTTAGGGCCCGTGAATCCCGAGGCAAAGCAGGAATTCGACGCGGAGTCTGAGCGGTATTCGTTTATGAAGACCCAAGTGGACGATTTGCGCAAAGCTGAAGCGGACCTGCGACAGGTGATGGCTGAACTTGATGAGTTGACGAAACAATCGTTCTCGAAGACGTTCGACTTGGTGGATAAACAATTCCGCGCCATGTTCACGCGTCTGTTCGGCGGCGGGTCGGCGCGACTGGCGTTGACCGATCCTGACAATCTCGTTGAAACAGGCATCGAGATCGAGGCGCGTTTGCCTGGTCGGCGCGAGCAGGGGTTGGCGTTGCTCTCCGGCGGCGAGCGAAGTTTGACGGCTGTCGCATTGGTGTTCGCATTGCTTAAAGTGTCGCCCACCCCGGTCTGCGTGATGGATGAGGTGGACGCGATGCTCGACGAGGCGAACGTGGGTCGCTTCCGCGATTTGTTGCAGGAGTTGAGCAAGGAAACGCAATTCATCATCATCACGCATAACCGCAATACCGTGCAGGCGGCGGATGTGATCTACGGCATCACCATGGGGCGCGATTCGGCCAGCCAGATGATCAGCCTGCGGCTGGATCAGGTAACCGAGGATATGTTGAAACGAGGCTAGGGAGGTTTTCAAGGCATGAGAAAGAGTTTCAGCCACAGAGAATGCCGAGTTCGCGGAGATTGAAGAAAAATAACTCTCTCGTTTTGGGCGGGATTAAAACGCTCACAAAGATTCTTCGCCGCGGATTTCACGAATTTTTAGAACAATCCGCGCGAATCCGTGGCTGAGGTTTTGGGCTTTCCCGTTAAAAACGGCGGAGCTAGAAAAATCTGCGTTTTTCAGCGGGGGGGGGGCCTGCATCCCATTTTATTTCGGATAGCGCCTAAATCAAATCGCCCCGCTCGTGTTAAGCGGGGCGATTTGATTCTGAGTAAAACTGTTATTGACCGAACCCGGCCGGCTCAGGCGGAACCCGCTCCTGCCATGTATCGAAGATCTCGATCTTGGATTCTTCTTCGACTTTTGCCAACCATTCGGTGAAGGCGGTATCCTGCGCCTGGCGATACTGGCTTGCGTTCAATGGCAGTTCGGCACGACCGAGCGCTTGAATGATGTGATATCCGAACTGGCTTTTGACCGGCTCGCCGATCACGCCAACCTCCTGACTAAAAGCGGCATTCTCGAATTCGGGCACCATCATGCCCTTGCCGAACCAGCCCAGGTCGCCGCCGTTGACTGCCGAGCCGGTATCCTTCGATACCTTGCGGGCAACATCGGCAAAATCGTAACCGAGATCGAAATAGGCTTGCGCGTTGCTGACCCCGGTGAGGTTATCCACCAAAATGTGACGCGCCCAGACCTGCTCTTGCGCGCGGGGAACGTCGGCGGTTATTTTTTCAAACACCTTGTCGCGGATCAAGCCATACTCGTAGACGGAGTACAAGGTCGCTTCACTGAAGCCGCTGTTAGCTTTGAAGTTCGCCATCGCTGTGGCGTATTGCTGATTATAGCCATCGAGAGTGTAGGGCGTGGCAGTCGCTGTTGCCGGCAAGGGGACGAACGTGGGGGTGGCGGGCGCCGAGGTGGTGGTGGCAGTTGCAGACACGGCAGGATCCGGCGTTCCCGTTGGGGCGTTTGCGGATGTCGGCGCGGGCGACGGTGTAAACGTGGATGGGTATAACGTCAATTGTTGCGAGGAGAGGGTCGGGAATTCGACCGCGGTCGGCGTGACCGTGGGAGTCTTGGTCCCATTTGGGAAAAATCCATACGCCGCTTGAATTGCCGAATCTACTTCGTCCTTTGTCACAACGATGCCCATCTTCTCGGCTTGTTGTCGCACGAGGATCTCAGTCTTGAGGTTATCCAATGTTTGCTGGCCCAGGAGGGTCGGGTTCTGTAATGTGAAAGCGACCGACTGCATTTGCTGGGTGGTATCCAAGCCGAAATTTTGTTGGAATTGCAGGTTTTGATATTCGTTCAAGAGGATCAACCGTTGCACCTGCACGCGTTCCTGAAATTCTTTTGTGGAGACGTCTTGTCCGTTGATCGTCATGACCGGGTCGTTCAATTGCAAGTAATTCAGGTTTAGATATCCATACCCGATGATCAGCGCCACCAGAACAATTCCGCCCAAGGCGATCCAGCGAGCCAGGCGCGCTTGCTGACGTTCGCGCTCGAGGCGGGCAATGTGTTTTTTGGTAACGATGCGTGGTGTGTGGCTTTGATTGCTCATACGCGCTTATCGGTTCGTGTCTGCTTGCGAGCCTGTGAAAGGAATCAAGGCAATCTGGCGCGCTTGTTTGATCGCCGCGGCGACCACGCGCTGGTGACGCGCGCATGCGCCGGTCTGGCGGCGCGGGCGGATGCGCCCATCATCGCCAATGTATTTTCTCAGCAAGTCGATCTTTTTGTAATCGATCGTCAGGGATTTGTCGGCGCAGAACTGGCAAAACTTGGGTTTGGCAAAAAAGCGGCGCTCGCCGCCCCCGCCTTCTCCGCCGTCGTACGACCTACGTTGTTCTCTTTCTTCAGCCATGATAGTACTCCGTTATTTCTTTCGGCAAACATCGATGCGATGCCTGCTTCTGTATCGTTAAAATGGAAATTCGTCTTCCTGGGTAGGCAAGTCTGTGTCGCGCGGTTCAGACTCTGAAGGAGCGCTTCCGTGCTGGGTATGGTCGCGGCGGTCGCCCAGCATAATCATCTCATTGGCGACGATCTCCACGCTGGTGTGCTTGACGCCTTCTTTGTCGTCCCAGCGGCGGGTTTGCAACCGCCCATCGATGTACACCTGCCTGCCTTTGTTGAGATACTGCTTGCAGGTTTCTGCCAGGCTCCCAAAGGCTACGATGTTGAACCATTCGGTCTCATTGTGACGCTCGCCGTCATTGGTATTCCACGTGCGGCTGACCGCCACAGTGAAGGTGGTGACGGGTTTCCCGGAAGGCGTGTAGCGCATTTCGGGGTCGCGCCCGAGATGACCAATGATCTGAACTTTGTTCAATCCGCGGCTCATTTCAACTCCTTGTGTTCCAACCAGAAAAAAAGATCGACTCTATACCACCGTCAGCATATGGCGCATGACCGGCTCCAGGAAGCGGATATTGCGCTCCAGGTCAGACGTGGATTTGGGGTTGATGGTTAGGTTCAAGAGAACATATTGACCTTCGCGTTGTTTGCGGATGATGTACGCCAATCGGCGACGTCCCCAAATATCCACTTTTTCCACTGTTCCGCCGGCTTCTGTCACCCAGCCTTGAATCTTTTCAACCGCGCCTTTAAACGCGGCTTCGTCCAGGTCAGGCTGGATAATACAAACCAATTCATAATTTCGCATGAGGGTATTCCTCCTTTCCATGGGATTGCTCCTGTTCAGACCGTGGGTCTGCCGGGAGCGGAAAGGCACGTGTTAAGCGCCTGTTGTAAAGCGGGCGGAGTTTATCACAGGAAAGTAAAAATGTGGAGGGTTATAATTCGGGGGAAAGAAGGTAAACAAGGAAACAGGTAAACAAGTATTTGCGCATCCACGTGTCTACGTGTCTACGTGTTTACCTGTCTACTTGTATACTTACTCAGAGGTGAATAATGTTCGATCTGCCGGATCATGAAATTCTACAATTGACAAAAGACCATGTCTTTTTTACATGGTCGGCGCAAGCAAAGGTGAACCCGATCGCGGTGAGGCGCGCCAAGGGCGTGTATTTCTGGGACGTGGACGACAAGCGTTACCTCGACTTCAATTCGATGACCATGTGCGTCAACATCGGGCACGGAGACGAGCGCGTTATCAAAGCCATGCAAGAGCAAGCGGCGGAACTCCCCTACGCCGCGCCGGGCATGACGACCAAAATCCGCGCGCTTGCCGCCAAAACAATCGCAGAGGTAACCCCGCATCAAGCCCTGACGAAGATTCTGTTCACCCTCGGCGGCGCGGACGCCAACGAGAACGCCATCAAACTCGCGCGCGGATATACCGGGCGACACAAAATCCTGACGCGCTACCGGTCTTACCATGGGGCAACTGCCGGCGCCATGGCGGCGACCGGCGACCCCCGTCGCGTCGTCTGGGAGCCAAATCTCATGACCGGCGTGGTTCATTTTCTCGACCCGTATCGCTACCGCTCCAATTTTCACCGGAACAACAACGACATCTCAGAGCAGGACTTTGCGCGGGATTACCTCAACCACCTTGAAGAGATCATCCAATACGAGGGACCCGAAACCATTGCCGCCATCCTGATGGAATCGGTCACCGGCGCCAACGGCGTCATCATCCCGCCTGATGGATATATGCAAGGCGCGCGCGCCCTGTGCGACAAATATGGAATCGTGATGATCTGCGACGAAGTGATGAGCGGATTCGGCCGCACCGGCAAATGGTTCGCCGTTGAACATTGGGATGTTGTCCCGGACATTATCACCATGGCAAAAGGACTCACCTCCGCGTACGCGCCGCTGGGGGCGGTTGCCATGAAGCCGGAGATCGCCGCCGCGTTCAACGAGACGCCATTCGAAAGTGGATTGACCTACACATCGCATCCGGTCTCGCTGGCGGCGGCTGTCGCCAACATTCAGGCGATGAGGGACGATCAAATCGTCCAACGAGTGGCAGGCATGGGTCCGGTCTTGAAGCGCATGTTGACCGATCTGGGCGAGGCGCATCCCTCCGTTGGCGAAGTCCGCTCGATCGGGTTGTTCGGAATCCTTGAATTAGTCAAGGATCGAAAAACCAAAGAACCGATGGCGCCATGGAACAGCTCATCGCCGGCAATGAACGCGTTGAAAAAATATTGCCTCGATCACGGGTTGTTCCTGTACGCACACTGGCATACTGTGTTGGTCATTCCGCCGCTGATCATCTCTGAGGAGCAACTCAAGGAGGGGATCGATATTTTGGACAAGGCGTTGGAAATTACAGACAAAGAAACGCATGGATAACAAGCCAACTTTCGATCGCGCTTTCATTATTCCAATCACGTTTGGCGTCTTCGCTGTGTTTGGTATTTGCCTCGTCTTGCTCCTTGGGCAGTTAATTTCGTTTCGATCCGTTTCTGTCGCGAACGAAACCTTCACTCCATTTAAATATCTGCTTCTTGGAACCGAACCGGGGTTCACGACACTCACCCCCGATGAAAGCGCGGCGGAAGGTGAAGCAACCTCCGAACCCACCGTCACGCCGTTCGACTTGGACATTTTGCAACCGACCCAAACCGAGGAGACTGAGGATGTCGAGGAACCACGCGTTCCCACCAAACCATCCTCCGTGTTGACCAAACCCGCCCCCTCCAAGCCAACCAAACCATCATCTGCGCCGACCAGCGCGTCGTCCTCCAAACCCACCACCTCGCCATCCAACGCGCCGCTCAACCCCGGCACCTACGACGATTTCGACGCGCACATTCAATATGCAGGGAATTGGATCGAACAAGTGGATGTACCCGATGCCTTCGAGGACACACTGCATGTTTCAAACGTATTGAATAATTCGCTCTCCTTCCGCTTCATCGGCGAACAGATTCGAATCTTTTACCAGGAAGGTCCCGGGCTTGGGATAACGCGCGTCTCGCTCGACGGATTGGATTTTGACTTGAATCAGACCTCCGGCGCGATAAGTATCGCAGAATGGGTTTCACCGATCTTGATCAATGGCACGCACAGCGTCGCCATCACCCATCTCTCGGGCGGCGCGATTAACCTTGATTCGCTCATCGTCCCCGACCCCATCCTCACCCCCACGCCAACCCCCACGCAGTGAATTACATACCGCCAAACGCCTGCTCCAAATCGGCTTGCGCAAAATATTCGCGGAACGCGGCTGTCTCTTCAAGGATGCCCCTCACAGCGATGAACAATTCCTTTTGGAGATATTGATTCGCCGCGCCATTCCCGGCGGATAAAAGAACCGCTTCGCCCTCGGGGACGGCTGATACGTGACCCCCAGCCGCCAGCCACTCCAAACCGATCCGCGCGGCGTTGACGCGTTGCGCGGTTGCGACAGCCAGCTCGTTCACCGAAACTTTCCCGCCTTTGTTGTTGATCGCAAACTTTGCCATGCCCGCCAGTCGCGCGAGGAACTCGTCTGTTTTTTCTTTCGCGGGTGAAACTGCTAACACGTGGACGATCTTCGGTTTGACAACTTCCAACACAGCGCGAAGGTCTGAGGGTGATGCGGGTGTTGTATAAATCACAAGCTCGTCGGCGGGATACAACTCGTAGCGTGATTTGCCTTTTGATTTATCCGCGCCTTCTGCCCAAATCAAAGTTGAAGGTCGAAGGTCAAATGTCGCAGGTTTCAAGCGCAAGTCAACGATTTCAAGTTTTGTTTTTTGAATTTCAATAACTTTGTTTTCGACAAGACGCAATTCCTCGAACGTCGCATTGACTTGCTTTTCGCCGCGAAACGTGGAGGCTCGCACAGAATAGGCGATGTCAATTTGGGTTCCCGTTTCTGGCAAGTCTTCGCCTGCGCCACCCCACCATAAAACCCTTTGCACATTTCCGTTTTCATCTTCCACCGCCAAACGTAAATGTTCTTTTGTCTTGCCGATCTCCGCCACCGACTTCAACGTCACGCCGCGCGAGGCGAATGTCAATTTCGGGTTTCCTGCGCCGAACGGGGCAAGCATTTCAATCGCGCCTGCCAATTCTAAGTTGATTTCATCCAAGCCGAGCCATGAGTCAATTTGAAGCGTCGGCTCTTCGCGGATAATTTCACCGAGTTGCTTCTCGATTGCCTTGCCAAGTCCGCGACGAAAAGAAGTGAAATTATCTTTTTTGAGCGATAGTCCCGCCGCCATGGGATGACCGCCGAAGTTCAGTAGCGATTCTTTTTGCGATGAGATCGCCTCGGTGATATGCAGTCCTTCGATAGAACGCGCTGAACCGCGCAAGATGCCATCGTCCGATTCGGTGAGAAGTAGCGCGGGTTTGTGATAACGATCCACGAGACGGTTTGCCACAATGCCGACAACTCCACCGGGCCAGTTGGGGTGAGACAAAACAATGGCTGGCTCGTTCAACAATTCGGGATGTTCACGCAACTGCGCCTCCGCCGCTTCGGTGACTTGACTCGTCAACAATCTTCGTTGCGCGTTCAAGCCTTCAATTTGCGCGGCGAGGACTCTGGCGCGTGCGGGGTTATTGGTGTTTAGTAATTCAACGGCGGGGTTGGCATCACTCAATCTGCCGAGCGCGTTCAAGCGGGGCGCAAACGTGAAGCCGATGGTTTCTTCGGTCAGCGATTCGAGATTCGTGTTCGAGAGTTCCGCCATCACTTTCAAACCAATGCGATTCGTTTTGCGAAGTTGTTGAATTCCCCTTTGTGCGAGCGAACGTGTTTCCCTTTGAAGGAGGGCGACGTCGGCGATAAGTCCGAGGGCAACGAGGTCGAGTAGTTCTTCTGACGATGGACGATGGACAACGGACGATGCTTCATGGTCAATGGTCTGCGGTCTATCGTCTAACAGCGCTTCGGCGAGTGTGTATGCAACGCCAACACCTGCGAGATTTTTGAGCGGGTGTTCTGGAGGCAATAACTTTGGATTGATAATTGCTTTTGCATTCGGTAATGTTTCGCTCAGATCGTGATGATCGGTGATGACAACATCTACACCGCGCGAGTTGGCGTACTCAATCGCTTCGTGCGCGGTGATGCCTGTATCACAGGTGATGATGAGTTTGATTCCATTATCAATAATCGGCGCAAGCGATTCGATGTGAACGCCGTGACTCTCTTTGCCGCGAATCGGAATGTAATAAACAACATCCGCGCTGAGGGATTGAAGCGTTTGCACAAGCAGGGCGGTGGAGGTTTGCCCGTCCACGTCGAAGTCACCCCAGACGCAGATGCGATCCTTGCGTTGGATGGCGGCTTGAATAATTTCTGTTGCCGATTCGATATTGGGGAATGGCGTGGATGGAGTTTCGTCGGGGTGGAGGAAGGCGCGGGCGGCGTCAGGTGTGACGATGCCGCGTCGGATGAGAGTCTGCTGGAGGAGGAGAGGCAGGTCGAGGGTCGAAAGAGGCGAAACGTCTACGGGAGGAGGGTTGAGCCAGCGAGTCATGTTTCAAGTATCAGGTTTCAGGCGTCAAGTTGTATGATTTCGTTTTGGCTGACGCGGCTCAGGCTTTTGGAAGCGGAGATTTGCTCCGGAGACTCAAGACAACGAACGCCCCGATAACAAACGCGCCAAGCAAAATACCGCCGGGAATCAGGATAAAAAAGGGAATCCCCGCAATGCCGTACGTGTATTCGTAGCGGACGATGTGATACGTTTCGTCGGAGGCGGCGAACTCGAAGACGTAATCGTCCGTGATGGTTTCGGGCTGGTGAATATCCTCGACGATTTTGGTCAGGAACATTTTCTTCGTGACGAAGGATGCGAGAGGCGAATCGTTTTCCAGAGAGGCGGGGTCAATCCAATCGGCGTATTGAACGTCTTCGTATCCGTACGACATCGGCTTTTGGACGCGGTGATCCGCCAGGACGTACATGAAGACCGTGAGCGAGTCGCGCGCCAACGCCGAGAGCCGCATGGGGTAAACGATCTTGTCGTAGTCGAAGGTGATCCACAACGGGTCGAGTTCGCCCGTCAATTCGTCCGAGCCCGCGCCGGGGGAGAGGCGCACTGCGACATAGTACCAATTCTGCTGGACGTACGGTTCGAGCGCGGCGGCGACTTCGGGCGCGAGATTGTAGCCGTTTTCGGCGAGCCAGTTGCCGAGCGCGTCCGCGTCCGTTGCGGCGAGCGTGGACACGTCGAAGGGACCGAGCGTCTGGCGTTCGAGCAAAGTCACGGCGGCTCCGCCAGGCGCGCCATCTGTGCCGCCCACCATCGGGAACAACGCGATCTGCTTTTCGACGATGGGCTTCGTCAACTCCTGCAACGCGTCGAAGATTTCGGCGTCCGCGAGTTGAACCTCCGCCCGCGCGGGGACGGGGAAGACGACCGCCGCCTCGCTCGAACTGCCCAGCACGCCCAGCGTCATGACGATGTCTTCGGTCTGACCGTCCCAGCGGATCAGGACAAGTTCCTCAGTGACGCTCGCCTCGCCGTCCAGCGGGACGTAAATGCCGCAGGCGCAGGCTTGCGCGGGCGTCACTGCGAGCGCCATGCTTACGGCGATGATGATCGCCAAAAGAAATCGAATCCCGCGCGAGTGGATTGTTGCGATTGTGTTCATGTTGCCTCCAGAAGATTGGGTCGAGGAGGTTTTACCGTTATTAACGGGAAAACCCTTTTCAAACACAAAGTACACAGAGGTCACGCAGAAAAAACGATCGTACCTTTTTTTCCTTTGTGCGCATGGTGTCCTTCGTGTTTAGGCTCTTTCCCGCTTGTTACGGAAGAGTCGTCATGGCGAAACCATTCCTATGATCAGCCAGAAAATGGGAAGCATCCCGCATAAGACCAGGTTGGCGACGATCAAGATGACGACAATGCCCCGAACATTGGGATTGTTCTTGTGCAACGCCGATTCCGCGGGGTTGTTTGGGTTATAAAAAACCTCCACCGAACCGCCTTCGGGATATTGCTCCAGAAACTTTTCCGTCGCCTGTTTTTTATCCCCTCCAAAGGCGTGACCCGCATACAACTTGTCGTTCTGGTACGATTGCCCACCCACCTGGTACGAATATTCCACCACGGGGATGTTGGTCTGCGTCCTGCCGCCTCTTGAGCGTATCCCCATTACCTTTATTTTGGAAGTAATGATCGTGCCTCTCGTCGAAACCCAATCTTTCGCCGCCCGCAGCGCGCGTAGATTCAGGAACAAAACGACGCCAAATATCCCGTCTGTGATTAACAATCCGCCCAGGAGGATCGGCGCAACGCAAAACATTATGATCCAACGCGCAACATCAGTTTCTGTCATGGCATTCTCCTTTTTGAATATCTGCAAAAAACGTAACTACTCAGACCTGTCGTTGCGAGGAGGGCTCTTGCTCGCTTGCCCCGATGTTTTTTCGGGGTCCCGACGCCTGTCCTGAGCCTGTCGAAGGGAAGCAATCTCCCGGCATGGAGAGACTGCTTCGGCAAAACCAAGACCGCCTCGCAGCGACATGTTCGAGGCTGAGTAGTTACCAAAAAACGCTGTTAATATCAGTCTTTCCCCAACGCGGACACCACCTCCGCCAGTTCCTGCTCGCACTGCTCCAGGTACAGCCGATTGCCGACGCGCTTCAAAATGCCGATACTTTCCTCCAGCAGGCGGCGCGCCTCGGCAGCGTTATTATGTTTCGCCGCGACCCGCGCCAGGATGGACATGGAATTGGCGATATGGGCGTCGTGCCCCGATTGCTGAAAGCGGGAAAGCGACTCTTCGGCAAATCGCGCCGCGTCGGAGACAGCTCCTTCCTGCAACGCGATCAGGGCGAGATTGATAAATGAACTGCCAGCCATTTCGGCGTTGTTCATTCTCTGTCCCAACGCGAGCGCCTCGCGCGAATGTATTTTGGCGTCGAACAAATTTCCCGCCGCGATCAACGCTTCCGCGAGATTGTTGCGGCTGGTTGTCTCGCCCCAGAGCGAACCCGCCGCGTGATATTCCCGGATCGCCCGCTCCCAAAACTGGGTGGCGGCGTTCATGTCGCCCAACCCGAATTGCGCCGCGCCCGCGTAGACGAGCGTGTGCGCGTACGCAATGTGCGGACGGTATTTCTCCAGCGTCTGCATGGACGCCTCACATTTCTCCATCGCCTGTCCGTATTCGCCCAGCCGAAATAGGAACGCGCCCGCCAGTCCCATCACCTTGCCTCTGGCGATGACCGTTTCGCGTTTGGCAGATTTGGGCAACGGCTCCAGCGACCCAGCCGCGTGTTCCGCCATTTGAAGCGCTTCGCCATACAACCCCGCCAGGTCGAACCCCTGCATGACCGAATCGGACATATCGTTGAACACGCTTGCGTCGTGATTCTCGACCGCCCACTCCCACGCGAGACGGATGTTGGGCAGGTCGGCTAAAAAGAGGGGCATGGCTTTTTGCGGCTGTCCGCCGATGAATTCCTTTTCCAACTGGTTGACGAATTTACTGAAATACAGCGCGTGCGTCTCGCGGACTTGCGCGCAGAGCGCGTCGTTTTTGCTCAGGCGCAGTGTACCATATTGAACCATCAGCGAATGGCGGCGGTAGCGCCCGTCTTCGCTGAAGTGGACGGCCGACTTATCTACGAAGCGCGCCAGCATGGATAAATTCGCGCCCGTGATGGCTTCGAACGCCTCCCGCGTGAATCCGCCGCGAAAGACGGCTTGTTTTTGAAAGACAATTCGTTCTTCGGGCGAGAGCAAATTCCAAAAATGATCGAAGACCGCGCGGATACTGCGATGACGCGGTGGCAGGTCTTGTTGCGCCGTTGCCAAAATATCGAGATTGCGCTCGATCTCCCTCACGATGTCTGAAACGGAGAGTCCGCGCACCCAGGCGGCGGCAAGTTCGAGCGCCAGCGGCGAACCGCCAACGAGTTCACATAGACACGCAATCGCGGCGAGATCGTCCGCGCTGGGGTTGAAGTCGGGCTTGATCTGCCGCGCCCGCTCGATAAACAGTTTCGCGGCGGGCGATGAATTTTCCGCGTGCGCGAGTCCGCGCACCTCGAGCAGGGTCTCCGCCTGCACGTTCAACCGCGCGATCGAAGTGACCAAAATCTTCACCTGCGGCGCGGCGCGGATCGTTTCGCCGATCCATTTCAGCGCCGCGTCACCGATCAACTGCTCCATGTTGTCGAGAATGAGCAGGAGATTTTTATCGCGCAAAAATTCACGAACCTGTTCGCCGCCCGTCGCGTTGATCTTCAATGCGTTGGCAATCGCGAGGAACATCCCTTCGATATCTTTGATGGGGGCAAGCGGGACGAACCACGCGCCGTTGATGAACTGCTGGACGAGTCCCTGCGCGGCTTGCAGCGCCAAACGGGACTTGCCCACGCCTCCCTCTCCCACGAGGCTGATGAGGCGGCAATCGGCATTTGCCAACCTGACGCGTATCTCCGCCAATTCCGCTTCGCGCCCGACGAACGACGTGGCGCTGACAGGCAGGTTGTGCAGGGACACATTCTCCGCGTTGCGGATCTGCTCGTAGAGCGCGGTCGTCTCAGCGGCGGGTTCGACGCCCAACTCTTTTTCGAGAACGCGGCGGCACGACTGATACTGCGCGAGCGCGGCGGAACGTTGACCCGCGCGGGCGAGGGCAGACATACGTTGACGATGCGCCTCTTCTCGCCACGGGTCGAAGGCGAGCAGGCGGGAGGTGGCTTCGAGCGCGGCGGGATAGTCCGCGCGGCTCATTTGGATTTCAGCGAGTCGGTGGATGGCTTGCAGGGCGAGTTCGCGCAGGCGGGCGCGTTCGGTCAGCATCCAATCTTCGAAGTCGGGGGCCTCGCGGATATGGAAACCTTCGAGAAAGTCGCCGCGATACAGGCGCAGGGAATCCGTCAGAATAACCGCGACCCGCTCCAAGTCAGAAGAAGAAGCGGAACGGAGGGCGGAGTCGAATTCAATTGAGTCCACAAAGGCATCGCCCGTGAATTCAATCGCATCGCGGGTGATGGTCAGTTCATCTTCAAAATATTTTTTCAAGTTGGCGAGGGCTTGCCGAAGATTATTTTTCGCGTCCGCGTCGGACATCTCGCCCCAGAGGAGCGCGGCGAGTTTGTCGCGCGAGTGGGCGCGGCGGGTGACGGCGAGATACGCCAGCAAAGCAGGGACTTTGTTGGAGATGAAATTGGTGATGGGGGAATTGGCGCGGGTGATTTGCGGGGCGCCGAGGTAGGACAAACTTAAGTTTGTCTTACTACCACTCGCCGAATTCGGGGGTGACATAGGCGAACTTCCAATCTTTCCACTCATTCACCAGCCCCGCTTTGACGGGGTTATTCAAGATGTACAGAATGATTCGTTCCATCTCCTTTTCATCGCGGACATAATGATCGTAATATTCGTGATGCCAGAATGCGCCCATGCGGTTGAGCGCAAGGTTGCAATAACGGGCAGTGCGTCCTTTGAGTAGGCGCATGATCTCGGCGATGGGGGAGATGGCGCTCTTCATATTGGAAGGCGGGAATTTTTCAATGAGTGAGAGGATGAGCAGGTGAACGTGATTGGGCATGATGCAATACGCGTAGAGTTCGTAATGATGACTGGCTGCCTGATGAATTTCGTCCGCCACAATTTGCGCGATGGATTCCTGCCTGAGCCAGTCATGCCCATGTTCGCAGCGGTCAAGCCATTCGTCGTAATGCCCAAAATATTTTTTCTGGATGGTGTAGCGTTCTTCGGCGCTTTTGGCGGCTTGTAGTTCTTTTTCGCGCTGGGTTTTTAACTCGGCAACCACGGCGGCAGGGAGCGAATCCACCAGCGAGAAGGTGATAAACAGCGGGTTGTTCTGCGGGTGGATGTGCGGCAGTTTGCGGCGGTAGTAGATGGTGTCCATGACGGTTGGGGGGCGGGTACGGTTGGGGAGCGGGTACGACAAACTTCAGTTTGTCCCTTGGGGGACGAGGCGCAAACTGAAGTTTGCGGTACGGAAAATAAACGATTTCTAAACGCTGGCTTTCTATAATGGGCGTAAGTTTATCCCAATTATGACTGGGCTGCCAGATTCCATGACAACGATCTCCCAACCCCGCCCGCCGCATTATCACCATTTCGTCCTGCTCGTGTGGGAGGAGCGCGGCGCGGATGGAAGCCACGCGGCGTGGCGGCTTAGTTTGCAGGATTCGCAGAAGGAGGATCGTATTGGATTTAAAAATCTGGCAGAACTCACAGGGTTTCTCGAAAAGTGGATGAAGGATTCATCCGAAGACTCACAAACTGATTTTTCACCAAAGGAGAAGACAAAATGAAACCAAAACTCTTCCTCACCATCGCTGGCGCCTGGTTCCTGATTGAAGGTGTCACGGGATTCTTCATGGGCGGCGGCTTCGACTTTTTCACATTCGGGTTCAATGTATTCAGTATCACGATGGGTATTCTCTGCCTGCTGACCCGCAACGAGCCCGTGTCCAACGCGCGCAACGCCGTTTTTCAGACGGGACTTCTGGCAACGCTCGGCATCAGCCTCGTCGCCTATTACGCCCAGTGGAGCGGACTCTTCATGGACTCACCCGCAGGCTATATCCCGCCGACGTTGTGGTTGATCGTTGCCATCGGGTTCTTTCTCGTTGGGCGCGCGAATATGAAATAAACAGTACTTATTGATTTTTGAATAAAGTAAGTCCGAAAACCCATGCATTTTCTCTCGTGTTTTGGGCTAATAAACGGACTTTTAATTTTCAAAAGTCAATAGTTCAAACTTTCGCCAAAGGAGTCTCTCATGCTTTACCAACTCGTTGTCTTCCCGCACATCATCTTCGTCATCGGATTTCTGCTGGCGCACGGCGTTTCGGTGATCGTGGCGTTCTCCCTCAAAACGGAACGCGACCCGCAAAAGATACGCTTCATGCTCGAACTGTTCGACGAGCGCCAGGCGGAAGTGATAGACCAGTTCGAAGCGGAGAAACGAGTCAGCGGGCAGATCCGCTTCGCGCTGCAGGCGCCAGACCTCCAGTCCGCGCTGAAGCGGGCGCTTGCCAACGGCGCGACCCTCGTCCACGCGCCCGTCGAAACTCCCTGGGGCGATCTCAACGTCCGCCTCCAGTATCCCGATGGGTTGCAGGTCACGTTGTTTCAAGCGAAGTAGTACCGCAAAGTTCATTTTGCGATTGCGCCAGCGAGATAAATCTCACAGTACCGCGACATTCATGTCGCTTTTGGGGCGAGATAATCTCGCGGTACTGCCGAAGACTCCCCAAAAATAAACGATTTCTAAACGGCGGCTTTGTAGAATGTGACCAGATCATTTCACCAAAGGAGAAAAAATGAAACTCGAAAAATCAATCCACGTCAACTGCGCGCCTGAGAAAGCCTTCGCGTTCGCAACGGACTTCGATAAAGAAGGGATGTGGCAGGAGGGCGTCATCGAAGCGAAGGTCACATCCACGGGCGCGTTTGGCGTCGGCTCCACGTACTCGTGGAAGGCAAAAGCCCTCGGTCAGACGATGGAGACGCTCGGCGAAGTGACCGTCTGGAGTCCGCCCTTCGCGTACGAATGGAAAGCGACCAAGTCCGCGTTCCCGCTGGCAGGCGGGATGAAATTCCAGGCGGATGGAAGCGGCACACTGGTCACACTTTTTACAGAGGCGACGCCTGGCGGTTTCTTTAAACTGGCGGAGGGGTTGATGATGAGTCAGATGGAGAAGCAGTTTGCAGGGAATCTCGAGACGTTGAAGAAATTGTTGGAGGGATAAAACCTCTCAAACACAAAGGGCGCAAGGGTCACGAAGGAAATCACGTAACGCCGCGATCCTTGCCTTTCCCCTTTGTGTCCTTCGTGTTTAAAAAGTTTACCAAAGGAGAATAAACAATGTTCATAAACCTGCTCGTTCTACTCATCGTTCTTGCCATCACCTTTTTCTTCGGTCGCCTCACCTATCGCGCCATCAAAGCGCAACGGATGTGGGTCAAGATTCTCGGCGGGCTCGGCGCGGGATTGCTGACGCTGGTCTTTGCGGCGGTTTCGTTTGCTGGCGCGCGCGGATTCATCACAGGCTATTTTCCCGGCGCAGATCCCGCCCCGGAGTTCACCGTAGAGGGAACGCCTGAACAGGTAGCGCGCGGCGAATACATCGTCAATATTGCCTGCCTGGGTTGTCACAGCGCAATAGGTGAAGATGGGCAACCAAGCCGCGCGCAACCCCTGACCGGCGGTTGGAATATCGCCCAATCTGAAGGCTTCGGCTTCATTGGAGACATGATCACCGAAAATCTGACTCCCGGCGGAAAACTAGCCGAATACACAGACGGCGAAATTTTCCGTGTCTTGCGCGCTGGCGTGGACAAGAACGGCGCCGGGCTGGGCGTCATGTCGAGCCTGCCATACAACCAGCTGAGCGACGATGATTTGAAGGCAATTGTCGCCTACCTCCGTTCGCTTCCCGCGGAATCTTCAAGCGGACCGACCGGCGACAGATTTAGTTTCGTCGGCGTTTTATTTGCCGGAGCGGGGCTTATTCCCGAGCCCGAACCTGTCACTGGCGTGATCACCGCGCCGCCCGCAGGAATGACTCCTGAATATGGACAATACGTCGCCACCTTCGGCGAATGCCGCGGATGTCACGGCTCAGACATGACAGGGATGCCTGCCTCTCCGTTTGGGCCCGCCGTCCCGAACCCGCGTCCGTTCGTTGGGACGCTGACACAGGAAGAGTTCATACAGGCATTTCGGACGGGCATACGGCCCAACGGCACACCCTTTACCGAGTCGATGCCGTGGCAAAACGCCTCCAAGATGACGGATGAAGATCTCGCCGCGCTGTTCGCGTATTTGACCGCCACGCCGTAGCCCTGAGGCGATATGAATCAAACGACCTTCGGGTAATCCCCCAAGGTCGTTTGATTCGATCCTTTATTTTTTATCTGGTTCAAATATCTCTTCTATCGTTTTGCCGAACAACTCCGCGATCTTGAACGCCAGCGGCAGACTGGGATCGTATTTCTCTGTCTCAATGGCGTTGATGGTTTGGCGCGAGACGGAGAGTTTATCGGCAAGGTCGGCTTGCGACCAATTCCTTTCAGCCCGCAATACTTTGAGAGTGTTTTTCATTTGTATTTCCCTGCGAAAATACCCGCGCCGATTCCCCACAGCAAAATCATAAGGGGAAAAACAAAAAGCGTCGGGAAGCGCGGAAAGCCTACATTTTCAAGAAAGCCATAACTAAAGGTAATCAACCCGGTGACGATGGCGGAGAAGGTCACGGCTTGCAGTTGTATTTTTTGTTGCAGTTCGTCGCTGTCTCTTAATGCGCGCATCACCGCGATCACAACAAAGACGGTTGGGATAACAGGGATCAATGTGACGATAACTTGAGCGCTTTTCGGGAGTTCGAAATTGGTTAATACCGAAATGCTTGCTATCAGCAATACAACATAAGATCCCATGGAGGCGCCAAATTCTTTGAAATATCTTTTCTGAACTTCTCGATTCATGACTTGTCTCCGGTTTGATCATTTTCTTTATTGAATGCCGCTCCAAACGCAGAACCTAACGCAACGCCAATTGCAATTCCCATGCCCATATTATCCAGCGCTACACCGATCCCAACCCCGATCGCGATTCCCATTGCAAAACCTGCCATTGGATTCTTCTTTTTCATGTGTACTCCTGTAAAGTTTACTTGACTTTCGGGAGTATAAAACATCCTTGACAATATGTCAAGGATGTTTGACATTCAGTTTTCGCGCTTAGATCGGTTCAAATTGTGCGGTAAAGTGACGGAGCAATTCAGGCGCGTAGGTCAGTTTGTATCCGCGCAATTCATTCGCGCGCGCTTTGATTCTGCGAAGGGTCTCCACCACATAATCAAAATGACTCTGCGTATACACGCGGCGCGGAATGGTTAATCGTAACAATTCAAGCGCGGGATAATGCCATTGATTTGTTTCAGCATCGAGGCACGCGAACATGACCGAACCGATTTCCACGCCACGGATGCCGCCTTCGCGGTAGAGTTCCACGCCGAGGGATTGCGCGGGGAATTCATAATTGGGGATATGCGCCAGAAGTTGATTCGCCACCACATAGACGGCATGTCCGCCTGCGGGTTGGATGGTGGGAATGTCGTTGTCATTGAGTCGTTGTGCGAGATACGCGGTCTGCGCGATGCGATAGGAGAGATACGATTCGTCCAAACCTTCGTAGAGTCCAACCGCCATCGCGTCGAGATCGCGCCCGGCGAGTCCGCCGTAAGTAGGGAATCCTTCGCGCAGGATCAGTTCATTTTTGATATTTTGGAATAGCGTTTCATCATTCACGCACAACAAACCGCCGATGTTGACGATAGCGTCTTTTTTCGCGGACATGGTCATGCCGTCGGCGAGCGCGAACATCTCACGCGCAATTTCTTTGACGGATTTATTTTGATAACCCGACTCGCGCTGTTGGATGAAATAGCAGTTTTCCGCGTAACGCGCCGCGTCAATGACGAAGGGGATGCCTGCCTCGCCATAGACAGCGGATACCGCCTTGAGATTCTCCATCGAGACGGGTTGCCCGCCTCCCCCGTTGTTCGTGACCGTGATCATCCCAAAGGGAATATTTTCGCGCCCGTGTTCGGCGATGAAGGCTTTGAGTTTGGCGATGTCCATATTCCCTTTGAACGGATGCGGATTTGCAGGATCGGCGGCTTCGTCAATGACGAGGTTTGCCGGCTGTCCGCCGCGCGCGCGGATGTTGGCGTCGGTGGTGTCGAAGTGCATATTACTTGGAATATATTGATTCGGCTTCACCAAACACGCGGACAAAATATTTTCAGCCGCGCGTCCCTGATGCGTAGGGACGAAATACTTGAAACCGAAAATATCTTCCACAGCGGCCTTGAGGCGTTGATACGAACGCGCGCCCGCGTAGGACTCGTCGCCGCGCATGATCGCCGCCCATTGATCTTGACTCATCGCGCCGGTGCCTGAGTCTGTGAGCAGGTCAATGAAAATATCTTCCGCTTTGAGCGAAAAGAGATTGTAGCCCGCCTCTTTGAGTTTACTTTCGCGTTCTTCACGCGAAATGAGGCGGATCGGTTCCGTCACTTTAATACGGAACGGTTCGGGGGGATAGGTGGTAGTCATTTTTTCTCCTAAATTTGATTTTTTGTCAAATCTTGGGTAGCGAGCCTGACGTTCCCCCTGTTAGCCATTCGGTCTCCAATGACAAGTCGATTGTACGATTAAATCCTGTTTTCGGGGATGAACGACAACGGCGAGTACGCTAAAAGTTTGCAGATGGGTTTCACCACAGGCAGGAAACCCTAACCACTGAGACGCGGAAACACGGCGAAAAGCAATTAAAAAAACGGCTCTCTGGGAATTGCCGTGATTGTTACGCCAGCAGTCGCACTGCTGGCGGGCGGCAGCGCAACTACCGCCGGAACAGGCGGTTCATCACGGCAACTCCTAAAGACCCAAAAAAACTCCGTGACTCGGTGTCTCCGTGGTTAGTCTGTTGAGCTCTCCCACAATGGCTCGGCAAAGCAGATCAACAGGTTACGCGCGGCAGGCAATTCTTCCTGCCAGTGGTATGATTGGCGGACAAAATACCCAGCCAGAGGTCTTTCATGTTCAGTTTTTTCAAGAAGCGCGAAGAAATATTCAACAAACTTATTCAAGAACAGGCGGCAGTCACCTTCGAGGGATTGAAACTGCTCGTCGAATATCTGAAGGCGCCAGCGCCTGAGATCGCCGAGCAACTTTCACTTAAAGAAAAAGAAGCGGATGAATCCCGCCGCATCCTCATTGACGAATTGAATCGCACCTTCGTCACGCCGTTTGACCGCGAAGACATCTTTTCCCTCTCGCGCTCCATTGACGATGTGATTGACTACGCCGACAGCACCGTGAGCGAAATGTCGATTCTGAATGTTTCGCCCACATCCTACATGACCCGCATGGCTTCACTTCTCAAAGACGCGGCGTATGAGATCCATCAGGCAGTGTTGCGATTGCAGAAAAATCCAGCCGTTGCCACCGAACACGCCCAACGCGCCAAGGCGCTCGAAAACCGCGTGGAAGGCGTCTACCGAGAAGCCATCGCGGATCTATTCCGCGGCCCTGAGGATGTGCATCACGTGGTGGAAATGTTGAAACTGCGCGAAGTCTATCGCCACCTCTCCAACGCGGCGGACCGCGGCGACGAAGCCGCAAACATTATCGCCGATATTGTGGTGAAGAAAACCTGATATGTCGTTGCGAGGAAGCCCGAAGGGCTGACGAAGCAATCCCCGTTGCTGTGTTGGAGATTGCTTCGTTGCGCTTTCAGCGCCACTCGCAATGACGGAATAATTTAATGCCCCTCGACCTCCTCATCGTCATCGCGCTTGCATTGTTCTACGGATTCCTGAACGGAGTCCGCGACGCGGCAAACATCGTCGCCACCGTGATCTCTTCGCGCGCCTTCGCCCCGCGCACCGCGTTGACCATCGCTGCGTTGGCGGAATTTGCAGGTCCGTTTTTATTCGGGGTTGGGGTGGCGCGCACCATCGGCGCGCAGACCGTCCAAGCCGGCGCGTTGACGCTCACCGTGATCATCGCCGCGCTACTGGGCGCGATCGCGTGGAACATGATCAACGGCTTCTTCGGAATCCCCGGCAGTTCATCGCACACATTGATCGGGGGAATTATCGGCGCGGTCATGGTCTCCGCAGGCTGGGAAGCGATCAAACTGCCAGGCTTAACCAAAGTGCTGGTTGCATTGTTCATCTTCCCGCTCATTGGGTTCGCGTCTGGCTTTATCTTCACCCGCCTAATCTATTTCCTGGCGCAACACGCAACGCCCAGGATCAACGATTTTTTCAAACGGAGTCAACTCGTCACAGCCATCATCCTCGGCTTGAGTCACGGCACGAACGACGCGCAAAAATCCATGGGCATCATCGTTCTCGGGTTGGTAATTAGCGGTCGCCTACAATCATTCGAGGTGCCGCTCTGGGTCACTGTTGCCAGCGCGGCTTCCATGGCGATCGGAACAAGCCTCGCGGGCTGGAAAATCATCCGCACGCTTGGTGGAAAATTTTATAAGATCCGCCCGCTTCACAGTTTTGCAACGCAACTGACTTCCGGCATCGTCATCCTCAGCGCGTCATTCTTCGGCGCGCCGGTCAGCACCTCGCACGTCGTGAGTTCCGCCATCATCGGCGTCGGCGCATCCGAGCGCCTCAGCAAAGTCCGCTGGAGCGTGGCAGGCGACATCCTCACAGCATGGCTGATCACGATCCCGGTCAGCGCGGCATTTGCGGCAGGGTTCTACTGGCTGTTGACCTCTTTGTAAAATTACGGTATTACCAACACCTGTCCCACACTGATATTGTTCACATTCGAAATATTATTCGCCGAAGCGATCGCCGCAACGGTCGTGCTGTATTTGATCGCGATCGCATACAACGAATCGCCCGATTTAACTGTGTACATTCTTGGGGATGAAGAACCGCTTCGCCCGCCAGTGGAGCCTGCCTCGCCCTCGGCAGGAATCGCCACCGCGATGGGGACCGTCAGCGAGTCGCCTGTCTTCAACAACTGCGGGTTCGCGCTGACCAGTTCCCTCACCGTCACGCCATATTTGTTCGCAATAGATTCAAACGAATCACCCGCCGCCACAGAATGTCTCTTCGGCTTCGACGAATCGGCGGTGACCGGTTTCACGCCCGCAAGTTGATACAACTCCTCCAACGCTCCATTGAACAAGTTCATATCCACACTGGCATTGATGCCGTTGACGCGCCCCTTCTCGCTGTACTGCCAGAACGTCCACTTGAACCAACCGCGCGGCAAAAACGGCTTCGAGTCTTCTGAATAATTATTCGGGTATTGCGCCAGCCACAACGGATAATCCTTCGCCCATATGGGAGGTCCGCCTCCCGCTTCGGAAAAATAATCCTGCAAAAAATATTGAGCCGAGTAAATGATCGGCTTTTTTCCAAACGCGGCTTCGACGAGATCGAGCCACACCTTCGCGCGTTCGATGATTTTCTCTTTCTTTTGCCCATCGTGCGTTTCAAGATCGAGCACGGGCGGCAGTTCGCCAAGGTCATTCACCGATTTAACGTAATCGATAAAACGCGCGGCTTGTTTCTTTCCATCCACATTGGCGCGAAAGAAGTGATATGCCCCGCGCAAGAGTCCCGCCGCCTTCGCGCCGGACCAATTCGCCCCAAACGTTTGATCCGAATGAAAATCGCCTTCGGTGGCTTTCGCAAAAACAAATCGTTGACCCGTCGCGCGAACCTTGGGCCAGTCGATGCCCGCATCCCAATAGGAAACGTCGATACCCGGAACTGTCGCCATACACCTCTCCTTTCAAGTTGTCAAGACGAGGGTAGCACAAACCATCAACAAAATCAACCAGCCTGATAATTTCGCAATTAATATATCCCTCCCTTTCCCCTTGCGTTTATGGTATATAAAACATGTCCCTGCTGTGCTCGTGATGTTGCCCTTCCGTTTTGAGCCAATACTTTAAAAAGGGGTCTTTAACTCCTAAAGAAATAACGCGATAGGCCTGAGCCAAGGCGGCGTTTCTGGGTAAGGACCCACCTGCGAATGCAGGTTCAAAACCTCGTAGCACACGGCATTGGCGGGGAATCGAATAAAGCAGACCTCACAGGTCTTAAAGACCTGTGAGGTCTTTTTTAATTTATGGTGATTGGTGTATCGCAATCGCCGCGCGCAGACCTGATTCAAACGCGCCTTGAATCCACGCGTGATACAGCGACGCGTGCTCGCCCGCAAAATGGATTCGTCCTTCGGGCTTCACAATTTCATCATGGAGCAACGTGTGTTGACCGGGATCGAACAACGCGAACGCGCCGCCTGCAAATTCATCGTCGTGCCACATCCACGATGCGCCCACTTCGAATTCTTTCGTGATCTGCGGATGAATCTCTGCGACATCATCGAGAGCCTGAATGATTCGATCATCGGGTTTGAGCGAGCCCCACCTCTGCGCGTCCTCCGACCATGTGTAACTTGCGAGGATGACGCCGCGTCCCGTTTCGCGCCCATGATCGGGATAATACAAATTGCGGATCGGCAAGTCGGTCATCGTGCCGCCGCCGAAGATGCCGTCGTCCTCTTCCCAAAATCTACGTTTGCATTGAAACAAAATTTTCGCAGACGCATCGTAATGCAACTGGCGTATCGCGCGCTGTTTGGATCGCGTGAAAGGCTTGAGAACTTCCACGTGGCGCATGACGGGGAACGGAATCGTCAGGATGGCGTAATCGCCCTTCTCCTCAAATTTACCCGCATGAGTTTGATAGTGAATCGTCACATCATCAGGCGATTGATCCATCGCGATCATCTTCGCGCCGAAGCGGATGTTCTCTTTCAATTCAGGGAGAAATGCGCGAGGCAGACGGTCCGTGCCGCCTTCGAGTTCGAGCATGTCCGTGTAGTAGTTGCCCGAATCTTCGCGGAACAGTTCAAGAAAGGATGAATTCATGACCGACTCTTGATTCGCCAGCAAACCGAACATTTCGATCATGCCCTCCGACCAGCCGTTCAATTCGAGAAACTCGCGCGTGGAATATTGGTCATATTTTGCGATGATCTCGTCCCAGGCTTTGTCTCCGTCTCTTTCAAGCAGATCAAGCAAAGGTTTGAGCGCGGCTTCGTACATCTTCCCCGCTGTTTTGCCTTTCTCTTTTTCAGACACATCAAAGCCAAGCAACGACGGGTCTTTCGCGGCTTCCGACGCGCGGACTTTCCGTCCGCCCATGTAATGGTATGCGTTGAGGTTATCCATCGTGAAGTCGTTGGTTTTGAGCCCGAACTTTTCGACGTAAGACATGGTCAGCGTGTGCGCGCGGGGAATGCGCATCGCGCCGACTTCCGCGTACAAACCATCGGTGAACGGATCGCGCAGGGTGTAGACGCGTCCGCCGACGCGCTGTTGGGCTTCGAGAATGATCGGGGTGTGACCCGCTCGCTTAAGTTCGTACCCAGCCGCAAGTCCCGCGAGACCCGCCCCCACGATGGCGACGCGCTTCGGTTTGCCGCCTCCAAATTTTTTCACGATCCCTTGCTTCACAATGTCGAGATAATCTTGAATCGAATGCGCGGATTGCATCGGAGCCTCCAAAGTTGAAGTGGACGAATCTTATCGAACATCCAAATAAAACACAACCCTTCGACACTCCCGTTGGTCGCAGGGCAAGTCCCAATATTGTGCTTGACAAAGGCGCGCCATGCAGTATACAATCTTCGCCATTAACAATTGAATAGTGGAGATTTAGCGGCTGGGTCTTTGATGTCACCGCGAGCGTACGTTGCGAAGCAGTCTACCTGCGAAATACGAGATTGCTTCGGGCTAACGCCTCGCAATGACATGAGAGATCACGAGGTGGAGGTTCCCCCGTGCGAACGGGATGCTAAGGACTTCCCCTCTCCTTCAGGAGAGGGTGAGGTCTGAAAATCGGATTGATCAGCGGATGCCTCTGGAGTTTGTCACAGACTCCTTTCTCCCTTCCGAAACAAGCGAAAGGCAACAGGTTTAAAAAAACTCTGTTGCTCGCCCGAAATCCAGAGAGAAATCTTTGGGACAAGGGAAGCGCAAGTGATGCAGGTGGATTCCATCTGTTTATATTTGGAAGGGCTGTCTTTTTTAATGCTGAGTCGTTAACAGGCATGCCCACGCATGCCTGTTTTTATTTTTCCGCGCTGAGCGGAGCGATAGCGAAGTCGAAGCGCAACCCTCATCCCCAGCCCTTCTCCCTCAGGGAGAAGGGAGGCAAAGGAAAGCAAGAATCGGGTCGGCAGATGGTAAGGATGTTCATAGAATATCGTCAACAAAAGGAGAACCTATGAACACCGATTTCAAACAATCGTCCGAAGATTACCTGCGTATCGAGCAGGCGATCCTGTACCTTGAAAACCATTTCAAAGACCAGCCCAGCCTTGACGAAGTTGCGGCGAACGTCGGGTTGAGCGAATACCACTTTCAGCGACTGTTCACACGCTGGGCGGGAGTCAGCCCAAAACGATTCTTGCAATTCGTGACAAAGGAAAGCGCAAAGGATTTACTCGACAAGTCGGAAAATCTACTCGACACCACGCATCAAATCGGACTGTCGAGTCTGGGCCGCCTCCATGATCTTTTTGTCAACACGGAGGCGATGTCGCCTGGCGAGTACAAATCGCGCGGCGAAGGCGTGACCATTCGATACGGAATCCATCTCACCCCGTTCGGCAAATGTCTGATCGGATTGACCGAGCGCGGAATTTGTCACCTCGGCTTCGTGCAGGGAAGCGAAGGCGAGGCGATTGATAATCTCGTGGACGAGTGGAAGGAAGCCAAGATGATCGAAGATTATCGAGCCACTGCTTCGTTGGTAGAACCGATCTTCAACCTGCAATTCAACACGCGCATCAAGCCATTGACACTGCACCTGCGCGGCACAAACTTCCAATTGAAGGTGTGGGAGGCGTTGTTGCAAATCCCTGCGGGACAGGTATCCACCTATGAAGGGATTGCCTCACGCATCGGCAACCCAAGCGCGACCCGCGCGGTTGGAACTGCTATTGGACACAACCCGATTGCCGTGTTGATCCCGTGTCATCGCGTGATCCGCAAGGCTGGCGAGTTTGGGCAGTATCGTTATGGCGCGTTAAGGAAGAAGGCGTTGTTGGCGAGAGAGTTTGTCAGTACACAAGGAACATAATAGCCTCAGAGATGCTGAGACACGGAGAGAGAACTATAAAGAATCTCCGAGTCTCTGTGGCTCTGTGGCAAAAGGAATAAATGAAAACAAAAATATGGATTGCTTTGATCGCGTTGTACATTGTGTGGGGTTCGACCTATCTTGCGATTCGATTCGCGGTGGAAACAATCCCTCCGTTTATGCACGCGGGGATGCGCTTCCTCATCTCAGGCTTGATCCTTGTCCTCTGGCGGCGCGCGGCGGGAGATGAAATGCCGACGCGGATTCAGTGGAAGTCGCTGGCGATCATCGGCACGCTTTTATTGCTCGGCGGAAACGGCCTCGTCTCGTTTGCCGAACAACGCATCGCATCGGGCGTTGCGGCGCTGATCGTTGGAACGACTCCGCTGTGGCTGGTGTTGATCGAAGCCTTGCGCAGGAACGGAGTCAAACCCACGTGGCTGTCCATCGTTGGATTGATCGTAGGCTTTGGCGGCATTTATCTGCTGGTCGGTCCGTCCGAATTAACGGGTGAACTACAATTCGATTCGATTGGCACGATTGCCGTTCTTTGCGCTTCGTTTTTATGGGCGCTCGGTTCCATTTACAGCCGAAGCGCGGAGTTACCCAAGTCCGCGTTGATGACGACGGGCGGAGAGATGCTCGCGGGAAGTGTTCCGCTATTTTTAGTGAGCATCACACTGGGCGAATGGAATGGCTTCAGCATCGCACAGGTTTCAACTCAATCTTGGCTTGGCTTGATCTATCTCATCACCTTCGGTTCGATGATCGGATTTGTCGCGTACATCTGGTTGTTGCAAAACGCGCCGATCTCGCTCGTGGCGACATACGCGTATGTGAATCCGCTGGTGGCGGTGTTGCTCGGAGCCTGGTTTGCTAGCGAACCGCTCACGTCGCGCACGCTCGCCGCGGCGGGAATCATCATCGGGTCGGTGATCTTCATCAATTGGGCGAGGCAGGTCAAGGTCAAGACAGAGCCGTTGCAGTCCGCGTCGAGCGGAGAATAAATTTCTAATCCATATTATTGGGACGCAGATAAACGCTGATCGCGCTGATTGAAAAAAAGAAAGTCTGCGTTTTTCAGCGTGGATCAGCGTCCAATATGTTTTCGGTTTATTATGTAAAAAGTCTATTATTCAATAACGAGGAGATTGCTTCGTCGTGGCGCGAGGCGCCACTCCTCGCAACGACATAAAAAGGAGAAAAAAATGGACGGCAAGGATTTGATCAAGAAAGTAAAAGAAGATGGCGTAAAGTTTCTTTCGTTGCAGTTCTCGGATGTGACGGGCGCGGTCAAAAGTTTGGACATGCCCGTGCGACATCTGGAGGATATTTTGAAAGACGGCGCGTGGTTCGACGGCTCGTCGGTGGAAGGTTTCGCGCGCATTCAGGAAAGCGATATGCGCCTGTTGATTGACCCCGACACGTACGCGGTGTTGCCGTGGTCGGCGGCGGATTCGAAACGCGCGCGTGTATTTTGCGACATCCACATGCCGAATGGCGATCCGTTCGAGGGCGATCCGCGCGGGACGTTGAAGCGACAGTTGAAGCGCATCGAAGAAAAAGGCTGGACGTTCAACCTCGGACCTGAACCTGAGTTCTTCCTCTTCAAAGGCACGAACGGACACGGCGTACATCCCGTCCCGCATGATGCGGGCGGATACTTCGACTTCTCGTCGTTCGATGAAGCCGTTACCGTACGCACCGCGTTGATGAGCGCGCTCGACGCCATGGGACTCGATGTGGAAGTCGGTCATCACGAAGTGGCGATCGGGCAACACGAAATTGATTTCCGTTTTGCCGACGCGCTCAAGACCGCCGACAATGTGTTGACGTTGAAGTACACCGTGAAGGCAATCGCCGCGCAACACGGATTGACCGCCTCGTTCATGCCCAAGCCCGTCTTCGGCATCAACGGTTCAGGGATGCACTGCCATCAGAGTCTCTTCGATAACAAATCGGGAACCAATTTATTCTTCGATAAAAACGACACAGCGCATCTTTCCCCGCTTGCGTATGGATTCATCGCGGGACAGTTGGCACACGCCCGCGCCTTAGCCGCCATCGTCGCGCCGACTGTTAACTCGTACAAGCGACTCGTCCCAGGTTACGAAGCGCCCGTGTACATCGGTTGGGCGCAACAGAATCGTTCGGCGTTGATTCGCATCCCGCGCTACACCGAAGGACGCGACAAAGCCGTGCGCGCCGAATTGCGCTTCCCCGATCCGTCTGCGAATCCGTATTTGGCATTTGCTGTCATGCTCGCCGCCGCGTTGGATGGAATCGAAAAGAACATGCAAGCGCCGAAGCCGCTCAACAACATCAACTTGTATCACCTCGATAAAGCGGAGCGCGTCAAACTGGGCGTGGAAGAATTGCCAGGCTCGCTCGCCGAAGCCTTGACCGAACTCGACAACGACGAAGTTATCAAGTCCGCGCTGGGCGAGTCTACGTATGAAGCCTTTACCCGCGCGAAGTGGGCAGAGTGGGACGACTTCCGCTTGCGCGTTTCGGATTATGAGATCGAGAGGTATTTGGAGACGGCGTAAGGAAGGCGGAAATTGAGGAACAGAGAATTAGAGATTAGAGACTGGAGATTAGAGACTGCCCTCCGAGGGATTTTGTCCTTCGGAGGGCTTTGTTTTTATTAACTGATGGTACGCAGTCTAGCCACAGAGACGCGGAGTCACAGAGCCCGCATGATTTGCCAGGCAAATCACGTTCTGGGCAGGTGGAAAAAATAACAGGATTTTCTCAGCGTCTCTGCGACTCCGCGGCAAAAATGCGTAACAAGTACCCCAGAGAGATTTGAATTGCATTTCGATTCGGCATTTCTCCTTGCGCAAGGTGGATTTTGGCTGTATGCTTGCGACAGCCGATAAAGTAGGGCGTTGATCAAGGAATACCAGATGAGCTTCAACGAAAACACCAGAGTAAAAATTCCCGCAATTCTGCATCTCGCCAGACTCGGCTACGAGTATTTGTCGCTGTCGAAATCGGAATGGGACAAGGACACGAATATCTTTACCGACATCTTCATCGAGTCCATTCTGCGCATCAATGCTGGGATTGAAGAGGCTGAGGCTCGCAGGGTTTTGCAAGACGTTTCGCTCGCGCTCGACAATGAAGACCTGGGGGAAGCGTTTTACAACAGGTTGACCGCCGCCTCAGGCACGCGATTAATTGATTTCAAAAACTTCGACAACAACTCCTTTCACGTCGTGACCGAATTGACCTATCAAAACGGGGAGGATGAGTTCCGCCCCGATGTAATTTTGTTAATTAATGGAATGCCGCTGGCGTTCATTGAAGTGAAAAAGCCCAACAACCGCGACGGCATTCTGGCGGAGCGCGAACGAATCAATGACCGCTTCACGAAAAAAGCGTTCAGGAAGTTTATCAACATCTCTCAAATCCTGGTCTTCTCCAACAACATGGAATACGACTCGGACGACATCGAACCCATTCAGGGAGCGTTTTACTCCACCACGTCTTATCACGAAGCCGCTTTCAATTATTTCAGGGAAGAGGAGAAATTCGATCTCGTAACGTTATTGAAGCCAGAGGACGATGCGCTGGAAAATTTCATCCTCAAAGACAACAACCTGTCGTCCATCAAACATTCGCCTGAGTTTCTCACCAACAAAGACCCGCGCGCGCCCACCAACCGCGTCTTGACTTCGCTCTTTAGCCGCGAACGATTGAAGACGTTCCTGCAATATGGATTTGCTTACGTTCACGGAACTTCGGGTCTTGAAAAACACATCCTGCGTTACCCGCAGTTCTTTGCGATGAAAGCCATCGAGCGGACCGTTGACAAGGACGTCAAAAAAGGAATCATCTGGCACACGCAGGGCAGTGGCAAGACCGCGCTCGCGTTCTATAACGTCCATTACCTGACGGATTACTTCCAGCGCAAGAATATTGTGCCGAAGTTTTATTTTATTGTGGATCGGCTCGACCTGATGACACAGGCAACGAAGGAATTTTCGAGCCGCGGATTGAAAGTGAATTTGGTCAATTCAAAAGATGACCTGATTAAACATTTCAGGTCGCATCAATCCATTCACAACACCGAGGGACAGCGCGAAATCACGGTTGTCAACATCCAGAAGTTCAAGGATGACAGCGATGTATTGAAGGAAGCCGATTACGACCTGCAAACCCAGCGCGTCTATTTTCTGGATGAAGCGCATCGCAGTTACAACCCCGAAGGCAGTTTTCTGGCGAACCTGTTCGCCTCAGACCGCAACGCGATTTTGATCGGCTTGACAGGCACGCCGCTCATCTTCGGCGACGTGAAATCGCGCGACGTTTTCGGAAATTACATTCACAAATATTATTACAACCGTTCGATTGCGGACGGCTACACCCTGCGTTTGATCCGCGAAGATATCGAAACGGGTTACGCCCTGCAAATGAAGAAGATTTTGGATGAGTTGGAAATCCTAATCCGCAAAGGCGACATTGACCGAAAAGAACTGTATTCGCATGAACGTTTTGTGGAGCCGATGCTCGACTACATCGTGGAGGATTTCATCGCCAGCCGCAAAGGAGTCTTTGGCGACGACACCGTCGGCGGGATGGTGGTCTGCGATAGTTCGGCGCAGGCGGAGAAGTTGTTTGAAATATTCGTCAACAAGTACAGCCCCGAACAAAAGGTCATCCAGCCTGTTGAAGGATATCGCGCCATCAAAGAACCCGCCCCGCTTTACGGCGAATATACAGAGCGGCAAGGTAAAAAATTAACCGCTTCGCTTATTTTGCACAACATCGGCGACACCGACGACCGCAAAGAGGAAGTGGAAAACTTCAAGAACGGAAAGATTGACCTGCTCTTCGTCTACAACATGCTGTTGACGGGTTTCGATTCCGCCCGCCTCAAAAAACTCTATCTTGCCCGTTTGGTCAAAGACCATAACCTTCTGCAAACGCTGACGCGCGTCAACCGCCCGTACAAAAAGTTCAGGTATGGTTATGTGGTGGACTTCGCCGATATTCAGGAGCAATTCAAAAAGACCAACAAAGCTTATTTCGACGAATTGCAGGGGGAACTCGGCGATGAAATGCAGAATTATTCCGCGATGTTCAAATCGCGCGAGGAGATCGAACAGGATATTGCGACGATCAAAGACAGGTTGTTCATCTACGACCTGAGCAACGCGGAAATCTTCTCGCAGGAGATCAGCAAGATCGAAGACCGCAAGATCGTTTTGGAGATCAAAAAGGCACTGGAGAACGCGCGCAGTATTTACAACTTGATCCGCCTGTATGGACACTTTGACCTGCTCGAGAAATTAGACTTCAACAAACTGCGCCAGATGCTGGATGAAACTTCGCGCCATCTCGACCTGCTCAACTTGAAGGAAGCCCTGCAAAACGATGTGAACACGACCAACCTGCTGAACGTGGCGCTGGAAAATGTAGTCTTCAAATTCTGGAAACGCTCTGAAGAAGAATTGGTGATCGCCGATCAGTTGCGCGACACGTTGAGCAAGACGCGCGAAGCCTTCAACGCCAACTTCGACCAGAAAGACCCGCAATTTGTGAACCTGTACGACGAACTCAAACGCCTGTTTGCCAACCGCAATCTGGATGAGGTCTCGCAAGATGAAATGCGCGCGAACATCGGCGTGCTGGAAAAAATCTACGAGAAGGTCTTGGAACTCAACCGCAAGAACAATTTATTGCGGGCAAAGTATGAAAGCGACGCGAAATACGCCCGCTTACACAAGCGCATTATGGAACAGGGCGTGATCTCAAAGCGCGAAAGCGAAGTGCGGGAGGCGCTGCTCGACATCAAGCAAAAAACGGATGAGAAGGTATTGATCAACATGCCGATCTTGAACAACGAAGGTTATTTCTCTCAGCAGGTGATTCAATTGGTGGTGAGCGCCTTTGATAAGATTAAGGTGCAACTCGAGCCCGACTCGGCGCGCTTTATCAATAACGCGCTGGTGCGGGAATATTTGAATGAGTATCAGGGGATGTAAAATAAGATAATCAAAAAACCTGACAGGTTTCATCAGAACCGCGTCCGACCCGAACTCTTGTCCGCTCATAAGCCATATCCGACTCAGGTCACAAGAAAACCTGTCAGGTTTGGTATAAGATATATAAAAAACCTGACAGGTCTCCACAGAACCGTGATTAACCAGAACCTACGTCCACGCAGGAGTTATGACCGACTCAGGTCACGATAAAACCTGTCACTAAATTTTGTGCAAAATAACCGACAAGTCATTGAACGTTGAGTAAGAAAGGCTTGAGGGTTCGCTGATTCGGCGGGCTGAAGCCCTGCCTCAGTTCATGAAAGTCCGCTCAAGCGGACTCGTTGCGCCAGCCCCGAAGGGGCTTCCATGTTCTGAGCAGGTGGCTTCAGCCCCGCGAGCCTGACGAGCAACCCGATAGCCCGATGAGATATAGCCCATTTTGGGCAAAAACAAGGTGTCAGGTCTTATCTATTTATGAAACTCAACAACGCCATCACCGACATCCGCGGGATCGAGGTGGGACACGCGCAGGATGACGATGCGCTCACCGGTTGCACAGCCATCCTCTGCCGCAAAGGCGCGGTGGCGGGCGTGGATGTGCGCGGCGGCGGACCCGGCACGCGCGAAACCGATTTATTGAATCCCATCAATCTCGTTCAAAAAGTTCACGCTGTCGTTTTGGCAGGCGGGTCTGCCTTCGGACTCGACGCGGCTTCCGGCGTGATGAAATATCTCGATGAAAAGAAGATCGGATTCAACACCGGCGCGGCAAGAGTGCCCATCGTCCCTGCGGCGATTCTCTACGACCTCAATCTCGGTCGCGCCGACGTTCGGCCTGATTCAGCCATGGGCTATCTCGCGGCATCCCGCGCCACCTCCTCCGCGCCTGCTGAGGGGAATGTAGGTGTTGGCACAGGCGCGTCGGTGGGCAAGATGTTCGGCGCGTCACTGGCGATGAAAGCCGGGGTGGGCACAGCCAGCCTCCACGTGGGAGGAGGCGTGATCGTCGGCGCGCTGGTGGCGGTCAACGCGTTTGGCGATATCGTCGATCCGCACTCCGGGCAAATTATCACGGGTCTGCGTTCGGGCAGGGTGGGTCCGTTGCGCGTGGGAGGAAAGAGTCAATTTGCCGATACGCTCGCTATGATGAAAACACCCATCGGGCGGGGCATCGTTGGCTTTGCCTCGCGCGGAAACACGGTCATCGGCATTGTGGCGACCAACGCGGGTTTGACCAAAGCGCAGGCGACGAAGGTGGCGCAAATGGCGCACGATGGACTCGCGCGAACCATTCGACCCGCGCACACCATGCTCGATGGCGATACGATCTTTGCCCTCTCGGTGGGAACGAAGAAAGCGGATGTCTCCACCGTCGGCGCGTTCGCCGCCGAGGTGACGGCAGAGGCAATCGTCCGCGCGGCGCGAACGGCAACATCTGCGGGCGGGTTGCCGGGCTTGATGGATTCAGCGCGCGAAAATTTTTTGTAATGAACATCAACAATAAAAGTTGGGAGTTTGTTTCCCTGTTTTTGGGCGGAATCGTTTCTTTCTTTGCCGTAGCCTTCCTTCAAAACTTTTATCCATCTTTTTGGGGATTCATCCTGCTGACAATTCTTCTCAACATACTGTGCGCCTATTTTTTTGAACTCATCAGAGAACGCGTGATCGCTGCGCCGAAGGATCGTTGGCGGGAGAACATACTTGTTTTTTTTGTATTAGGCGCGGGCGTCGTGTTCCTTTTTCTCTCCCTGCGACTCTTGTCTCATTACCCAAAATTATTCGCGGGCGAATTCTTTTCACTTGCGCCTACTCTCATCGTCGCGTTTTTGGGTCTGACCATGGCGACAAAGGCGGGGATGGTTTTCCTCTTCCAAAAACAGGACGGGAGTCGTTGGCGCGAGTCGCGTTTCTCGGCATGGTTATTTCAAAACCTGCCCGGGCTACTCCTTGCATCAACCGTGATAATCGCAACATTCGCCCTTGCAACCGCATTCAGCCGCCCCGAATTTATATTATCGGATAATTATTTTGACACTGACCCGGGAGACTGGATGAACCGCCTGACCGCCGATATGGATCAGGCGACAGTCATGCGGCCCGTTCACCCTCTCGCCTTCCTCATTTTTCGCCCGCCGGTATGGTTACTTTCGTTAGTTCTGAACGGGAATAAATTCTACGCGGCGCTCCTGTTCAATTCCATGTTGGGCGGAGTGTGCGTTTTCCTGACGTGGGCATTCTTCAAACAAAGAACAAAGAATTCAACGTACGCGCTGTTGATGGCAGGACTGTTGGGTCTGTCGAATTCGCATCTGATCTTGAGCGTCTTTCTTGAGTCGTACATGTTCTCGGCTGTGGCTCTCATCGTCTTTTTGCTTTTGATCCAACAGGAGGAAAAACCGCTGGCGCATCTTGTGCCTGCCGGGCTTTTCTCCTTCGGCATCACCATGACGAACTTTATACAGACTTGTATCTTGTTTTTTATCACAACCCCGCGGATCAAAACCATCTTCAAATATGTTTTGAGTGTCCTGATCCTTGCAGTGTTCCTCGCTTTTATTCAAGACAGCCTCTATCCATCCAGCGATCCATTTTATCGTCCGTTGTCGTATTCGCAGGAGCAGGATTATCGATTCAACCTCTTCGAGGCGCAACCCCAAAGCGTGGGCGGCCGCGCCAACGCGCTGGCGCGTTCGATGCTGATGTTCAGCGTAGTGGCGCCCCAGCCGCTCATCTTGCTGGAGGAAACGGGCTGTAGCTTCCCGTGCTCCATGGTGTATTATTTCGACAAAGACGGGGTGTATCGCATCAGCTCGTACGAAGGTTTTGGAAAAGGACTTGTGTTTGGCTGGTTGATCCTGCTCGCAACAGCGGGCTGGCTCTTTTTCAAAAATTTCCGCGTCGCGCCCAAAGCCTTTGCGCTATCAACGGCGTTAGCGCTCACTATGCTGTTCAATTTCACCCTGCACATGAATTACGGTGACGACTTCATGCTCTATTCCCCAGATTGGACCTACGCGCTTGTATTTTTCTTCGGCATTTCGTATGAAAGTTTCTCTGAAAAGAAATGGGCGCAATCCATGCTGTTGATCTTCCTACTTGGCTTGATGATCAACAACCTGAATCTATTCCGCGAGCTATTGAACGCCGTCCTGCCTTTTTATGGATAAAATTTGTCAAACAGACCTCTTGTATAAGTCTATAACATTGAGGCACGATCAAATTCTGCGCCACGGATTTCACGAATTCGCGCGACTTGTTATATAAATCGTAACTCCTCAGCCTCGGAACATATCGCTGCGAGGCGCTCTTTGTTTTGCCGAAGCAGTCTCCCCATACCGGGAGATTGCTTCGTCGGGACCCCGAAAAAACATCGGGGCAGGCGAGCAAGAGCCCTCCTCGCAACGACATGCCTGAGCAGTTACTATAAATCAGTGAAAATCTGTGAATCTTGTGCTGAGCCTGTCGAAGTATCCGTGGCTAAAAGCGCTTTCGCAAGAGGTAAAATCAAAAAAACTCTGGGTTGATCGTCCAGAGTTTTTTTGATTCTCAAGTAAATTAACTTTTTCTTCCCTTCAACTCATCTTTCAAGATCAAAGTCAACACCACGCTGACCACGCTGACCACCAACCCGCCGAGGAAAGCGTTCCACCAGACGGGGTCGCTGATGGACAGCATGATGCCGAACGATTGCCCGATCACACTCGTCAGCCAGAACAAGAAGGTGTTGATCACCACCGTGAACAAGCCCAGCGTGAGAATGATCAATGGGCAGGTCAAAATGCTGATCAGAGGTCTGACCAGCGCGTTGACCAGACCGAAGATCAACGCCAGCCAGAGTATGGAAACAGGTTCGCCGTTCAGCGCGATGCCGGGCAGAAGCAATGCCGCCAGATACAAGGCGATCGCGTTGATGCAAAGTCGTAGGATAAATTTTGTCATGGGTGCTCCTCTTTTCAAGTCTTTATACGAGAGAGTGAAAGCTGGGTTGCATCCGCGCGCATCCAGATCAGTGTGCGGCGGAGTTTGAAGCCCGCGGAGGCGATGGCATCGGTCAATTCGCCGCCGGGAAAATCGAGCGAGAGGGACGAATGATGTCGCAGAGCGCGCCGGGCGTGGACGAGAAGGGACTTCACCGCTTCTGCCTCCCGTACAGTTGATTCGCCAGCGGCGGCAAGAAACAAGGATGCGAGCCTTGTCCCGCGCGGAGCAGACGAGAGTGTTGCGGCTAGTTCGCCATTCTGTATTGCCGCCCATTGCGCAATTTCGCTGTCCGTGAAAAGGTTGGAGAGCCACGCCCAGAACCCTGGTCGCAGGGAGTGAAAGCCCCAGTGGTGGTACCAGGCGATCACGTCGGGGTAGACGCGGCGAAGCCAATCCTGTTGTTGGGTCCAGAAATCGGCGTGGCGTGGGACGATGTGAATATCGGAATCGAGTGCGGGGAGCGTCGAGTCGGGGGTGGCGATCCAGGCAGAGCGGCGCGTGATCTCGTGAAATCCAAGATCTGCATAGAGTTTGACCGCGCCGGGGTTATCGTCGCGGACGTGAAGCCAGAGGGCGGTGGTATTTTTTTCGCGGGCGTGTTGCATCGTGCGTTCAGTGAGAGCGCGCGCAATGCCGCGGCGACGATGATCGGGATGCACCGCCACATTCGCAATGAGATGTACGCGTTTGCCTTTGTCGCGGAACGGGATGAGGCTGGCATTGCCGACGATGCGGTTATCCTCCTCCCAGACGTAGCCCATCAACGGCATGGAGGTGGTCTCTGCCACATAGTTTGCCCAGCGTAAAAAGCCTTCATCCCCGCCCGCTTTCCGCATATCGTTGACGTAGCGTTGACCGTCGTTGTCCATCGTGTTCGAGAAACACAACTCGATCAGATCCGCCACCTTCGAGAGGTCGCGCAACATATTTAGGGGCCGCATGTGCGGATGATCTTTGGCTTTGACCGGCAGGGTGATGGTGGTCATCGATGGGGATTATAGTACCGTTGTTGCAATGCAAGGAAGATTTTTGCTTCATGAATTCCAACGTTCCTCTTACGCCGCATTGACAGACCGCCGATGCGGTGTTTGTTATAATGCCACTCTAACAATGACCATAGACCATTGACCACCGACCATGAAATCAGGTCAATCGTCCATTGTCCACGGTCAGGAGGAACACACCCCATGATGCGATTTGACCGCTTTACCGAACGAGCACAGGAAGCCGCCCAACGCGCCGCGGAGATCATCCAGCG
>CASGHD010000055.1 GCA_949319575.1 uncultured Anaerolineales bacterium | reverse complement strand
CCCGTTTCGCTTCCAATGGATATGGCAGGCGCGGCAATCACGATGGTGTGCGTCTTATCCGAGCGGCGACTCAACCGCCTGACCAACCCGGCTCTTTCGCAGGGACTGCCTGATTTCCTCGCTCATCAGCCGGGCTTCTACTCTGGGATGATGCTCAGCCAATATACCGCCGACCATTTAATTGTTGAGCAAAGAATCTTATCCGCGCCGGCGAGCATTCAATCCATCCCCGCCGCGGCGGATCAGGAAGATTTTGTTTCGATGGGGATGAACACCGCCCTCAAGAATGGACAAATTTTGGATAACGCCTATGGAGTGTTAGGAATCGAATTCATGGCGGCGGCGCAAGCCATGGACTTTCGCCAGTTCCTTGCAGGGCATGGCACGCAAAAAGCGCGCGAAGTGATCCGCAAATATGTGGAGCATCTCGAAGTGGATCGTCCGCTGTATAACGATCACAACGCGATGAAGAAGTTGGTACAGTCGGGTGAGATTTTAGAAGAGGTGGAAAAGGTGGTGGGGGAGTTGGGGTAATCAAAAACAAAGTGACAGTCAACTTGAAGGTGACTGTCACTTGACTGATAAATATTGGCTCTCCCGTTTCTGATGGGACAGGAGATGGTAAGCCATTTCTTTGCCACAGATTTCACGGATTTTCACCGATTTTTATTCTTCCCATCCGTGTCAATCCGTGAAACTTGTACTGAGCTTGTCGAAGTATTCGTGGCTGAGGTTTGGGTTTTCCTGTTAAAAACGGTAGAGCCTAAATATTTCAATACCCCGTTCCCCGCCGCAACCCCGCTGGAAAAACATGCCGTCAGCAAATAACCTCCCGTCGGCGCTTCCCAATCGAGCATCTCGCCCGCGCAAAAAACGCCGGGCATATTTTTCAACATCAAGTTTTCATCCAATGATTCAAATGTCACGCCGCCTGCGCTGCTGATCGCCTCATCGAGCGGACGCGGCGCGATCAACGGCACGGGTAAGGCTTTGATGAATCCAGCCAATCGTTCTGCATTCGTGAAATCCTCTTTTGACACGAACTCGCGCAACAGTCCCGCCTTCACGCTGTGTATTCCCAATGACTTTTCGAGATAACTTGCCAGTGAGCGTTTCCCGCGCGGTCTTGATAATTTATCCACCAGCCATTCGAGCGCTCGATCTGGTTTCAAATCCAAAGTCATCACCGCCTTGCCGTGCGCGTCAATTTCATCGCGCATCAGCGCCGATGCCGTATAGATCAAGCCTCCCTCCACACCTTCTTTCGTCACGATGAATTCGCCTTGTCCGCGAAATTCTCCGAACGACAAAACCACAGACTTGATCGGATGCCCCTCGTATTTTTCACGGAAGTGTTCGGACCATGCCACATCGAATCCGCAATTGGATGGACGCAACGCTTCAATCCCCACCCCAGCTTGTTTCAACCACTCAGCCCACGCGCCGTCCGAGCCGAGTCTGCGCCAACTCCCTCCGCCCAACGCAAGAACGATAGCATCGGCGTTCACTGTAACATCGCCATTTGGCGTTTCAAACTGCAACGACTTGTCGGGGCGCATCCCTGTCAATTTGTGACGCAGGTGAAACGTGATGCCTGAATCGGTTAATCGTCCCAGCCACGCCCGCAACAGCGGACTCGCCTTCATCCCCATCGGGAAGACGCGTCCCGAAGTGCCGATAAACGTTTGGATGCCGAGTCCATGCACCCACTCACGAAGTTGGTCGGAACCAAAAACCTTTAGCAGGGGTTCGATGTTGCTTCTTCGTTTACCATATCTTGAAACGAACACCTCGAACGAATCGGAATGCGTGATGTTCAACCCGCTTTTGCCAGCCATCAAAAACTTGCGTCCCACCGATGGCATGGAATCGTACACATCCACCCGCGCGCCTCGCGCGCTGATGATCTCCGCCGCCATTAATCCCGCCGGTCCACCGCCAATGATTGCCACTGATTTTTGCATGGGGTCATTATAAAGACAAAACTTCCGAAAACAATGGGCGTTTTTGTCTCACTTTGCGTAATAAAGTCTGTAATGTGAGACTGCTGAGTCTCTTGCTTTTCAGGTTGTTGGGCAAGAGCGACATGAATGTCGCGTTACAGAGACCGAATTGACTTCAACTGGGTAACGTCAGTTATTGAATCAAAACACGCACACAGGTCACCTGTGTACGTGTTTCCTTGTCTACTTGTCTACTTGCTTACTTGTCTACTTGTTTCCGCCTTACCCCTACGGCTCCACACTCAAAATACCGCCCGCGAGATTCATATTCAACGTCCACGTGCTTCCATTGGAAAATTGCTGAAACTCTGACACGGAATTTACCGTGTACGTTTCTTGTGAACCGTCTTCTGTTATGAAATACACGGTCAATGTTTCCGATTCATTCCCGATGCGCTGATCGCTGGATACGTTTGGACTTTCATAAATCGGCTGCAGGTTATGCCCATCAAGCGTGTATGTTTGGATCGTCGTCCATTCGTCAACCGTGTAGGAGCAATACGTTTCGGTTTCGGTGTGACATTCCTCCACAACCTCCGAATATCCGTTGCCTTTGTCAATCGTCTTTTGTTCGCAGACATCCTGGCTTTCATCGCGGCACGAAACATTGTACGCGTCCGAAGGCGCGTTGCCGCGCTCATTCGAATAATTCACCGCCTGAACCTCCTGCACAGGCACAGACGTTTGCCAGTATACATCCGTCACTGTGGCTTGCACCGACGAAGTGGGAAAGACGAACAATACCAACACGCCAACACAAACGATCGCCAAACATCCCAGCGCCGCCGCCGCGATAACCCACGGCGCGCGCGATGATTTTTTCCCCGTCAACGGAGCGGCGGGGGAGAGTCCGCTGCGGGTTTGCGGCATGTTGTACGCGGGTTGAGCCGGCGTGAATTTCGGCAATGGCGATCCGCAATTCGAGCAGACAGAATTACTGCTTGAGTTTTCGGTCCCGCAGTTATCGCACTTCACAATCTTAGGTTGCGCGGCAGGCTTTTGCATCACGCGTCCCGCCTCGCGCGCTTTGCCCTCTTTCAAGTCCCCGCCGCATTGCGAACACGTCTCGGCGCTGGCGGGGTTGCGCGTGCCGCAAAATCCGCATTGGATGTCCGCCCCGGCTTGCGCGGCTTTCATTGCGTTTTCATCTGTCACAAATTTCTGTTCCGACGGTAATTGAAATTGCACATTCTCCGGTTGCGGCGCGCCGCAATTTTCACACGTCTTCTCGCCGCCCTTGTTGCGCGTATTGCAATTCGGGCAGACCCATTCATTTTGAACATAACCAACCGTTCGTCTTCGAGCCATGCTTGCTCCTTTAAAAATCCTTTGTGACCTTCGTGTCCTTCGTGGTGAAAAGATGGACGGTTCTATTATAAAACGCGACTCACAAAAATCCATGCCACTTTCGTATCTCTTCGATGCGGGATTCGCAGTCGGGTTCCTCATGCGGACTCAAATCCTCCGCTTCATTCCGACGGGGCGACTTGGTCAGCGCGTGGAAGGTTGCCTCCGCTCCGTTCGCCACGTTCGCCGCGTCGTAGCCGCCTTCCAAGACAAATACGATTTTTCCATCACAGAGTTGCTCCGCGAGCGCGACCACTTTCTGCGCCAGCATAAAATATCCGTTCGTGGACAACCCCAGCGACGTGATCGGATCGTTCCAATGCGCGTCGAACCCAACGGAGACAAAAATCATTTGCGGCTTGAACGACTCGACAAACGGCTTGAATATTTTATCTGCAACTTCTTCGTAAACTTTATCGCCCGCATAAGCAGGCAATGGCACGTTGACGATTCTC
>CASGHD010000054.1 GCA_949319575.1 uncultured Anaerolineales bacterium | reverse complement strand
CTAACCTTCGACACGAACGACTTGACCCTGCAAGCCCTCACAGGTCTTTTGCCGCTTTTGGTATGAATTGTTAAAGTTCCGACAGGTATTACTTTTCTGGTTTTTCTGACAGGTACGAGTTTACCGTGTCTTACAACTTGTTTACTTGTCTACTTGTCTGCTTGTTTCCGTGTTTACGTTTTCCTCCCATGAGAGCATTAATCCAACGCGTTTCCCACGCCAGCGTAACAGTAGACCAGCAAACCATTTCCTCCATCGGAAAAGGTTTGTTAATTCTGTTGGGCGTCGGTCACGGCGATGGGGTGGAGCAGGCAACTTTCCTTGCGGAGAAGGTTGCTAACTTGCGAATCTTTGAGGATGAGCAGGGGAAGACGAATCTCTCCGTGTTGGATGTGAAGGGGGAAGCGATTGTCGTGTCGCAGTTCACGCTGTACGCTAACACCCAAAAGGGACGCCGACCTTCCTTCATTGAAGCCGCCTTGCCCGATGTCGCTGAACCGTTGGTGAATCGATTTGTTGAACTATTGCGCGGACATGGCGTCCCGACTCAAACTGGAAAATTCGGCGCGCACATGGAAGTGGAGATTCACAACGATGGTCCCGTCACGATCTGGTTGGAAAAATGACCATCCAACCTAACGCATTCCAAAAATTTATACATCGCTTCTTGATGCTCAAGCCCGTCTCGGCGCTGTTGTCGAAAATTTTATTTCGCGCCGATACACTCTTGTTATGGGCAACCAAAGGGAAACTCACGGTCACTCGTATCGTGGGGCTGTCGGTCATCCAATTGACGACGAGAGGCGCGAAGACGGGCAAACTGCGAACCATGCCGTTGATCGGTTTTCCAGACGGGGAGAAAATCGCATTGATCGCTTCGTATTTTGGAGGGGAACACAATCCTGGTTGGTATTACAACTTGAAGGCAAATCCTGAATGTGATGTGCGGATCAATGGAGAGACGAGAAAATACCTCGCCCGCGAATCGTTCGATGAAGAACGCGAGAAATATTTTCAGATGGCGAATTCGTATTATGCGGGATATGAAAAATATCGTGAACGCGCCGCGCATCGGCATATCCCCGTGATGGTGTTGGAGCGTAAAGATTCGCTTACCACGAAGGACACTAAGGTTTAAAGCATAAATTCCTTTGTGTACTTCATGTTAAAAAGAAAGTGTTGGATTCCACAACGCCGCGTCCACCTGCACTGCCAGCGCGCCGACCGAGAGCATCGCGTCGGCATTTTGTTTTGAATATATGCCGCCACTGCCAATAATGGGGGCGCCCAACTTGGCGGCGGATTCAACAATGCGCAATGTCTGGGGAAACAAGGCTGGTCCAAACAACCTGCCTGTGGTCAATCGTCCATCCTCCATCGTCAACGATCCCCTTGGCGCAGAAACACTGATCGCCTGCGCTCCCTCCTGCATCAAACGCGGACCGAGCGACAACACTTGTTCTACGGGCAACGAAAATATCAACGGCAATTCGCCCAAGCACATTTCCAGAGTCATCAAAATAATATCGTCGGCAAGCAGGGGAGCGAAGCCGAGTTCGACAGCCATCACGTTCTCATGTGACTCCAACATTCGCGCCATTTGTTGTGTCTCTTCGGGGCGGTCTGCCATGAGGTGGACGATGATGGGCAAGTCGGAGCGACTCCACTTGGCGGAAAATTTTTTCAACGCGGCATGGATGCCGGGATTTGGTAGCCCTGTGTGCAGGAGGAATCCGCCGGGATATTCGAGCACAGCCGGTTGAGCGGTCGGCTGTCGCGGACGAAGCGAGATCGGGTTGGTCACGAACGCGCCAAGTTGCAGACCTCCGAGATTTTCAAAATCTCGGGGGTCTGGCGCGAATCCCAACGACCCCGCCGCGTTCATCAATGGCTTGCTGAAATACAAATCGCGTTTCATATCAGGTGGAAAGGTAGGCAAGTAGTAAACAGGAAGACACGTAAACAGGCGCGCGCGTAAACACGCCACACGGTCTACGCATCGCATAGCTCGTAACGCGTAGCTTGTATCCCGTATCTCGCATCTCGTATCCCGCTCTTACCTCAGCCCCATCGCTTTCAACATCTCTTCATTGTTATTGAACTTGAATTCCACAACGCCGCGTTTTTGGGCTTCTTCCAATTCAATTGCCTCCAATTTTTTCACGTGTTCCTTCAGCACAACCGGCTTGCCAAGTGATTTCAATTTTTCTTCCAGGGCAGGGAGATGTAGTTCGCCTGCTTGTTTTGTCTCCAAATATTGCAACACCACTTTCGCGGCATTTGTGCCATCCTTGCGCGCGATGCCTACGAGACCAGAACTTGCCTTGCGCGACCAGCCGCCGACGAACACGCCTTCGATCGGTGATTCATACGAAAGTCCATCCACAGGATAACGCGGCTCCTTGCTTTTAACAAACTCGCCCCACTCTGTCGGCAAGCCGAACGACTCATCCACTTGATCGCCGATGGCGAAGATGACCGTGTCAAGCGGGATCATGCGCTTCCTGCCGGTGCCTTTGGCGCTGGTCTTCCCATCTTTTTCGGCGAGGATGTTATCTTCCACTTCCATGTGCGTGAGTTTGCCGTTCTCGCCGATCATGCCCACCGGCGAAGCGAGAAAATCAAAATGGAAAGAGGCGCTATCGGCTTTGGGGTCAGCCTTGGCGAGAGAATCCAACACTTTGTGACGACCAACTTCAGGGTCCTGGTTGATGGCTTGCAGAGCGGGCAGGACGCGCGCCATTTCGCGCTCGAACTCTTCGAGATCGAGATACGAAATCAAATGCTTCATCTCTTCTTTTGTAAAGTTGACCTCTGCCGGTCCGCGCCGCACTACTGCCGTAACTTGTTCCGCTTTATATTCGTTGATGAGGTGGCGGGCAATATCCACCATCACATTGCCCGCGCCGATGATGGCGCAGCGCTTCCCAAAGTGGAAGCGCCACTGACTGTACGGCGGGAGGTGATTGTAGTAATACACAACATCTTTGGCGTGATACACGCCTTCAAGTTCCTCGCCCGGCAGATTCAAAGACTTGGTGCCCTGCGCGCCGACCGTGACCAGAACCGCGTCGAAGCCGAGGGAACGCAACCCATCGAGAGTCAGGTCTCCCCGGGTCCCGAACGTGATGTTTCCGTAATACTCAAGGGTAGCGAGTTCTAAAATATGTCGAAACTGTTTGCGGAGTCCCTCTTTCATTACATGTTTTTCAGGGTAGATGCCATATTCGGCAAGACCGCCCGGCTTGATATCGCGGTTGAAAAGTGAAACATGAACTCCCTGCGCGGCTAACTCGCGCGCCCCGAACAGCCCCGCCGATCCTGCGCCGATCACGGCGACATGGTATGGGTTGGTCACGATGCCTCCTGAAACGCCCTGCGATTTTGAAGAACAAAGAGATTATAGCCAAAAATAATTTTGCGACAACTCTTCGTAACTTTCATACAATTTTTCATATCTATGCTAAGATTACAGACGAACGTTACCCAACGAAAACGGTTCTTAAATTTTCGTGAAGCACTGACATAGGTTATCCGGAAGAGGAGGTCGTATGACTCAGCCAGCCCCAAGACGCGAGACCCCAATTGCGCGCTTAATGAGGATCGTGCGCGGCGACTCTGGTCGAACGGCGCGGACGCGCGCGTATCGCCGACCCGCCGCGACTCAATCATCCGCGCCGGCTCCCGCCTCCCCTGCGCCTGATCCTGTCCCCCAACCAACCCGCCTCCTGCGAGCCTTCTGGACGTTCACCGGCGTACTCTCGCTCATCGTAAACATTGTTTTGATCGTCATCCTGCTCGTCGCGTTGCGGCTGTTGGGCGCGTTGCAACTCACCGCCAACGACCAATTCTCCGGCGTGCTGGGCGGGTTGTATCTCAATTTTGTGAAGATGGACGAAGCCACCATTTCGACGAACATTCCCGTCAATGCGGCGATCCCTCTCGACATTGTGGTGCCCGTCAAAACGACCACGCGCATCGTGCTGGCAGATGCAACCACCATCAACAACGCCCATGTCGTCATCAACACCGGCGGGGTAGATATCGACGCCGATGCCATCGTCACCCTGCCTGCCGGCACGCCGCTCAACGTGATCCTCGATTTCCCGCTACCGGTAAAAACAGATCCCAACAACAACCAGATCCAGGTCCCGATCAGCTTGAACGTGCCAGTTAACATTCCGCTCAAAGACACGCAACTGCACGACCCGTTCGTCGGTTTGCAAGATGTGGTCAAACCCTATTACTGCATCGTCGAACCCAATGCCGTGTGGAACGGGATCCAAATCTGCGCGCCCGTACAATCCCCATAAATGTGGAGTCACCCCATCCCATGAAAAACCAACCCACCGAAACCACCCTCGCTAATGGATTGAAAGTTTTCCTCAAAGAAATTCACACCGCACCGATCATTTCTTCGTGGTTGTGGTATCGCGTCGGCTCACGCGACGAAGTGCAAGGGAAAACCGGCATTTCACACTGGGTCGAACACATGCAATTCAAAGGCACGCCGCAGTTCCCCGCCAACTTGCTCGATAAAGCCATCTCGCACGAAGGCGGCGCGTGGAACGCCATGACCTATCTCGATTGGACAGCCTACTTCGAAACCATGCCGGCAGATAAAATCGACCTGGGCTTGCGCCTCGAGGCAGACCGCATGCTGAACAGCCAATTCGACCCGAGCGAGGTCGCCTCCGAGCGCACCGTCATCATTTCGGAGCGCGAAGGTGGTGAAAATGAGCCGCTCTTCATGCTTGGCGAAGCCGTGCAACAAACCGCCTTCCGCGTGCATCCATACCATCACGAAGTCATCGGCGACATGGCAGACCTCCGAACCATGACGCGCGACGACCTCTACAACCACTACCGCCAATTCTACGTGCCGAACAACGCGGTGATGGCGATCGCCGGCGATTTTGAAACCGGCAAGATGCTGGCGCGCATCCGCGAACTGTTCGAGTCGATTCCATCTGGAAAGGAGCCGGCGCGGGTGGCGCGACCGGAACTTCCGCAAAATGGAGAGGTGCGCCTCTCGGTGGAAGGACCCGGCTCCACTTCCTACGTGCAAGCCTGCTACCACTTCCCAGCCGCTTCGCACCCCGACTTTTTCCCGCTCTCCGTGTTGGACAGTTTACTTGCGGGTCCCAGCAACCTCAACATGTTCAGCGGCGGCATCTCGAACAAAACCTCCCGCCTCTATCGCGCGTTGGTAGACAAAGAGCTCGCCGTTAGCGTGCACGGCGGCGCTCAGGCAACCATAGATCCATTCTTGTATGGGATCACGATGACGATCCACCCCAAACGCAAACCTGAAGAGGCGCTTGCTGTGCTTGATAAGGAAATCAAACGGGCGCAGGAGGAAAAAGTTTCCAAAGAGGAAATCACCCGCGCCATTAAGCAGGCGCGCGCATTGTTTGCATACGGAAGCGAAAACATCACCAACCAGGCATGCTGGATGGGCTACGCCGAAATGTTCGCCAAGTATGATTGGTTCCAAACCTATCTTGAAAAACTGGCGAAAGTTACCGCCAAAGATGTTCAGCGCGTGGCGAACGAATACTTCAAACCTCAAAGCCGCGTGGTTGGCACATACATTCCTTTGAGCGGGAGGGTGAAATAATGACGACAAATAATTCCGCATTGCCGGGCCCTAATGATATTGCTCGTGATGTCTTGCCGAACGGGATCACGATATTGACGCGTTCCAATTTCAACAGCCCCTCGGTGGTTATCGGCGGTTTCTTCGGCGCCGGCTCGCTCTTCGACCCCGACGCGAAACTGGGCTTGGCAGACTTTGTCGCCTCGGCGTTGATGCGTGGGACGAAGACGCGAACGTTCGATACAATTTACAACGAGTTGGAATCGGCTGGCGCGAGTTTGGGGTTTAGTTCGGGCGTGCATAAATCCGGCTTCAACGGGCGCTCGCTCGCGGAGGATTTGCCGCTCCTGTTGAATTTGCTGGCTGGGTCGTTGATCACCCCCACGTTCCCGAGAGCCGAGATGGAAAAATTACGAACACAATTGTTGACGGGTCTTGCGATCCGCGCCCAGGATACGTCTGATATGGCTTCCATGGTCTTTGATGAAATCCTGTTTAAAGATCACCCATATAGCCGGGCGGAGGATGGTCACCCGGAAACGGTTAAGAAGATCACGCAGGGAGACTTGGTTAAATTTCATCGCGAGCATTTCAGTCCGCATGGGATGGTGATTGCCATCGTCGGCGCGGTGAAGGCGGAAGAAGCCGTCAGGCAGGTGAAGCGCGCCCTAGGGGGGTGGCAGGTGACAGGTCAGAAAGAGGCGTTGGCTCTTCCTCCTTTGAAGCCAATGAAGAAGACCGTCCGCCGTCATCATCAGATCGCCGGGAAGTCGCAATCTGACCTGGTGATTGGCATGGCCGGTCCCATGCGCAAAGACCCAGACTTTTTCCCAGCGTCGCTTGGAAATAATATTTTGGGGCAGTTCGGTTTGATGGGGCGGATTGGCGATGTGGTGCGCGAGAAGGCGGGCTTGGCGTATTACGCCGGATCGAGCCTGAGCGCGGGGATGGGACCCGGCTCGTGGGAGGTGAATGCGGGCGTGAACCCTTCGAACGTGAACAAAGCCGCCGAGTTGATTGTGAGTGAGTTGAAGCGTTTCGTGGAGGATGGCGTGACCGCCGACGAACTCGCCGACAGCCAGACAAATTACATCGGGCGTTTACCGCTTTCCCTGGAATCGAACGGTGGGGTAGTGGGGGCGTTGCTGAACATCGAGCGTCATAACCTGGGGTTGGATTATTATCTTCGATATGCGGATCTCGTTCGCCACGTAACGCGTGAGAATGTGTTGGGCGCGGCGCGCCGTTTTATCGATACTGAGAAGTTGGCAATTGCGGTGGCAGGGGCATAAAAGGAAGTGGTAATTTGTAATTGGCGCAAGGAAGAGAGAATTAGAGACTGGAGATTAGAGTCCAGAGATTGGTGAAATGAAGATTGCAACTGGCATTGATTTGATTGAAATTTCGCGTATCGAGGATGTGATTGCCCGACATGGCAAACAATATCTTGAGCGCGTTTACACGCCTGCCGAGTTGGAACAGTGTGGACGTCGCGCCGAGTCGTTGGCGGGGAGGTTTGCCGCAAAAGAGGCGGTTGCCAAAGCCCTGGGTTCGGGGATTGGCGATGTTTCGTGGAAGGATATCGAAGTGCTCGGTAACGGGCAGAATGCGCCAGTATTAACCTTGCATAATAAAGCAAAGCAACGCGCGGATGAACTTGGCTTCTCTTCGTGGTCGTTAAGTATCAGCCACAGCCAGAGTCATTCGGTGGCGTTTGTGGTCATGATCGGCTAAAAGTAACCTCCCGTGGGCCAGTTCCACGGGAGGTTTGCAAAGGACAGGACTCGGTTCTTGTCCGGGTTGCCGGTGTTGACGCGCCAGCATTTCAACCGCTGATACCTCGGGTTAATTCTTATCTTCCACGCCAACCCAAATGTGACCGGGGAGAACGGGGCGATAGGCGCGCACGGTGATTTTCTCGCTTTCTACTACAGAATCTTGCATCATGCTGGGGTGCACGAGGCATAGATCGGGCGCGCGTCCATATTTCTTTTTGTAATACTCCGCCGCTTTCCTGATCTTGGTGTCCAATGTTGATTGGGTGTCATCGAACCAAAGCATTCCAGTGTGCATGGGGTCTCCTAGTGTTAGTCGATGCTTGGTAGCCAAAAACGAAGCCATTGATCTACTTCGCGCAAGGCGAATTCTGACCCGTTGTTAAGTGTGGTCAGGTTTGCCTCCCGCGCTCCCAACCTACGGGTGACGCCATCATCTTTGATGCTGCCGAAAATGCGCGTGCGGAACAAATCCAGCCAGGGATGCATCGCATCTAAAAGGCTTGGGTTGATCGTCACGATGGGCCAAACTCGGCGGGCAGGTCCGCGCAGGAATAGCCAGCGCAGGTTTTGCCGCGCGTTGAAATCGAGATTGGTCGCGGCTTCGAGATCGTCCAGCAAGAGAAGAACGGATTGCGAACTGGTTTTATTTCCGTGCGCCCAGGATGCCAGTGAAAGGATGAACTCCTCGGATGACTTGGCATACAACGGGAAAACGCCCACGTTGTTTGGAACTTTTTCCATGCCATTCCATTCCCCGGGATGGTTGGTTACCACCCCAAATTGAAGGTTAGACGGCTGGTGCATCATTCCCGCCGATTGCGCGATCAATCTCAGGAGATTTGTTTTACCAGCGCCGGCATCGCCCAAGACCAATAAGGGTCCTGGCACTGGATCATGCAGGTTCAACAGCATCGGAAGCCCATCCGATGCCACGCCCATGAACATGGCTTCACCGGGCATGGAACCAAATTCAGCGAGTGTCTGGCGTAGGGATGGGTGAGCAGGCACCGGTGTGAGTCGGCGCGCCGTCTCAATCTCCGGCTTGAGTTCCGCAAGGGCTTCCATCAAGAGGTCGTACTGGTTAATGTCATTCATAGAACAACTGTTCTAAATATACTTCCTCTCATATCCTGTGTCAAGAGGGAAATTCACGCTTCGTAATATTTTCTCCTGGTATGGAATTCTTCAATATTAGTATTACAACGCAAAGTCGCTATCGAGGCTCATAGCGCCCCAAACCATCCACGAATACTCGAATTCGCGCCGGGCATTCGCGTGCTTGTGTTGAGTCTATCGAGGCATTCGTGTATTCGTGAATATTCGTGGACGGTTTACCCATACAACAGATTAACCTTGCGCTGTAATACTAG
>CASGHD010000053.1 GCA_949319575.1 uncultured Anaerolineales bacterium | reverse complement strand
TTGTGGGTGGGAGTCCTCGTCACCGTGTTCAGCGCGTGGGTCATCTATGCCATTCAGCAAAATGCCGGCACGAACTTTTGGTTCTATTGCATGATCCTGCCAATGATGTTTGGCGTGTTGCTGATCGCACTCGGTTCAGGTGGGCGTTCTTCGCGCTGGATCTATGTCAATGTGGATCGGCGCAACGCGAAAGATGGTGATGGACCGCGTCACATTACGCTTGGGTTTCCACTGCCGCTTGGGCTTATCGGATGGTTCTTTAGCACATTTGGTCAGAGCATCGAAGGCATGAGCAAAGGCAAGGGAAAGATGATAGTCGAGATGCTCGAAGCCACTAAAAATTCAAACGAGCCATTCATGGTCAATGTGGATGACGACGATGAACACGTGCAGGTTTACATTGGTTAGGAGTTGAAATGACGGAGACAGTAAAAAAACAACCGCTATTGAGCGGCTTGCTGATTCTGTTCCTCGCGGCGATGATTCTGGCGAACGTTGGCAACAATATGTTCGATGGGTTGTTGCCATTGTATTTGAAGGATTTGGACGCGTCGATTCCGCAGATCGGTTTGTTTTTCACACTCGCACAGATCGCGCCTCTGTTATTGCAAATCCTTGGCGGGTGGATCTCTGATTCGCTTGGTCGTTTGCGCGCGATCGCGATCGGGAGCGTGTTCGGTGTGATCGGTTTTATCCCGCTGATTTTGGCGGATACATGGCATTGGATTTTATTGTCGGTGGCGGTTGGCTCTGTAGCCCGTGCATTGGTGGGACCCAGTTTTGACGCGTTCATTGCGGAACATTCCAGCGAGTCGAATCGCGGCAAAGTGTATGGTGTGTCACAAGCGATCTTTATGATCGTGATGGTTGTGGGTCCGCCAGTGGGCGCGTGGCTGGCAGGGTCGTACGGATTCAAATTTATGTTGCTGATCGCGGGCATCTTCTATTTCATCGCCGCGTTGATGCGAATTGGTATGGCGCGTGAAGCCGCGAAGGGACAGACCTCCAAGCCGACGTTGTCATTCGCTAGTTTGAAATCGAACCTCGGCGCCATGTTTGGCTTGATGTTCTCCGGCGGACTCATCACGTGGATTTTGATCACCGACGGTTTCCGCGATGTCTCTTTTCAACTTTCGGGCAATTTATTCCCAGTCTACATGCAAGAATTCGGCAGGCTGAGCATTCAACAGATCGGCTGGGTGAATTCGTTGTTTGGTCTGTGCATGATGTTGACTACAATTCCCGGCGGATGGCTTTCTGATAAAGTAGGCGAGCGCGTGGGTATTGCATCGGGTATGATTCTGATGGCAGGCGCGTTGCTCCTTTTGATCAACATTCCGCAGGGAAATTCAACCTTGTATTTTGTGGGTTGGGGCATGGCAGGCGTGGGAGTTGGTCTCATGTCGCCCGCTTATCAATCGTTGATTAGCAAAGCCGTGCCGCAACATTTACGCGGCACAGCCTTCGGCTTGTTCAGCACCAGCCTCGGTGTGATCTCATTACCAGCGCCGTGGATCGGCGCGCAGTTGTGGGATCGGTTCAGCCCGCAATTCCCGTTCACGATCACGGCGATCGCATTGTTGTTGTCTGTGATTCCGATCTGGATCAAATTTAAACTGCCGAAAAATATCGAGCAGGAAAAAGTAGAAGAAGCGTTGAACGAAGACTCAGCAGTAATCCCTGCATAACACGGAGGTCCACATGGCATCAGCAGAAGAACGAATGAAGATCTTGAAAATGATCGAAGAGGGCAAACTCAGCGCGGAAGAAGGGACGAAATTACTCGCGGCGTTGAGCGCCAAGCGGTCTCTCTCGCCTCGCGCGCCGGGGATGCCTGGCGGCGCCAAGTGGTTGCGGATTCGCGTCACCGACACGCGCACGGGCAGGTCGAAGGCGTCGGTGCAGATTCCGCTGGCGTTGGTAGATGCGGGCTTGAAGATCGGCGCGCACTTCGCTCCCGAAGTCGAGGGCGTAGATATGTCCAACGTGATGGAAGCCATCCGCTCCGGAATGACCGGCAAGATCATAGACGTGACCGACGGGGAAGACGGCGAGCACGTTGAAATTTACGTGGAATAAATTAAAGACTCAAGAGAGTTGTTCTTAAGTCCGAATCGTTCTCTTTGCACACGGATTTCACTGAATGCACGGAAGAAGGCAAATCTGTAAAGGATTTTCTGTGAAATTCAGCGTGATCCGTGTTGTCCGTATCCCAAAAAATTTACGAATCGGTCTCTGAGCGAATAAATCATTACGACAATGACTCAAGCGACGCAAAAGAACAACGCTCCGATCCTTGCTTTATTTACTGCCAATGCCATCTCGCTGGTTGGCAATGTATTATCTGCGATTGCGATCCCATGGTTTGTGCTTCAAACAACCGGGAGCGCAACCCAAACCGGGATTACGGGTTTCTTCACCGTATTGCCGGTTGTGCTTGCTGGTTTTTTTGGCGGGACATTGGTTGATCGGCTGGGCTACAAACGCACCAGCATCATCGCAGACCTTGCCAGCGGGGTGATGACGGCGTTGATACCGTTGATCTATTTCACAATTGGGCTTGAATTTTGGCAATTGATGGTGTTGGTATTTCTCGGCGCATTGCTCGATTCGCCGGGAAGCACTGCGCGTAATGCGTTGGTCCCCGAACTTGCAGAAATGGCACACATGCCGATCGAACGCGCAACAACGTTGATCCACATCATTGAACGTAGCGCAAGGCTGGTCGGCGCGCCTTTAGCCGGTTTGTTGATCGCCTTGGTCGGGACGGAAAATGTTTTGTGGCTGAATGCTGCGTCCTTTTTCATCTCCGCAGGGATCATCGCGGTAACGATCCGGGTTCACAAACCTGTGACACACGAGGAAAAAGAATCAGGCGGTAAATACTTCGATGAATTACGCGAGGGATTAAGATTTATCTACAACGACAAACTCATGCTGGCGATTGTCATTATGGTGATGCTGACCAATTTTCTGGATGCGATATTCGGCGGCGTTGTTCAGTCGGTGTTCGTGAAACAAGTATATGGCCAGGCGCTGGATCTGGGTTTACTCATCGCCGCAAATGGAGGTGGAGCTGTACTTGGCGCGTTGATCTTCAGCGCGATCGGACCGCGCCTACCGCGTCATGCCGTTTTCGTCTTTGGATTCGTTTTGACAGCCATCAAATTTTTTATTTTTGCACTCTATCCACCGCTTTGGATCGCTATAATTTTTGTCGTCATCTCAAGCATCGGCGCGGGACCGCTCAACCCCATCATTGGCGCGGTGGAATATGAACGCGTTCCCAAAAACATGCGCGGACGGGTCGGCGGCGCGGTGGGCGCGGGCGCCTGGTCAGCAATACCGCTGGGTATGTTACTTGGAGGTGTGCTAACGGAACAACTCGGAGTAAAACCAATGTTGATCGGGTTAGGCATCGTTTATTTCATCACAACTTTGAGCATGGCATTTATCCCGGCAATGAAAGAAATGAATCGCCGTAAGGAATTGGTTGTGGAAGGCATACAATAAGTTCATCGAATGACCCTGCGCGACCCTAATAATTCGCTTCCCTTAAATTTTATTTGTAATCAGGAGACTTCAAAATATGGAACAAACGCCTAATCGCCCCAGCGGCATGTTCGGCTTTACGGTTGTATGGATCGGACAGATCGTCTCCGTGCTTGCCAGCTCGATGAGTCAGTTTGCGCTCACTCTGTTCATGTTTGAGGAGACAGGCAGCGCCCTCGCGATGGGAACGATGCAGGTGTTTTTCATCACGCCGTTTTTGTTGATCTCACCATTGGCAGGGGTGTGGATAGACCGCTACAACCGCAAATTGATGATGATGGTCAGTGACATTGCCGCGGGCGTTGCCACATTGGGCATTCTAGCCTTTCAATATTTTGGCGTCCTCGAATACTGGCATTTATATGTCGCTTCGATTGTATACGGTTTGGGTATGGCGTTTCAGTGGCCCGCCTATTCTGCCGCGATCTCCACGATGGTGCCAAAGGAACAACTCGTTCGCGCGAACGGCATGATGTCTTTGATCGAGATGGGACCCCAGGTGATCGCCCCAATTCTGGCGGGCGCTTTACTTCCTATCATTCAAATGACGGGGATATTATTCCTCGACGTGATCACATTTCTGTTTGCCATTAGTGCGTTGATGTTCGTACACATCCCACAGCCGGTACGAACGGAAGAAGGTGTGAAGTCGCAACGGGAAGGGATTCTTCGCGAAGCCGCCTATGGCTTCAAATACATCTTTGCGCGCCCAAGTCTGTTGGGCTTGCAGATGATCTTCTTCTTTGGGAATCTTTTCGCAGGCATCGGCTTTACGGTTCTCGCGCCGATGATCCTGACGCGTTCGGGCGGTGACAGCCTCATGCTTGGGTCCGCTCAATCGGCAGGGGCAATTGCAGGCGTGGTGGGAGGCGTGTTAATGTCGGCATGGGGAGGATTTAAGCGTCGCGTGCATGGAGTCTTGCTCGGTTGGCTCATCGGCGGGATCGGTATGGCGATCATCGGATTCGAAGGCGGATTGCCGATCTGGATCACAGGCATGGCATTGACCACCCTCATCTTCCCGTTGGTGAACGGGTCGAATCAAGCGATCTGGCAATCGAAGGTCGCGCCGGATATTCAGGGACGCGTCTTTTCTGCCCGACGCCTGATCGCCTGGCTGACAAATCCCATCTCTCCACTCATCGGCGGCGCCCTGGCAGACTTTGTGCTGGAGCCAGCCGCGCGCGCGGGGAGCGGTTTGCCGGCGACGCTTTCCTGGTTGGTGGGAACCGGCGCGGGGTCCGGAATGGGAACGTTGATCGTGCTCTGCGGTCTGGCATCCGCGTTGACCGGTCTGGCTGGTTACTTTTCGAATTCCATCCGCAATGCCGAATCCATGTTGCCCGATCACGACAGCCTCCCCACGGCGAACGCGCAAACGGCTTGAAGCCCCGAAATTTTTACAAGGAATTTACAACGAACAACCCCGATCAAGGGTTGTTTTCTTTTTTGGGCTGTGTTATTCTCCCCTCGAGATGTCATTATCGAATTGGGCTTTGCCCTTCAGCCGTCCCCGGGGACTGCGAGGAATCTTCATCATCTGGCTTGGGCAGATGGTTTCAGGAACCGCCTCCGCTATCGCTTTTTTCGCGCTCCCTGCGTGGATCTTGAGCAACACCGAATCGAGCGGCAACGCCCTCGGTTCATGGGAGTCGTTGTACTTCGCTTCGTACCTCGTCGTCATCCTTTTTGCCGGTGTTTTCGTGGACCGTTACCCGCGCAAAGCGATGATGCTGGTATACGATGCGTTCTCGCTCCTTGCGGCAGTGCTCCTGTTGGTATTCGAGCGGGCAGGGGCGCTTTCCATCTGGCATCTGTATCTGGCGGGGATTTTGCAAGGGATCGGCTATGCCTTCCAATCGCCGTCTTACTCTGCGGCGATCACCACAATGGTATCGAAGAAATATTTTGTGCGCGCCAACGGCTTCCTTGCCCTGCTCGATAGCGCGCCGGGCATCATCGGACCGCTCCTTGCCGTGTTCCTGTTCCGATCCGTTGGGTTGGCGGGCATCCTGGTCATTAACCTGTTGTCGTATGCCGTTTCCATCACGGCGTTGTTGATCGTCGATATTCCGCTGACCCCGCACACCGAGGAAGGGGAGCGGGCGCAACACGGCTTCCTCAAAGAGGCGATGTATGGCATCCGTTATATTTTGCAACGCCCGGGCTTGCTGGGATTAACGCTCATTTTCTTCTTTGGCAATTTTTTCTCCGGTGTCGCCCTTTCGGTCACATCCCTGTTCACCATGGTCTCGCTCCGCACAGGCGGCGACCCCAGTAGCGCCGGCACGGCGCAATCTGCCGCGTCGTTTGCCGCGCTCGCCGTGGGTATTGTACTCACCACTCTTGGAGGAATTCGCCGCCCGGTGCGAGCCATCATTTTGGGTTGGGTGCTCTCCAGTTTGTTCGGGTTGTCGCTTCTTGGCATTGGGCAGATATTGATCTTCTGGGTGATCGCCGCCGTTGTAGACGCGGCGTTCGAGCCGGTGGTCAACGTGTCATTCGATTCATTCTTACAGACGAAAGTGCCCCCCGACGTGCAAGGACGCGTCTTTGCCGCCAGTGACTTTCTGGCTCAAGCCATGATACCTCTCACCCCCCTTGTGGCGGGGTTTCTAGGCCAAGGAATCTTCGAACCCGCCATGGCAGAGGGCGGGCAACTCGCGCGTTACTTCGGTTGGATCGTCGGCACCGGTCCTGGTTCCGGCTTCGGGTTGATGATCTTCCTGTGCGGCATGGCTGGCACACTGGTGGGACTCTCCGGGTACCTCGTGCGCGCCATCCGCAACGTGGATGTGACCCTGCCGGATATCGACACCCTGCAAAAGATTCGGAACCCTGTTCAGCCCGATATCCCCGTCAAAAAGAAACGCGCATCAAAGCCTCGCGCAAAAAATTAGAAGTCATCTCAAAGATGTCATCCTCCCGAAGGACATCGGGACGATGTGAGCGATAGCGAAGGGTCTCTACTGCTCAAATTCGAGTGCCACTCCTTTAGAGCAACATGGCGCTTTTACGATAGGTTCTCGTTGGAAGAACTGCATAGAATCGAACAGGCTGAGGACTCTAGAATCCTCAGCCTGTTTTCATCACGTATGAGTTAGCAGCATCCGCCGCCACCGCCACAGCAACCACCGCCGCAACAGGTCTCGTCACAGATCACATCCAATTCCATCGCATTCACCTCCTTTCGTTGTATAGATACATATCGATATGTATTTGCAAAAAAATCGCACAGCGTTGGTTGAGTAGGGCGAAGCCCGTATCGAAACCCGCTGTGCCCCTACAGTTACGTTGATAAAGTTTTCAAGACGATCTGCGTTGCTTTTTCCTCAGGCGCGAACTTGACCATCAACTGCCCGCAACAATACGCGACTTTGTCCTGATTCAACGAATAAAACGTTTGTTTCCCCTCTTCACGGATACTGACCAAACCCGCATCGCGCAGGATGGCGAGGTGATGTGACACAGTAGGCTGGGACACATCCACTTTATCAACAATATCGTTGACCGAACACCACTCGCAACAGCAACACTCCATAATTTTCTGGCGTGTGTCGTCCGAGATGGCTTTGGCGAAGAGGACGGGGTCGAATTTCATATTGATAACTATCTATGTGAGATTATATCGAAGGTTGTCTATTTGTCAAGAGTTCAAATTTGACTGAACGCAGGCTTCAATCTCCGCGATGATCTGCGCGTTATCGTTGAACTCAAAGCAGTGCATACCCATTTCAACCGCGGAGGCGTACACGTCCGCGTGATCATCCACAAAGATGATTTCATTGGGTTGCAAGCCGAGCCGTTCACATGCAAGCGCGAAGATGCGCGGATCGGGTTTGCTTAAACCGACTTCATGCGAATAGATGATGAAGTCGCAGATCGTATCGAATTGATAATGCTCCGCCTCTTTCTCCCGCGCTCCGACGAAACTGTTGCTGATGATGGCAGTCTTGTATTTCGGGCGCAGACTGCGAAAGTAGTCAGCCAGTTCCACATTGAGCGCGCCGAGATATTCCCTCCAGACATCGTCCATATACGCGTTAACTTGCGTTTCGTCCCATTTCATCAGTCTGCCAAAGTCCTCATGCACCTGTTGTATTGAGATCGTCCCCAAACTTCCACCCTTCCAAACTTCGCGCAGGCGTTCATATAACTCGCCTGTTTTCAGGTTGAGTTTTTTCTCCCACTGTTCATCTATGCCGAGGTTTGGCGTAATCTCCAACACGCCGCCGATATCGAAAACGATTGCTTTGATTGCCATGAGGTTTCCTCGTTGTGGTTTTCGTGGGGCGGGATGTTATCCCGCCAAGTTTTAAGTGAGAAGTATTCGCAGATTAAGAATTTAACCGAGCGCTCTATTCAATCTGCTTTGAACCACAAAGACACTGAGTCACGGAGTTTTAAAACTTTTTCTCTGTGTCTCCGTGTCTCAGTGGTTCGGTTTATTGCTCGAGTATTTTGAAAAGAAGAACATCTCGCGCCACATATTCTATTTGCCCGTAAGTGCCCCCAACCGATCCACATATTCCTCCAACACAGAGAATGCGTCTTCGATGGGTTGGGTGGTGGTCATGTCAATGCCAGCGACGCGATACACATCCATCGGCGATTTCGACGAGCCAGCTTTGAGAAAGTTGATGTGATCCTGCGCGGCGTTGGGGACTCCGTCAAGAATCCGTTTAGCGATGGCGTTCGCGGCGGAGATACCGATGGCGTATTGGAACGAGTAGAAGTCAATGTAAAGATGTGTGGTGAACGTCCCCCACGTAATTCCAACACGTTGACGATCCAAATTCATTTCGTTGCCATAACCTTCGCTGAACAAGTCCGCCATGAGTTCGATCATCGAGTCTGCCGTGAGAGGCTGACCCTTTTCGACGCGCTGATGCGTTTCGAGTTCGAAGCGCGCGAGTGTGGGCATGATGAAGAAATAGCGATGGAAGTTATCCATGGCTTCTTCGAGCAGGGCAGTTTGGAAATATTTGTTTTGATTCGTTTTGAGCAGATGCGCGCGTGTCATCGCCTGATTGAAATTCGAGGCGGTCTCTGAAATGATCGAAGGATACGTGTAATAGACCATTGGTTGCGCGCGGCTGGCGTAATAGGCGTGCATCGAGTGACCGAGTTCATGCGCGAGCGTGCTCATGCTTCCAACGTCATCGGTATAACTCATCATAATGAACGGATGCGTGTCGCTTGGCACGCGCGTTGAGAACGCGCCTTGTCGTTTGCCCGCGTTGGGCGACCAATCTACCCAACGGTCTTCCAAACATCCTTTGCGCATGACGCGCACGTATTCCTCTCCCATCGGCGCGAGACCGTCGCAAATCCAATCCACTGCTTTATCGAACGGAACTTTGTGAGTCTTCGTGGTGAGCGGCGCCCACACATCATAAGGATTTAAAGTTTTTACGCCCAACGCCTTGCGGCGAATCTTCCAATACTTGTGCCAGAGCGGAAGATTCTTTTTGAAAATGTTCAACAAATTATGGAACATCTCAACAGGGACATTGCCATTGAAGAGCGTGGCTTCGAGCGCCGAGTTGAATTTACGAGCCTTCATGTTGAATACGTTGGCTTTGATCGAAGCGGTGAGATTGCTTGCCAATGTGTTTTTCGATTCGAGATATTTGTCGTTGTAGTTTTCCCACGCCGATTGACGCGCCTTGCGATCCGCCGTATTGAGGATCGCGTCGAAAGCGCTTTGGGTCAGTTCAACTTTTTTGCCTTTGCTGTTTTTCGCGGGCTTGAATTTGAAATCGGCGTTCGCCAACAATCCCGCCGTGTTGCGGACTGTGCCAAACGGATCACGCAACATGCCCATCAACTCCTCCACTTCGGCGCTGCGGACGTGCGCTTGCTTGCGGAAGAGATCGTTGATGAAGTGTTCGTAGACTTTCATCCGCGCGTCGGATTGAATCCACTGACGCAACTTCGCTTCACCCACCGACAGGAGTTCTGGTTCCACGTAGGACGCCGCCGCGCCCACCTGAGCCAACGCGGACATCGCCTTCCCATTCATCGCCGCGCCCTGCTCATCGTTTGCATCCACCGAACTGGACATGGTCGCATACACGCGGACTTTCGTCGCGCGTTGTTCGAGCGCGTCCATCGCGGACATTGCTTCGATGAATGTATCCACGCTATTGCCGAGATGTCCTTTGTATTTTTGAATCGAAGGCAATGCGTCGAGGACGCTTTTCACCTCAGCATCGAATTGACTCGGCGATGCGAATACGCTTTCGGCATTCCATGTTTGATTCTTCTTCACTTTCGCGCGAGGCAGGGGAGTGGGCATGAGAATGTCTCCTTTGAATTGTTTAGTTGATGGTACGCAGCCTAGCCACGGAGATGCTGAGTCGCAGAGAAAAACTAAGGGGGTTTTCTCAGTGTCTCTGTGACTCTGCGGCATGAATGCGTAAGATGAATTATTCAGGCAATAGTTTTTCTATCTTATTCAAGATATGAGATAGTGTCGGTTCATGCGCGGCGGACAACACATCGCGTGGACCGCTGTGTTTGTGATGAGGATGAGTTCTGATCTCTGGGTGATGAGGCGCATTGTCGTAACGAAAAACGCGCTTGCCGTTTTGCATAAACGTATATGCGTAATGAACTTTCACGGGATATCCCAGCTCGGTACTGACAACTTCGTAAATATCGAGATAACTTTCCTCCCAAAACAAAACCCGGCATCGAACGAGTCCGTTGTACTCATCCGATGCCAGGCAAGTGACTTCACCCTGAATTTCCGCGCCTTTCATACGGCGCAGACTGCGCTCTATGCCCGAAAAATAATCCCCAATTTTCATCCCGCTAGAGCCGCGTCCTCGCGCATGAACTTGCGAACGGGCAGAGATGTGAGATACAAGTGATAGATCCCAGCCCACATCATGAACTCGTCGTTGTCGCCGAGCTTGCCATCCGAATAGCGGCGAAAGAATTCGATGGTGGAATAGCCGAACTTGCGTTCATATTTTTTCAACATGCGCGTCAGATCGTTGAAATCCACAGGTTGAGGTTTAAGGGATTTGTTCATAACTCGTTCCTTGAGAAAAAGTATAACACAGCAAACCATGTTGCCCGAACTTGACGCAGGTGGGTTGATTTTCCTGTTGGAGGAGTTTTGGAATCGCATCGTCTTTGATGACCGTGTTGGGACGCAAGTCTGTAATGAAACAAATCGCTCCCTGATACCAGCGAGCGATTTGTTCTTCGATATTTCGACCAAGCAATTGTTCGTCCAGGACGATCATCAGGCAGTTTCTAATTGAGGCAGTGATTTGACGAACTGGCTGGCAATCAGTTGAATGGCTTCAATGACCGCCTCGCGTGAAATTTTATTGCGATATCCCGCAACGATTTGGTCCATGTTTTCGCCTGCCGCTAAACGGTCCAGCGTTCCCGTGATCTCGATCCGCGTGTACTTGAAGGTGGGACGACCGCTGCGCACCCCAAGCGCGCGGACAACATACTTCCCAAGCGGATAGTATTGATACGGCTCGTTTCCGACTTTTTCGGTGATTAGCTTTGCCATGAGGTCTCTCTTTCGCTCGGGTTGAATTATAAATTCACCTTATGCAAAAAACAATGTCGGATTCTGTAACGCGACATTTATGTCGCTCTTGCTTGAGATTAGCTGAACAGGCGAAAATAAATCTCGAAACCGTCGTAACTACTCAGCCTCGGAACATGTCGCTGCGAGGCGCTCTTAGTTTTGCCGAAGCAGTCTCCCCATGCCGGGAGATTGCTTCGTCGGGAAGAGCAAGAGCCCTCCTCGCAACGACATGCCTGAGCAGTTACAAACCGTCACTCAATTTTCGGCGATGTGAAATATTTGCCGAAAAAGTCTTTTACCAGCATCCAACCGGTCCAGCATCCATTAATTTGCTCGCCGAGTTTGACCTCGACCCACACCGAGCCGTCTGCATATCGTTGGATCTTGCCGGTGTTCACATACCAGTATGTGTTCTGCATGGCGGAGGAAAGAATTTCCGTCCCGCCGGGCGTGTTGCGAATGTATAACCCGCCTTTGTACGTGATCTTCACGAGTTTGAAGAAGTCAGCGCTTGGAGGCTGGGTTGGGTAGGACGGCGGAGGCTGTGGAGGATAATTCGGTGGGGGCGTGCCAACGCCGACAGGCAGGTAGATAACCTGACCCGCGTAAATGAGACTCGGGTTCGTGATCTGCGGATTCACCGCCAACAAAGCGGACACGCTTGCCCCAGTTTTTTGGGAGATAATGCCGAGGGTGTCGCCAGATTGCACAGTGTAGGTCCCGCCGTACGTCGGTTGTGAAACGGGCGGCTGAGAGTATCCAGTTGGGATGTAGAGCGTTTGCCCGGCGTAGAGCCACCATCCCAGCCCGGGGTTGGCGGCGCGGATGGCGTCTACAGTGGTGTCGCACGTCAGGGCGATGCCGCCGAGCGTGTCACCCCATTGGACGGTGACGTAGGCGGGACATTGCGCCCACGCCCGCGCGCCGCCCGCCGAAGCGAAGGACGCGATCAGGAGCATGAAAACCAGCGTGGCTTGAACGATTCTCTTGGTCATTGCATCTTCTCCTTGTTTGACTCGACTGCGGGGCGGAACAGTTTGGGAGACTCCCGCGCGATGACGCCTCAAGAATACACCAAATGAATCTTTTTTTCAACCGAAAGATGAGGATTTTTGCTGACTCTTTGTTCCCTTCCTGATCAACGGGGCAATGCCCCAGCAATGCTATTCCAATTTCAAATTCCCATTCTCATCAAATGGAAAGAATGGATTGTAAGCAACCTCCCACAAATACCCATCGGGGTCGGCAAAATACGAACTGTACCCGCCCCAAAACACTTTCTGCGGTTCCTTCACAATTTTCACGCCTTTTGATTTTAAGTCCGCGATGATCTCGTCCACTTCGGATTCGCTTTTTGCGTTATGTGCCAGCGTGAACCCTGCAAAGCCGCTTCCCATTGCGGAGGTCAGCGCGTCCTCTGCCAACTTCTCACGCGGATAAATTGCAAATACAACTCCTCCCGCCTGAAAGAAAGCGACATCGTCATTGCTCGCGCTGGCTGGCTTCCAACCGAGAGTTTCTTCATAGAATTTTTTCGACTTCTCGAAATCCCTCACGCCCAATGTGACCAGATGCAAACGTTGATTCATTATTCGACTCCTCTATGCTGGGTTATCCCCGACGTGAATTACTATCGCCAATTATCGAGTTTCAGCGAATAACCAAGTTTCTGTAATCGTTCATAATGCGCCGTATTTCCTGTAATCAGCGTCAAATCGTGTTGTATTGCAATCGCCGCGATCATCGGGTCTGCCTTGCCGATGGGCTGTCCCGTCTTTTCGAGATCGGCAAACATTCGTCCTGCGATGATCGAGCAAGGTTCGTCGAAAGAGACAATTTCAATTCCCCGTAAGCCGCCTAGAAATTTTTTCAAAGCATCCGCGCGCCCGACTTTGTGCAAGCCTTTGACAATTTCCATCACGGTAATCACCGAGATTGTGAATTGTCCGAAACTCTCTTTGTACTTAACCGCTGTAGATACAACGCTTGCGTTTTTGGCTTTCAAGATTTCCGAGAGAATGTCTGTATCAAGCAACGCCTTGTTCATTTCCCCTCATGGATACGAAGCGGCGTTGATTCGCGCGTTTGCATCGCGTAGGTCAACACTTCATCCATTAGTTCTGTGTCATCGGCAAACATGCCGAGATAAGGGTCAACTTTTGCCAATTGGTCGAGATACGCGCGCAACGCGTCGAGCAGAATATCGGATTCCGATTTTTGCTTTTTCTTGGCGACTCTTTTGAGCGCCTGATAAGCCCTTTTGGGCAGGGATACTCGAAATGAAATATTTTCAGCCATGGGAACCTTCTTTCATCGAAGCAAGAATCATTATACTTTAATTTATCCCGCATCCCACGGCGCGACGCCGCGCCCGCCCTCGCCTCTCAACGACCTTTGAATTGCCTCGCCCAACCCCGGCAGAATCTCCGCTGTCGCCGCCAGCAGACCGAAACAGCCTGCGATCATCATGTCACCGAAGGGGACGGCGAAATAGGGTCGTAACCGACCATTGACGATAGACGATTGACCATTGTCCATGGTCTGTCGTCCATCGTCTGCATTTCGAAACATCGAGCGGCGCGGACCTGTGACAACAATATCAAAATCATCCTTCCCAAACTCAAATACTTCATCGGTGTACATCAACGCGCCGTGACCCATATCGTTGAATACATCTTCATGTTTCAATGAACCATCCGCCAATTTGCGGATCAACGACTCGAGTTTCGGCAAATCAATCTCGCCAGTGTGATGTTCAAAGACTCCCTCAATTCCCTTTTCGCCCAACCGAAACGCCAGTGTATGGAAATTTCCCACATTGCAAACAATCTTTTGCTTGCGTTGTGCAACGAAAGGATCAAACCCCGCGCCCAGCACCGCCGCGGGAGCCGTATCCATCACCACCAGCGGACAAGGCAACTCGCCCGCCGAATCCACAACAGATTGCAAGCGCGTCATTATGTTTGGAACATCATTTGAAAGATAAGCGAAGGCAGAAAGAGAATTTTTGGCTTTGATTCTTTCATCCAAATAATCAAACCGAAATTGCCTGTCCGAAACCCCCGCTGGCGCATTGCCATGATCGAACACTGCCACCGCGATTGCAGATAAATCATCCAGAGAAACGCCATAATCGTTGAACGTTCTGGAGATCAACTCAAAATCAAAATCCTTCAACTCAAGACTTTCGACCTTTGACCTTAGACCTTTGACTTCTTCCTCCCCAACAATCCTTATCCCCATCGCCTCCACCTTCTCCAACTCATCATTGATCGTCGTTGCGGCAGAGGAGGTCATGTACACAGGAATCCCTGCGCGCGCGTACTCCTCGATTGCCCACGCTGAAGGTCCGCCGCCCATTTGATGTCCGCTGAGCAGGATCGGGGTCCGTGAAGGAAGCGATTGCTTGAGGCGGCGATGCACCATCATGGTTGGCGAAGGCAGGACGAGTTTGAATCCGTTCTCAATGTCGAGATTCGAATCGTACAGAAAAATATCCTGTGTGCCTGTGCCGATGTCTACTGTGAGAATTTTCATACTTGACTCCCCTCTCCCAGTGGGAGAGGGGCTGGGGGTGAGGGAGAAACTCCCATTCATGCGGCAGTTCAACTGCCGCATCATCTACACTTCAATCCCCAGCCACATCCGAATGAAATAACCGATAATGAACGAGAACAACGCCACGCCGAGACTCAACCCCGCCATCTCCAAAAATCGGTCGCGGAATGATTCGTCTTTCGCCACCGAGATGTAGTAATTGAACGCGGCGATGATGATCACGGCGGTGGTCAATGCCCATGCCAGGTCGAAAAAATAATTCTCGAATAAAAGATACGGCAGAATGAGCAGGAAGACCGTGCAGATATACGCGACTCCTGTGTAAAGCGCGGCGCGGGCGGGATTCTTGTTCGTCTTTTCTGAACGCGTGGATAAATATTCGCTCGCCGCCATAGACATCGCCGCGGCGATACCTGTGATCAAACCTGAAAGGGCGATTAACTTCACGTTTTGCAGAGCAAGCGTCAGTCCCGCGAGAGCGCCGGTGAGTTCCACGAGCGCGTCGTTGAGTCCCAGCACGACCGACCCCGCGTATTCGAGTCGTTCCTCGCTCAACATCGCGATCAATTGTTCCTCGTGTTCATCCTCCTCGTGTTGAATCCGCGCCGCGTCTGGAATGATCGCCGCGATGGATGCGTAATTCTTTTGGGCTTTCTCCTCGCCGCGTTCCATGAGTTTGACGCCGAAGGTGTACCCGAATACACGGCTGACAAAGTAATACCACCAGACTTTCAACCATTGCGGCTGAACATCCTTCCCGCTATGTCCCTTCCATTCGTTGTAGTGACGCAATTCATCCTGCGAGATTTTTTCAAGCAATTTTTCGTTTTCGGGTGAGTTGATTCGTTTCGCAAGCCTGCTGTAAATGTGATACTCGGTGATCTCAGTCTGCTGGAAGGCGAGTATCTGTTTTCGGATTTCCTCGGTGGGTTGCATTGCGCTCTCCTTGGTTTTCTCGTATTGTACGCCAAAGAGAGAAAATGTTAGCTGGTTGTAGTGTATATCCCTGTGCAAACCCAGATTGAAGGGGTATCATCTTGAGCGTGTCCTCAGGAGACTCCATGCCGAACCCCGCGCTGGCAGATGTGCTTGCCAGTTACGTGCCACGTCTTATCCAACATCGTGTCATTGCCAACCCCTCGCCCATCGAAACGCCGGCCTCCGACGATTTTCAAGCCGCGGTGCTCTTCGCCGATATTTCGGGCTTCACCCTGCTGACCGAACGGCTGGCAGAAAAAGGACCGACCGGCGTCGAGAGTTTGGCGCGCATCCTCAACGAATATTTCGGTCAACTGATCGACATCATCCACGAATATGGCGGGGATGTGGTCAAATTTGCCGGCGACGCGGTTATCGCCGTCTGGAACATCGCCTCAGACGACGGGCAGGCTGGTCTACCCACCCGCGCCGACCAATGGCAGTGGACGATGCGCGCCGCGGAATGCGCCCTCAAAGTCCGCGAGAAGCTCACCAATTACAAAGCCGAAGACCAAAACCTCTACCTCAAGCTCGCCGTCAGCATGGGGAACATCACCTCCTCTCACGTGGGCGGCGTGTTCAACCGCTGGGAATTCCTTCTCACCGGCAACCCGCTCGTGGAAGTGGGCATCGCCAACAACCTCGCCCAAGCCGGTGAGATCCTCATCACCCCCTCCGCATGGAAGTTGATTCGTAACGACAGCATTGGCGAACCCATCGAATTTGAATTAAAAGAAACCATTGCCCAGGCTGGGCGGTTGAACGGATTGAACAAGCCTTCATCCATTTTCAAGACGCCCGAATCGCCAACCATCCCCGGCGGCGTGGAAAATTCCCTGCGCCCCTACATCCCCGGCGCGATCATCAACCGCCTCGCCGCCGGTCAAACCGCATGGATCGCCGAACTGCGGCGCGTGACCGTGCTCTTCATCAACCTGCCCGGTCTCGATCAAAGCGTCAAATTGGAATTCGCCCAGGAGATAGCCCGCCTGCTCCAGCGTTCGGTGTATCGTTACGAGGGAAGCATCAACAAGATCAACGTGGACGATAAAGGCATCACACTGGTTGCCGCATTGGGGTTGCCGCCATTCTCACACGAAGACGATCCCGCGCGCGGAGTGCAAGCCGCCCTCATGATTCGCAAGGAACTCAACGCGCTGGGCGTGCGCAGTTCCATTGGCGTCGCTACAGGGCGCATCTTTTGCGGCTCGGTGGGCAATGAGGAACGCCGCGAATATACAACCATCGGCAATGCGGTGAATATGTCCGCGCGGCTGATGGGAGTGGCGGGGCTTCAAGATGAGATCGTCGGCGAGCACAAGATCCCCATCCTGTGCGACCGCGCCACCTACGATAGCGCAAAAGACGCGATTGAATTCCAGGCGATCAAGCCCCAGCAGATCAAAGGTCGCGCGGAGCCGGTGGAAGTTTTCCACCCGTTGGATGTAAAGCGCAGTATCATCCGCTCGAAGACCGAACTGATCGGGCGGCAGGATGAAAAAATACTGCTCGGCAACGCCCTGCAGGAATTATCGCGCGGAACGCCGCACCAGACGATCGTCTTTCAAGGCGAGGCGGGGATCGGAAAATCGCGCTTGTTCGAAGACCTAATTCGCCAGGCTGAAACCTTGCGCGCGCGCATATTTCGCGGCGAGGGCGATGCCATCGAGAAGAACAGCCCCTATCACGCGTGGCGTCCCATCTTTCACCGCATCCTCGGCGTGGACGAGATCACCATGCAACAGGAATTCAGTGATGATGACCGGTCGTTGATTCAAACAAAAGTAATCGAGACGCTTACCCGCATCGACCCCGATCTTGCGCGTTACGCCCCGCTTCTCGACGTATTGTTGCCTGTCCCAATCCCTGAAAATGAGCTCACCTCCGCGATGGCGGGCGAAATCCGCGCGAGCAACACGCGCGAGTTGCTAACACGTCTGCTGAATCAGGAGGCAAGTGATGCCCCGCTCCTGATCGTGATGGAGGACCTGCACTGGTTCGATTCGGCATCGTGGGCGTTGCTTATCGACGCGCAACAAAAAGTGCGACCCATGTTGCTGACGTTGAACACCCGCCCGCTATCGGAACCTCTGCCTGAAATTTTCAAGCAGATCGTGGCGGCGCCGGGCGCGCGGTTGATCCGACTCGAAGCCATGCCGCTCGACGACGTGGAGGCGCTGGTCTGCCAGCGCCTGGGCGTGCGCTCCATCCCGCCTGCCATTGGGAGTTTGATCCGCGAAAAATCGGAAGGGCACCCCTTCTTTGCCGAAGAACTGGCGTACGCCTTGCGCGAGACCGGCTTATTGATCATCCGTGAGCATGAGGCAACGATCAACGAATCGTTCACCGGCTTCGCCGAATTGACCCTGCCCGATACGCTCCAAGCCGCCATTACCAACCGTATCGACAGCCTCGACCCCTCGCAACAACTCGCCCTCAAGGTGGCGAGTGTGATCGGGCGCATCTTCGCCTTCCGCGCCCTTCAAGCCGTGTACCCGATCGATTCAGACAAGCCCGCGTTGCGCGAATACATGGAATCATTGACGCGCTTGAGTCTCACGCTGGTGGAATCGGAAACCCCCGACCTGGCGTATATCTTCAAACATGCCGTCACGCAGGAAGTGGCATATAACCTGATGCTCTTCTCACAACGCCGGCAATTACACCAATCGGTGGCGGAGTGGATCGAGACGAGCAACGAGGGCAACCTTGAGTCGTATTACCCCCTGCTTGCCTATCACTGGTCGCAAGCCGCCGAGACGCCGGAAACCTTCCGCAATAATCAGATCATCGAGAAAGCGGTGGAGTATTTGAGTAAAGCCGGCGCGCAGGCGGTCGAAAACAACGCCAACCGAGAGGCGATCCAATTTTTCAAGGATGCGCTTCAATGGGACTCGCGCCTTCCCAAGCCCGCCGGCGCGAACGAAGCCCGCGACCGCAAAGTAAAGCGGGCGCGCTGGCATGGCCAGATCGGGTTGGCGTATTATGGCTTGGGCCTGTTGCCGGATTGCGAGAAGAACATCCGCGAGGCGTTCCGCACACTGGGCAAACCGCTGCCCAAGTCGCCGGGGCAGTTTGCCCTGGGGTTGATCGTGCCGGTCATCCGCCAGGCATATCACTGGTATGTTCCCTCGCGGATCGGCTCGGCGCGCGAACGCGAACGCGATGCCTCTTTGGAATTGGCAAGGTTGTATGAATTGATCGGCAGAATGTATTTTTATGCGAACGAGACGTTGCCGATCATGTATTCGATCTTGCAGTTCCTCAACTCGGCGGAGAAAGCCGGCACATCGCCCGAACTGGCAAACGCCTATTCGGGCATGGCGGTGCTTTCCGGGTTTGCCCGCTTGCATCCACTGGCGGAGCGATATGTGGAGCGCGCGCTCGCGGTGGCAAAAGAGGTCAACCAGCCGTCGAACCTCATTACGGTTGGCGTGGTGACCAGCGTGTACCGCGTGAGTGTGGGGCAGTGGGATGAGATTCGCAAGCATGTGACAGAATCGAAAATGCTCTGCGAGGAACTTGGCGATTCGCGTCAGTGGGGCGATAGCACGGTACTACTGGCGGAAAGCGCGTACCTGGCTGGCGAAATCGACGTTGGATTGAGCCTGCAAAAGGTGTTGCTCGACGATGCGCGGAAACGCAACAGCCCGCTTCACATCGGGTGGGGGCTGGCTGGGGGCGCGGCAAACAGCGTGAGGCTGGGAAGGGAAGCGGACGCCATCCTAATGCTGGAGGAGGCGTTGCAGATCCTCGAAAAGATTCCGAATCGCGCTTCCTCCATCAATACGAACGCCCAACTGGCTCTGGCGCTGTTGAAGACCGGCGACACGCGCAAGGCGAAATTGCACGCGGCTGAAGCGCTCCGTCTGGCAAGGGGAAGTTCGCCGACCAATTACGCCATGCTCATTGGGTTTTCTGCCGCGGCAGAAGTCTATTTCACCCTGTGGGATGAAACGCTTCGTTCGCGCGACGGGATGTTTGACGCGGCTGACCTGAGGACCTCTGCCGAAGAGGCGCTCGCGCTGTTGCATTCCTACAAAAATGTTTTCCCGATCGGTCAGGCATATTTTGGATATTTCAAAGGCTGGCGCGAATCATTGACCGCCAAACCGACTGCCGCGATGAACTCATGGTCTAAAGCGCTGGAGGCGGCAGGGAAGTTCCATTTAAAATATGAAGAGGGAATCTTGCGGGTGAAGTTGGCGCAAGGGTTGGAAAAAGACCCAGCCGCGCAAGCCAAACATCTGGCGCGGGCGCGTCAACTCTTTGAAACGATGGGGGCAGCGCGTGAATTGGAAAGCGTTCGGAGACTCACGGGGTGATCACCACGCGCACGTCGCTGGTGAACTTTTCCAAGTCGTCGAGTCGCTGATTGATCTTTCCCGCATCCAACGAAATGACTTGCGACACAACGCGCGAGGTATCCAAAATTCCGCGCCGCGCCCACTCCACGAGCAGAGGCAGTTCGCTCAACAGATGATCGTTGGAGCCGATGATCTCCGCTTCCTTGCCGAGCACCTGCGCATACGTGTTGATCGAGATCGGTTGTTGATTCAACCCCACCATCACAGCCCGCCCCAAATTGCCGAGGCTATCAATCGCCTGCTCCATCGTTTTCCGCAAACCGATCATTTCCACAGAAACATTCACGCCCCTGCCCTTCGTCAACTTGCGGATTTCCCCCACCGCGTCGGCGCGGCTCGCGTCAATCGGGATGGCGTCATATTCGGATGCGAGTTCGAGTTTATCCTGCTGGATGTCTACCGCGTAGACTTCGACCGCGCCCATCGCCTTTGCCAATTGGATGGCGGACAGACCGAGTCCTCCCACGCCGAAAACTGCCACAGTTTCCCCAGCCTTTATCCTGCTTTTGGTTAACGCGTGCAGGGCGGTGGCTGAGGCGCACATCAAGGTCGCGCCTGCCTCGAACGGAATCTCATCGGGCAAGCGAATCGCATTCCGCGCGGGGACGGCGATGAACTCCGCGTAGCCGCCGTCCACGTGATGACCGAGCATCTTCCCCTTGTCGCAAAATTGCTCGTTGCCCGTACTGCAATAATAACAATCGCCGCAGGTGATGTTGTAATGCAAACAGACGCGGTCGCCGATCTTGACATTCGTTACCCGCGAGCCGATCTTTTCAACAATGCCCGCCACTTCATGCCCCAATGTGATCGGCATAAATCCCATCGCAGAACGCCCAGCGCGATAGTGCGCGTCGGAGTGACAAATCCCCGCCGCGCGGACTCGCGCGAGGATATCTTTTTCGCCGAATCCTGGAATCGGAATCTCTTGCAACTCCAACGGCTTGCCAATTTCCACCATCCGCACTGCTTTCATCATCGCAACCTCCGCTCAATCTCTGATCCTATGGTCTCGATACGCCCCTCGATTCCGAGTAACCATGATTGCCCAATGTTGTAGTGGCGACTTCAGTCGCCACACAAACGACTGAAGTCGTTACTAGGGTAAACCAATTTATGTTAATTTGAATAAGATCATTCGCTGCTACTCGACCACCGCCAATCTCCAGTCTCTACTCCTCTACTCCTCTATTTCCACTATATTCTCCAACCTCCAACCATCAAATTCCCAATTACTAATTTCCCAATGTATCACTTACCCCCCTCGCCCACCCCGCAATCACGCGGATATCCTCCGGCGTGGTGCGGCAACAACCGCCGATCAGGCGCGCGCCTGCCGCGCGCCAGACCCGCGCCTCTTCGCCAAACGATTCGACCGCCGCTTGCCCATCCCAATCGTTCTTTGTCGCATCGTACCCTTCGCCAAGATTTGGGTAGACCAGAATTGGTTTGTTTGTATGTTGTTTAGCTTCGCGGATCAGCGACGGGAGGTACTTCGGCGACGCGCAGTTGATTCCCAATGCCGCAACTTGCGGATGTTCTTCGAGCAGTCTCACACAATCGGCAAAGGATTGACCTTCAGAGATGTGCTTCTCATCCCGCGCTGAAAAACTGAGCCATGCGGCAACGTTCGGGAATTCATCGAGAAGTTTTACGATCGCCTGCGCTTCGATCAGCGCTGGGATGGTTTCGCAAGCCAGCATTTCGGCGCCCGCTTCAACCAACGCTTTCATACGCCCGCGATGAAAGTCCATCAACTCGGTTTCGCTCAAACCGTAGTTGCCAACGTATTCCTCGCCATTGGCAAGAAACGCGCCATACGGCCCCACCGACGCGGCAACAAAAGGCTTCGACCGGTCCGCGTGATTCGAAGCGTCTGCCCAGAATTCGTCCCGCGCGGCTGTTGCGATCCGCACCGATTTTTGAATCAACTCGATCGCTTCTTTTTCGTTCAAGCCGCGCCGCTTGAATCCCTCCACCGTTGCCTGATAACTGGCGGTGATGGCGCAATCTGCGCCCGCGTTGAAATAATCGTAGTGAATTTGTTGAATCGCTTCGGGTTGTTCGAGCAAGATCTTTGCCGACCATAGATCGTTTTTGAGATCGTGCCCGCGCCGTTCCAACTCGGTGGCAAGCGCGCCGTCGATGACGAGGGCGGGATGATGGCGTAGGATTGTGTCAATAGGGTTCATGTGGGCATTTAAGTATTAAGTACGGCAACGTTCGCGTTGCTTTCATAATCTATGTAGTGCGCGTTCTCTTACGCGCCCGTTATTGCGTAGGGCAAGGTATTGTACTTTTCCAAAATAATCGGGCAATAAATTGCCTGCCACAGAGACACAGAGTCGCAGAGTTTTTTAATTGGGGCTCACTGGGAATTGCCGTGATTGTTACGACAGCAGTTGCGCTGCTGGCGGGCGGCAGTGCAACTGCCGCCGGAACTGGCGGTTCATCACGGCAACTCCTAAAGACCCTTAATTGGTTTTCTCAGAGTCTCTGCGACTCTGCGGCTAAGAGAGCGTTTCTTAAGTCTGAAGCCTGGTTCTTTTGTACGCGAATCTCACGGAGCATACGGAAAAAGACAACTCTTTAAAGCTCTTTTCCGTGAAAATCAGTGGAATCCGTGGCATCCGTGTCGAAAAGAAGAAGTTAAGAAACAGTTTCAAAGGACTTCAATATTTATTGTTCGGTTTAATTGTTAATTTGCAAAACCTTGCCGTACACCGATCACTGCGAGGCGAACGCCACGTGTGAAGGGTTCACCAACACCAACGGCACAAACAAGGGAGGCATCTGCGGCAGGAACGGGTTGGAAATTTCCGCCTCATACAACGACATCCACGACACGCGCGCCACCTCCAGGCTTTGCGCCATTTCGGTTTGCGTCGAAATGCGGATCTTCCCCTTCATCAAAAACGTGCCCGCCATCACCACAATATCCTGCATCTGACGGTTGATTTCCGATTCCTCATAATCCAGCGGATCATCGGATGGCGGAAGTGGATGGAACGCCGCCAATTCCGACACGGGGAAATAAATCTCCTCGAACGACATCGTCCTGGCTGGGCTTCCGCCGAATACCAGGGTCTGCGGCTTCAACACATGGATGTGCTTCGGCGCGCCATCCGTCCTCAGCCAGATATTAACGCGCGCGCTTTGCTTCGTCACCGCCTCTCCGCGAATGAAAGACATGTTCGAATACAACATCACGGGAGTCGATTTTTCATCGGGTCGTAAAATATACATGGCGCCTCCGAGTTGACTGAATTATACACTTGCCCGCCCTTCCACTCCCGGCGTATACTCAGACTGACCCTTATGGATGATCGCAACGGACGACTCTCGCCTCTTTCTCCCATTGATATCTGGTTCGCCCTCCTCATCGGACTCGCCGCCTTCGCGTTGTACGTCCGCACGCTCGCGCCGTCTCTGCTATGGGGTGACTCTGCCGAATTCCAGACTCTCTCCTACACCCTCGGCATGACTCACCACACGGGCTACGCGACTCAAATTATTTTTGGTAAATTGTTTACGTTGATTCCGATCAACAGCATCGCGTGGCGCGTCAATTTGATGTCCGCTTTTTTCGGCGCGCTGGCTGTGGCAGAGACGTTCCTCATCGTCCGCTTGTTAACGGGTTCACGCGCCGCCGCGATTTCCGCATCGCTTGTCCTCGCCCTCACCGATGGATTCTGGTGGCGCGCGCTCGTCGCTGAATCGTATGCTCCCGCCGCGGGGATGTTGGCAACGGTGTGGTTATTATTTCTCTTGTGGAGAAACACAGGCAAGCCGGACTATCTTTTCCTAGCGGGTCTCGCAGGCGGATTAAGTCTCGGCATTCACAGCACCGTAGTGATGACTGGCGCATCCGTGCTGGCGGTGATGGCGTTCAGCGCGCGCAAACGCGTCGAGTGGTTCAGCGCGGCGGCGGGAGCATTGCTCGGCGTGGCGCTCTTCCTCGGATTCTTTTTCTTCCTCGATTACAACGACCCGCCTTCGAGCGTGCATAATGCGGTGTTTCGTCCCAACTTGAGCGCGGTGGGACTCACCGAAGATGAATATGATTCCGCGTGGGATCGTTTCAAGTTCATCTTTCCCGCCAACCGTGCATCGTCGTATTATTTCACCGCCACGCAAAATGAAATGAGGGACAGACTCATTGAGTATGTATCGTATTTTCCATGGTGGCAGTTGGCGCTCACACTCATCGGGATCGTCTGGTTATTTTTCGGCGGCAGGTGGCGCGAGGGATTGTATCCGCTGATTGCATTTCTTCTTATCTGGGGACTCGCCATCACGGTTTCATTTTCCATCTATCGCGAGTTTTATGTGCCAGCCGCGGTCATCACGTCCGTGTGGTTCGGCGCGGGGGCGGGCGCGGTGTTGTCAGCGTGGGGGAGGTTGACGAAACTGAATCAGCCGTCCCTGCGAATGACGCGGGTTCTCATCACAATCATCTTAATTGCTTTGCCCATCTGGAATTCACGGCAGGATTTGAGTCTCGCAATCCAAAAAGGATTCACATCGTTCATCCGCGATAATCACGTCTATCCCGTGTTCGCGCCTGATAAAGCCATCCGCGAGGCGAAGCGGATCGTCAATCGCGTCGAAGATAATGCAATTGTTTTTACGAATTGGGATAAACTGTATTCATACATTTACACCGCGCAGATCGAGGAAGGAAAGATGGGCATTGCTTTTCATGAAGTGTTGAATGAGGGCAACCAAATTCTTCCGACGACGATGATCGCATACATTGATGAGAACATTGACACGCGCCCGATTTATTTTGCTATTGATGTTCCCAAACTTTCCGAGTTGTATCGGGTGACAAAAATCAACGACACGCTTTTTCGAATCAACAGAAAATAACGCACTTTAGTTCACGACGCAGTTCGATTTGCCGAGCAAATCGTGCGTCGTGGCTGGCGGCACGATTTGCCAAGCAAATCGAACTGCCGCCATATCGAGAATTAAACAAAATGACACATAACAAACGCTGGGTCATCGCAAAGACCATCACACAACAAGCCTCCGAAGCGCTGGCGGTTGTGCCGCCGATTCTGCGACAGGTGTTGTTCAATCGCGGCATCGGCACGGAGGAGCAAGCGCGCGCGTTCGTTGCGGCGAAAACTTTGGCTGACACGAATCCGTTTCAAATGATCGGAATGCAGGCAGCCGTGGATCGGATTCGATTCGCGCTGGATCACAACGAACCCATCGCGATCTATGGCGATTACGATGTAGATGGCGTCACCGCGACCGCGTTGCTCGTGGAGGCGTTGCGAACACTCGGCGCGAATGTTCGCGGCTACATTCCGAATCGATTCGATGAGGGCTACGGACTCAATAAAGACGCGCTGGATTCATTGAAAGCGGACGGCGTGAAATTGGTCATCACTGTGGATTGCGGAATCCGCTCGCCCGACGAAACGCTTCACGCGCGCGCCATCGGGCTGGACCTAATCATCAGCGACCATCACCACCCCGACGGCGACAACCTCCCACCCGCGTTCGCGGTGATTAATCCAAAACAACATGGCGATCCGTATCCCGATAAAGATTTGGCGGGGGTGGGGATTGCGTA
>CASGHD010000052.1 GCA_949319575.1 uncultured Anaerolineales bacterium | reverse complement strand
CATGTCGGCACATAAACAAAACACTACTATAATCTGGGTGTCCATGAGTTTCTCCTGTTGGTGGTTGGGATACCCCAACTGTACTGAATCTCATGGACTTTTGTCAATTTCCTTCCCAAGGTAGCAACTTGGGTTAATTATAACCTTCCCATGCCGATCGATCGTTGCAGATATCTGGAAGTTTGTCCCCGTTGTGTTTTATATTCTCATAAGCCTCGTTGAGGAGAGTTTTTAACTGGGTTGATGATTTTGGAGGTGAATCGGTGGTCGAGTAGCGAGCGTTCTTTGCGAGCGTATCGAGACCACCACTCGCAAGTAAACTTTTGTAACGAGAATTGCTTTGCTTATCGGTGGTTTCGATACGCCCTCGGCTATCGCCTCAGGCTACTCAACCACCAGCGTTTGGTTGTTATTGCTTTTTCTTCGCACCCGCCTTCTTCCCCTTCGCCATCCTCCGATACGGAGGCATATCAATCACACAAATCTGACACTTGCTCGTATCCAGCAATTTATTCCACAAACTCGGATAACTCTTCGCAAACGACTCGGGGTCAAGAGTCGAAGTAATCACTGTCGGCAGATCCGCATAATAACGGTGATTCAGAAGTTGGTGCAATTTATCCTCCGCCCACACGGAACTGATTCCGCTTTCCTTCAAATCGTCGAGCATGAGCAGGGGCGTGGTGCGGATTTCGTACGCGCGGCGATCAAACGTCACGTCTGAGTTGGGGCGGAAGGTGGCTTTGAGGTAGTCGAGCAGAGTCGAAACTTCGGCAAGAATCGCTTGTCCGCCGAGTAGCAAACGATAATTCCCGATTGCCGCGGCGAGATGCGTCTTGCCTGAGTGCGATCCGCCGAGAATCACCAGCCAGCCGTTGGGACCTTCCGCAAAATGGACAGCCGCATCCAGCGCCTCGTGCAACCGCTTGATATGTTGCGCGGTGACTTTCTCGCGCACGATCTCCCTGTCTTTGACGGATCTGCCGTAGCGATCCTGTCGTTCCTTCGTGATGGTCGTGACGATTTCCTTGCCGACCTCGTCGTCGCGCGTTTCAAAATTGCCGAACGACAAATCCTTGATGTGTGACAGCGACAACATCGAAATGCCAGGATTGCTCGTCTCAGTGGGGCGGCGGTAATCGGGCGCGGTGATGCGGATGTACTTCACGAACTCCGCATCTTGCAAGCGCGAACGGATGCGGCTCTCGATTTCATCCAGAATTAAATTGGTGGTAATAACCGTTGGAAGTTTGTTGATGTAGCGGGCGTTGATGATCTGGAATAATTTTTCCTGCGCCCATGGCGTGGCGTTCTGCGTGCCGAAGTCGTCCATCACCAGCAAGTCTGCCGTGCGGATGGTTTCGAATCGTTCTTCAAAAGTAGTCTCAGGGTCGGCATAGGCAAAGCGCAATGAATCCAACAGATCGGGGACGGTGATAAACAACGTGGGCACGCCGCGCTGCACACATTCATTCGCAATCGCCGCGGCGAGATGCGTCTTGCCGCATCCGTACGAACCTTCCAGCAATAACCATCCACTTAAACTTTTTGCAAAATGTTCCGAAGCATCCAGCGCGTCGCGCAGGCTTGCCACTTCTTGAGGAGAAACAAATTCCGCTTTGGGGTTGCCCGATGGATTTAAATTCGCAAACGTGAGATGACTCAACCGTTCAAGGTTGCTCATCTCATACAAACGCTGACGCGCATTGTTCGCGATCTCATTCGCGCGGCACACGCACGGTTCGAGCCGACCGAATTTTTCGTGACCCACTGGCACGTCCACGCGCAAGAATCCCACGCCTCCGCAATATGGGCAATCGGGTTTCCCCAGTAAAGGCACGACGTTATCCGTCGAGATATTCGGCGAACTCGCTTTTTGTGTACCGTTCAGAACCTTGTCGAGCGTCCCGTGGATTCGTTTTTCCATGCCTGCCTTCATCTTTCCATCGTTTCAAAATCGCTTCGCAATATTTCCAATTGCGTTTATTATTTTTCACCGCGAGCTCGATCGCCTCGGCGATCCACTCGGCATGATACAACTCTTCCGCATCTTTCAACGTGTCCGCGATCATCGGCGTCAGCGGACCGATATTTTCCTCATACAACCGAAACACATTCGGACGTTCCATCGGCGGCGCGGATGCGGTCGGACTCCACTTTCCGCTTTCCATTGCTTGGACTCCCGCCCTCCCTCGCGGCGAATTCAACAGGAAGTAAACCACCGCTTCTTTCTTGACCGTCAGCAGGCTCCCGCGTCTGACGGCTTTCTCTAGCCCCAGCGTGATCGCCTCCGCGCTCAGCCCCAACTCCTTCACATCGAAGTCCATCCTGCTCAACGCCCGAAACGGACCGTCCATGCTCTCCGCGCGCCAGAGGAAATACAATGTCACCTTCAACTCTGCCGCGTCGTCAATCTCCTTCAATAATTTATGAAAAAACGAATCAGGGATTTGAGTGAAGGTTTCAGAATCGCTAAAGCCTTTGAATGTTTTCATATAATTTTATGTCGTTGCGAGGGCGCTCTTGTTCTTCGCCCGAAGCAATCCCCTGATAAGCGAGGAGATTGCTTCGTCGGCTAACGCCTCCTCGCAACGACATCATTCGTTTGGTTTGAACACCCTCGTCGCCGCATTCTCAAACTTCGCCAACGCGCCGCGGAAGACCAACTCCACGCTCCCAACGGGACCGTTACGATGCTTTGCGATAATGATCTCAGCCACATTCTGCTTGACTGTATCTTTTTCATACTGGTCGGGGCGATAGATGAACATCACGATGTCGGCGTCCTGCTCCAATGATCCCGATTCTCTCAAATCCGAAAGCACGGGACGTTTATCCGAGCGTTGCTCCACCGCGCGACTCAACTGCGCCGCGGCAAGGACGGGTACATTCAACTCACGCGCCAGCACTTTGAGATTGCGCGAGATGTATGAAACTTCCTGCACGCGGTTGTCGTTGCGCGTATCGCCGCTCATCAATTGGAGATAATCCACGATGATGAGGTCGAGACCAAACTCCAAGTGAAGCCTTCGACATTTTGTTCTTAACTGCAACGGCGTAATCGCGGGCGTGTCGTCGAGATAAATATGCGTATCGCCAAACACTTCAATCGAATGTGTGAACAGGGGCCACTCATTCTCCTGCAACTTTCCCGTTCGCAGGCGTTGCGAGTCAATGCCTGTTTCTTGCGCGATCAATCTCTGCACAACTTGTTCATTAGACATTTCCAATGAAAAAATCGCCACATGTTTTTTGTGAGTGAGTCCCGCGTTCTTTGCAATCGAAAGAAGGAAACCCGTATTGTGAACGCAGACATCGTTTGCTACAAAGTTGTGCGTGTCGGGGATGGTCAGATCGTAAACCTGATTGTTCCCCATTGGCTCGATGTCTATGATTTTGTCCCAGTAAACGTCGCTGGTCGCCAGGTTGGTTAGCGACGAACTGCCCAAAGCCCCTGCTAATTGCAACATGCGGGTTCGCGAAGGCGCTCGCTTGCCCACATGGATATTGACTTTTCGAGCGGTACTCTGAATCCCTGCGCGGTGAGCAAGACTAACCCAAGTTTCATCTCCCTTGAGTTCCCGCACCGCATCCCAAATCTCCATGGGAATCGTATCGTTGTTTGTATTGAATTTCGACATTAAAAACTGCCGATGGAACTGGTCGAGTTTTTCCTCCTGCCCAAAGACGCCAATTTGTTCAACGAATTCAAGTAATGAGGGACCATCGGTAATATCAAGCGACCAGGCGGTTTTACCGGGAGTTGGGCTGTTGATTGTCCGATGACGGATTCCTGCGATGATTCGGAAGCGGAGAAGTAAGTGCTGGAGCTGGCGAATCAACTTCTCGCTCACACTGGCATAGCCGATCTCGGAAGAGGTGGAAGATATCCACCCATCCGTGGCAAAAAGGCGGTTGAGGAACAGCGCTAATTGAGGCTTGGGAAGCGTAAGAACGCAAGCAGGGATAAACTTATGGTGACTATCAAGGCCGTACATTTCAATTGAGCGTAGCCATTCAGTGAGCGGATTTGTAACACCACGACCGCGCTTCCCTTCAATATTCGTCACAGCGATATGAGGGGTTCGATTACCTGGTTCCACGTATGTGGAGCGAATACCGCCAAACGCTCGCACGGCTTCCTCAAAGTCATCTTTCAAGGCGCGTTTGCCAACTATGAACTCTGGAGAAGTGTGGACCAAACAACCATCGCCCATCAAATAGGCAAGCAACTTGATCTCGCACTCCCGCATTGTTTCTTTTCCGAAAACGGGAATCTCGCGTGGCACAGCAATTCGATCGCCGACCGATAACTCAGATAGCGAACGCCAGCCCTGCAGAGTCAGAAAGGGATGTGTTAGTGTAGATTCAACAGAGCGTCCCAACGCAGTAGAGACTCGATAAGTCGGCTTGATACCATCATCAATAAACGCGCTTGGAGCGGTAAACGAAAGCTTGTAGTCGCCTTCTAATGTAAGTAGTCGCGCCGACTTTTTTTGGTATATAGACTCGATTGTAGAAACGCTTCCATCTTCCAAAACGATTTCCGAATCGGCGGCTAAACACTTTCCCTGACCAGGACGACCAGCAATAATTAATAAGTCCGATGGCTGTAAGCCCGTCAGCATTTTATCGAGGTCAATGAAACCTGTCGGCACACCGACGATGTCATCTGCGCGCTTGGCGAGATCGTCAATTCGGTCGTAGTAATCGCTCAACACATCGGAGATCGGTTGAAGGTCATGCTTGAGCCGCCGCTCGCTGACGTTGAAGACCGCCTTCTCCGCCTCATCCATTACATCATCAACGCTCGTTTTTTCGTTGTACGCGATCGAAGCGATCTTGTTCGCCGCGTCAATCATCTTGCGGCGGATCGAATGTCCCTCCACGATATGCCCATACGATTCCGCGTTGAGCGACGACGGCACTTGATTCACCAACGCGGTGAGATACGCGGGTCCGCCGATTTCGCCTAATTGATTGCGCTTGTCGAGTTCGTTCGAAACAGTCAACAGGTCAACAGGGATGCGTTGTTCATGCAGGCTGGTAAATGCCTCCCAAATCCATTTGTGACGGTGAATGTAAAAATCGTCCGCATTCAAAAACTGCGCGACGTCGTAATACACTTCGGGGTTAATGAACACCGCCCCAACGACGGCTTCTTCGGCTTCGCGGCTATGCGGCACGACCGTTGATGCGGCGGGGACGGTATCTTCAGATTGAATGTAATCGGTCATTTTTTCTTTGGCTTTTTCGGTTTATCTGACGAGTCATCCTCGGGTTTGTTTTCATCGGGCTTATCGAATTCGAGTTTATCCAGAAAATTTTCAAAGACGGATAAACGCTCGGCTCCTTCTTTCGACAGGGGAGCTGGTTCGCTTTTCTGCGGCGTGATCTCACCTTCGGGCAGATCCTGTTCAGGGACGATGCTCGCCGCGTCCATCACACTCGCGTGGACGAGGATCGGCACGTGCGCCCGCACCGATAACGCGATCGCGTCGGATGAACGCGAATCAATCCGCACTTCTTTTCCGTTCACGTCTGCGATGATCGCGCCGAAATAGGTGTCGCTCTCGAGCTTGACGATCTCGATGCGCGTGATGCGCGCGTTGAACGCGTTGAACACATTTTTGAGCAAGTCATGCGTGAGCGGACGACTCACTTCCACTTCTTGTAACGCAACCGTGATCGCCTCCGCTTCGTAGACGCCGACCCAGATGGGTAAATAGCGATCTTCGTTAATTTGTTTCAGCACAACCAGTCGGTTGGGCGTCATCAAATGCACGCGCACACTGTCTATTTGTACTTCAATCATGTTTGCCATGGGAAACTCCAAATGAGTTTTCATATTGTACACCATTCAATGAGGGATGTCATTGCAGTTACCGTCATTGCGAGGAGGAGCAAAGCGACGACGAAGCAATCTCCTACACGATGACGGAGATTGCTTCGCCACTTCGTGGCTCGCAATGACGGAGGAGTCCTTTGTTGCCAGAATGATAAAACGGGGCTATAATCCCGCCTTGTCACCGGGGATAATTCCCAATCATTCGGGGCGTAGCGCAGCCCGGTAGCGCACTTGCATGGGGTGCAAGGGGTCGCAGGTTCAAATCCTGTCGCCCCGACTGAATTAAGACCTCACAGGTCTCGCAGACCTGTGAGGTCTTTTTGTAAATAAACATGACTCCCGAATTCATTCCCATCTCCTCCATCAACCGCAAAGCCCTGATCGGATTTGTGTTATCCATCTTCGCTATCCTCGCCCTGTGTGCGGGCTTGTTGCCAGTCCCATTCACCGCGTTGATCTGCTACCCGCCAGGTTTTGTCTTATCCCTCTCCGCGCTGATCTTCGGATTCGTCGCCCTGCGCGAAACTGGCGCCGACGGCAAAAACGGACGCGCGCTCGCATCCTTCGCAGTCTGGGCAGGTGGGATAACGATTGTTGCAATGCTATGTCTTGTTACGGTGGGTGTGTTGCTCTTCCCTTATATCTCTGAATTCTTTCAACAGAGTGTGAATCAAATAAGACCTTGATGAACACGTTTTGGTAGTGGTCTCGGGATAAGCGATAACGGCTTCGAGACCTAGATCACTTTCGTGGCGTTACATTTTTTGAACGCGAATGCCGCGAATTCAGCGAATAACGCGAATTTTTCTCTGGGTGTTTCGCGCCATTCGTCTCATTCGCGCAATTCGCGTTAAGACTTGTCGCCTGAAACTGACCTTAACTCATTCTGATAATCCTGCTTGCCTTCCCTCCCTGCTTCGATTATCCTTGTGCGCGGGAGTGGTTAGGTCCCGGTGGGCTTCCTGGTCTTCAACACCTGTGGCGGGTCGCGTTGCGGGCCGCGGTGGGTTCGACTCCCATCCACTCTCGCCTAATTTTGACGGTGGACGATAGACCATTGACCATCGTACCTCGTTGAGCATTCATCGTCTATCGTCCATAGTCCATCGTCCATCGTCCATCGTCCATCGTCTATCGTCCATCGTCCATCGTCCAAAGGTCTTTCATGTCCCTCCCCGAAACCGATCTTCTCACCTCCCACGTTTCAAAAATCTTCCGCGTTGACGATGTCACCGCAGGCGACCCGCGTGAATGGATCGTCCGTTATCGCGGGCAACTGCTCGGTGAGGATTCCGTCGCCGCGTACGATCAACTCGCCGATGCGGTGCGCGGCTTCAACCTCACTCCGCTGTTCAGAAAAGGCGAAGATGGCAGGCAGGTTATTTTTCTTGTGCAAAGCCTCGCCGCGCCTCGGATGAATACGCGCGTATATATCAACCTCATCCTTTTTATACTCACGATCATCAGCATGTTGCTTACGGGAGTTGAGATACCTCCGAGCGCCGTGCCATCGGACGGATCGTTTCCGTTTTCGTATTTGCTTCTCAACATTCTTTCGGGCTGGCCCTTCGCGCTGAGCATGATGGGGATTCTGTTCGCGCACGAAATGGGACATTACATCGCCTGCCGCATTTACAAAGTGCCTGCCACGCTGCCGTATTTTTTGCCCGCGCCGATGATCAGTCCGCTGGGGACGTTTGGCGCGTTCATCGCCATGCGCGGCATCCCGAAGAACAAGCGCGTGCTGTTTGATGTGGGCGTGGCGGGTCCAATCGCTGGACTCATCGTCGCGCTTCCCGTTTTGTTCATTGGGTTATCTCTCTCGCAATTGGGTCCGATTCAACACGCACCCTCGGGCATGTCTGGTTTCCTCGAAGGGAATTCCATCTTTTACCTTTTGTCCAAATATATGGTGTTCGGTCAATTGTTGCCCGCGCCCGTCAGCACCGGCGGATTGTCGCAAGCGGTGTATTGGGTGCAATATTTTTTCTCAGGTTCACCGATTCCCTTCGGCGGCATGGACGTGCAACTTCACTCGGTCGCGTTGGCTGGCTGGGCAGGATTGCTTGTCACTGCGTTGAATCTCATCCCTGTTGGGACGTTGGATGGCGGTCACGTCGCGTATGGCTTGTTCGGCGATAAAGCGCGGAAGATTTTTCCCTTCGCCATCGGCGCGTTGATCGCGTTGAGCGTTCTGCCATCTCTGCTGACGTTTTCGCTCGAATCGTTCAACTTCAGTTGGCTGTTATGGGTGTTCATCTTGTACTGGCTGGGCAACGTCCGCACACAGCCGCTGGACGACATCACCGAACTCGACCCATCACGCCGCGTGTTGGGATTTGTGATGCTCATCGTTTTTGTTTTACTCTTCACCCCAATCCCGATGGTGGCGTATTGATGACTGATGTTAAGCAATTGGAGTCGATTTGGTTCTCGTAATGCGACATTCATGTCGCCCCTGTGCAAGAATAGCCTGAAAAGCGAAACGCTACGCTGTCTCGCGTTACATGTATTACTGCGTAAGAGAGTTAATGAACGCAATCCCGAAGGGATGTAATGATTATAGGAAATTACGCAATAGTTCCGAAATCCCGAAGGGATGACATAGCATGAAATTTATATCATCCCTTCGGGATTTGAAATGTTCATATCGTCATCTATAATCATGCGACCCTTCGGGGTCTTTATTGCAAATAATCTAATTCATGCGAGTTTTTATGCCGCCTAGAAAAATCATCACCGTATTTTTGTTATTCATTTTTGTCCTCTCTGCTTGCGCGCCGACCACGACCGATTCGAATACGCAAACGCCGCGCCCAAGCGCGACGCCAAACGCCGAAGATGCGAAAACGCCGACGCCTGCGGCGAGTCAGCTGGGCGTCGAGAAAGAAGCGTTGCGCGGGAAGCAGGTCAACGTCTGGCATCCGTGGTTCGGCGCGGAGGCGAGTCTGTTTGAGTCGCAAGTCGAAAAATTTAATTCGACGAATGAGTGGGGCATTGTTGTCAGCGCTGAATCAAAAAATAATTACAACGAAATTTTTTCGCAGACCTCCGCCGCGTTGAAAGAATCGAATCATCCGCAAGTTGTGATCGCGCTGCCCGAACACGCGCTTGCGTGGGGCGATGAAGCGCTTGATCTGAATCCGTATGCGCATGATGTGGAGTTTGGGATGAGCGCGCTCGACATGTCGGATTTTGCGAACGTGATCTGGCGGCAGGATGAAGTGGATGGAAAACGATTCGGCGCGCCCGCGCAACGGACCGCGCGCTTCATTCTCTACAATTCAACCTGGGCGCGCCAACTTGGGTTTGACTCGCCGCCTCAAAATTCTTCCGAGTTTGAAGCGCAAGCCTGCGCGGCGCATAACGCGCTCACAAAAGATTCCGACACCGCCAACGATTCGCTCGGCGGCTGGTTGATTGACGCGGACGCTCACACCGCGCTTTCGTGGATGTTCGCGTTCAACGGCGGCGCGCAACAGGAAAACGGTTATCGCTTTCTCGCGCCGGGCAACATTGACGCGTTCAAGTATTTGAAAACACTGCAACAAAAAAATTGCGCGTGGGTCGCGTCGCCTGATCTTTCTGTATATGATCGTTTCGCCGCGCGGCAGGCATTGTTCGTCACCGCGAGCCTCGAAGAATTTCCGAATCTCTCTCGCGCGTTTTCCGCCGCGGGCAACACCGATGAATGGATCGCCCTGCCGTTTCCCGGCGCGGATCGCGACGCGCTCGTTGTTTATGGCTCGTCGTTCATCGTGTTCAATTCAGATGACGCGACTCAACTCGCTTCGTGGCTCTTCATCCGCTGGATGCTCTTGGCAGATGTTCAAGCGGATTGGGTGAGGACTACCGGACTCTTCCCGCTTCGCGCCTCGACGTTCGACCTGCTCGCCGATTATTCAGCCGATCACCCGCAGTGGGCAGAGGCGGTGACGTATCTCTCGAGCGGCGAAGTCACACCGCAACTTTCATCATGGCGTCTCGTACGAGTCATGTTGGAAGATGGATTCAGTGATATGTTTGATACGATTCGACATCCCGATTTGACCGAAGGACAAGTCCCCGTGATTTTGACTCAGATGGATGCAACGGCGGATGAGTTGTCGAAGTAGTTTGTAGAGCAAGATGCCATCTTGCTCTACGAGAAAGATGAACAATATGCCTCAATCACAATATCGCGCGCGCGAAGTTGCCGCAAAGACGCATGAAGTTGTCGAATACGACCACGATGACTCGAAGCCCGGCAAGCCGCTGCACATCATGATCCCCGGCGGACTTGTCGCGTTGGGCGCGTTAGGCACGATCATTCTTATTGCCTATCTCACATGGTTTGAAACCCGGCTCGATCAAACCACAGCGTTGGTGTTGATCGGCTTGCTGTTTCCGTTTTACGTGGGCGGGGTGTTCCTGTTCAGTTATGGGTATGAACTATATAACTTGCCTCGCGCAATACGTTTGACAGCCATCATCGTTTTTCTGACTGTAGCGGCGGTGGTCATTATCGCTGTTTTAGCGCTGGTATTGTTCGGCGGAGGAAAAATCCCAAGCGGGTCGTCAGGCGGCAAGTCGAAGGGAAGGTCGGGTGGAGGCTCAAAAGTGAGGGCGTCTTCCGTCGCGCCAAAAATGACGGCGAGCGGCGCGTCGTCAACTCCTTCCATAAACACTCCACACGGTATGGGCTTGGGCAACGTCGTTATCCTTGGCGGCGGTGGGACTCGCACGCGCGAAGTGACGAAAGAAGTTGTGAAAGAAGTGGAAGTGCCTGTTGCGCCGAGATCGGTCACTTGCCCAAATTGCGGCCGCGCGTATGTGCCAGCCGATGAAAAATATATTTGTCCCAGTTGCGGCGCGCCGACTCCGCAAGAGTTGATCGAGGAGTCGGAGAAGCCGAGGAGCAGGGAGTGATTGGTAATTAGAGATTGGAGACTTGAGGCTGGGGATTGATTTATGAAACTCTTGTACATCAACGGCGAATTCACGAAAGGCAAACGCAAAGCATGATTGTAGACTCGATCAATTCTGCCAGACGAAACGCGCGCATTAGGATTTTAATTTGTAACTGCTCAGGCATGTCGTTGCGAGGAGGGCTCTTGCTCTTCCCGACGAAGCAATCTCCCGGTATTGGGAGACTGCTTCGGCAAAACCAAGAGCGCCTCGCAGCGACATGTTCCGAGGCTGAGCAGTTACTTTAATTTTGAAGATAGATCGTATGGGTATCCATAGGAGAGGTGGAGAGCGGGTTGGTTAGATGAGGTTGTGTGGGTGGTGTTCGTATATAATGGCTGTCTTGATGATCGCTCCCTGGTCTGAAATGAAAATTTCCGTAGCGCGGAACCCGAATAATTTAAATGGATGAAATTAATGTCCGCCCGTCAGTGTAAATTGATGTTTGGCTTGTGGAGCCTACAGGGATTCTTTGCCTTCCTGTGGATTGTCATGATTCCTACGGATGCGGAAAACCCCGCGCTTCTTGGCTTTTCTCCCGCGCGATTGATGTTATTAAGCGCCGCGCTCATCCCTGCGGCGCTGTTTGCCCTGTTATCTTTTCGATACGATGTTCTGGAGCGACAACGATTCTGGTTGAAAGTTATACAGCGCGAGGCGTTTTGGGACGTGTTGTATATTGCTTCCGTTGTGGTTGTATTCTCCTCGATCTTTGTGTTGGTTATATTTAATCTGCTTCATCGTCCATCTCTCTATGATGCATACGCGCTTAGACTGCAACCGTTACAGCTTTGGTTGGGGCTTTCCGGGCTTGAATGCGCGTTCTTCATTGGGCGGAACAGGTATGAACAGGTCAAAGATATTCTTAATCCATTGCGCCCTGTTTTCATTGGCTTCGCCGTGGCGCTTGGGTTTTTGGTTATTTTGGGTCTGCTACTAATTGTCACCGGGATTGGGATCACCCCGATTGAAAATTTGGGCGGACCACCGGTTCCTTATTTCGAATGGCAAATTCTGCTTGTCTTGCTGATCATCGGGATTGCCGCCTGTTTATCTCGTACTAGGTTTGGGATTAAAAAAAATTGGGCGCCTTTGTTGATCTACGTGCTTACCGTATTTATTTGGTGTAGCCAGCCGATAAACCCTGGTTTTACCGCGACGCCTCCGCGCGCGCCTAATTTTGAAATTTATCCTTTTTCTGACCCTCTTTTCTACGCTCAATATGCCCAGTCTGCATTGACCGGGAATGGCTTTTATTGGCCCGAAATTCCCTCGCGGCCGTTTTATGACGCTTTGTTAACCTGGTTTCACTTGCTCGGAAACCAAAGTTACCCTCGTGTCATATTCATTCAGTCATTATTACTTGCATTTTTTCCTGTCATACTCTACCTGCTGGGCAAGGAGATTGGGGGATGGCCTCTCGGCGTAGGGCTTTCGCTATTGACGATCTTCCGCGATGTAAATTCTAACAACGCCGTTCTACTTGCCAATAATGTCACGAATTCCAAATTGTTTCTCTCAGAATTGCCTACGGCGTTGTTCATCAGCCTGGCTATGTTGTTGTTGTTTTTTTGGTGGCGGTCTATCCATAGACCTGTCTGGCTTTCCGCATTAATAGGCGGGGTGATCGGAGTCGCGGTTCTTATACGGTTGCAAAGTGTTGTGTTTATTTTTGTAGCCATCGCCATGACGTTTTTTATGTTTTCTGATCGTAAACAATGGCTCATTAACACATTGTTATTGGTCACGGGACTTGGCGTCGTCGTTGCTCCATGGTTCGCGCGGAATTATCTCGCCGCTGGCGGTTTCGTTTTGGACAATCCGCTATCTCAGACCATGACAATGGCGCGTCGGTGGAGCGGCAGTTGGGGCAATGAAATATTACCTCGCCTTCCGGGTGAAAATGACGCGCAGTACTCGAACCGACTCACCCAGATGTCAATTAAGAGCTTTCTGCAACACCCTGGTTTTATTTTGCGCACTACCGCCTATCATTTTGTTGATAATACGATCACCAGCCTTTTGGCGTTCCCGGTGCGCGATGAATTACGTTCTCCGACTGAACTATTTCTGCCGCAACATGCATTTTGGGATTTGCCGTTCACAAGCGAACGGGTTTCGCGCCTTGTCATTAACATTATATTTTTTGCCTTGGGGCTTTCCGCGGCTTGGCGGCGGCTGGGACTGATCGGATTTTTTCCCCTTTGTCTGGGTATTGCTTACAATTTGTGGACATCATTGTTTTTTAGTTCAGGCGCGCGCTTTATTGTCCCGATAGATTGGAGTTTTCATCTGTACCAATTCTTCGGCATATTATTATTATGCGGATTTCTTCTCTCTTTTACAAAAATCGGGAAAGAAAGTTTATATTATTGGTTCCCGATTCCGAAACGCGTTGATGCGTTCTCACCGTCTCCGCCTTCTTACAGCCGTCGAAACTTGATCGGAATCTTTTTAGTACTGTTGGTTTTAGGAGGATTTACCCCATGTACCGAATCTGTTTTTCCGCAAAAATACCCTCCAAAACCACAAGAAGAAATCCTTGAGCAAATCGGGGTAACGGCGGAACCCGGAGAGATCGCGTTGTACGGCCGCGCGATTTATCCTCGATATTACGCGGCGGGTGATGGAGAGCCTGAAACGGCAAAGTTGGGTTACGAGGTGAGCGAAACTCCGCGCCTTGTGTTTTACCTGACAGGCTCAGCTCATTATTTAGTGATCTTTAATTTGGATAGCCCGCCGGAGTATTTCCCCAACGTATCGGATGTGTATATGGTCGGCGAGCAAATCAATGGATATTTTTCTCCGCGTGTGGTGTTTGTAACGAAAGGTGGTCGCGCCGAAACGTATGAAATAGCCGGTCCATGATCGTATTATTTGATTATCGGGAGTAATTATGGAAGAAAATAATAAATGGGTATCTTGGGGAACGCCCCTCATGTTTTTGATTATCCTGTTCCTTTCGTTCGGATTAATGATCCCCTGGCTGGGGCATGAATTCGACGAATGGCATTTTGTTTACTATGCCACTCGCGGCGCCCAGGGTTTGACCGAAATATTTTATTACGATGGTCATCCACAGGCAGTATGGTCGTACATCCCTAGTTTTAACTTGTTGGGCTATAACCCTGTTGCGTGGCATCTTTATTCGCTACTCTGGCGCTGGCTGGCAGTGCTGTCTTTTTGGTTATGCCTGAAGCGAATCTGGCCCTATTACCGTCGTCAGATTTTTTTCGCATCCGCTTTATTTGCGATTCACCCGGTATTCACATTACAAATTTTCCCGATTTCGTTTTATGAAATATGGCTAGGATATGTATTATTATTTTTATCTTTCTTTTTTACCATCCTTGCCGCTCAGGATATTAAGAGAAGCCGAGTATTTACGATAATTTCCATCGCCTTGGCGCTTGGACACGCATTCACATCGGAATATACGTGGTTTGTTGAGTTGATGCGCCCCGTGTTTATTTGGCTTGCCCTTCCTTCCGATGAGAGGCTGCGGAAAAAAATTATTCATGTTGCCAAAACATGGATGCCCACATGCGCTATTTTCGTTTCCGCCGTAGTATGGAGAGGCTTTTTTTATACCCCGTTACGTAAAGCTTTTCAGGTTCAGGGTGATTTGTTTGCGGACCCCGCAAGAACCATTCTCTCATGGGCTATGAATTTCTTGCCCGATGCAAGTATTGTGCTTGTTACTTCATGGTACAAAACCTTTAGTTCAGAATACATGTATCTGGCTAGGCCCTTCAACCTTGGTTTAATTCTATTGCTACTCCTGATGTTGGTCGTGGGGAGTGTTTACCTGCGTCAAGTTGATCGCTTATCGCAAAACTCTGAGCAATGGTCAACCCAAGCTGTTTTTTTGGGATTGCCCAGCCTCTTGTTTGGAATTCTTCCGTTTTATATCGCGTCTTATTCAATCCAGTGGACGGAGCCTCCCTATAATTCGCGGTTAGCGTTGGGAATGCTGCCGGGCGCGGCTCTGATTTCAGCCGCAGTGATCGAAAAGATCGTTTCCAAACAAAACCAAAAGATATTGATGTCCTTGGTGATTCTTGGCGCGGCGATTGCTTGGCATATTAGATATACAAATGACTATAGAAAGGTGTGGGAGTATCAATCTAACTTTCTTCAACAACTAATTTGGAGGGCTCCTGGAATAGAAAGAAATACGATACTATTTGTTTGGCAGCCTTCCCTGCCCGATCTTGGCAACTCAGAGGCCAACTTTGCATTTTATGGGGATTTCTCTCTTAGTCTGGCTGTAAACTCGCTGTATGAGCCAGATCCAATTGCGGCTGAAAACAGACTTTCGTACTGGTATTCTTTCTTGTCGGGCGAATCTGCCGCCGTAATGGATAATAGTCCATTGCGGTTGGAGCACGCAACGACCTATTTTGAAGGAAATTCATCGGACAGTTTATTCTTTTATTATGACCCGCAGAATGACCGCTGTTTACACCTGGTTGCTCCCGAAGATCGGTTCTATAAACAATATCCGAAAACAATTAAAGAAATAGCCTCACAGACCACGCCGGACAGAATCCTTCTGGAAACGAGGCAAAATACAAGCCTGCGAGACGACATCTTTAACGGCGGAGAGAAGTCTTGGTGTTACTTCTACCAAAAAGCTGAACTGGCTCGTCAATACCAGCAATGGGACGAAATCAAGTTGTTATGGAATGGCGCGGTTGGCAATAATTTGCAAACGGCAATTGGCACGGAGTACATTCCTTTTATTGATGGCTTTGCCCATCTTTCTGATTGGCAGTCGGCGGCAGAGCTTACAATATCAGCCAACAAACATTCGAAAGCCATGAGTTCTATCCTTTGCCCGCTCTGGAACAGCATAGAACAATCAACATCAGACTCGGGGGAAAGAGACGAAACGATCAGGCAGATCAAAGTGGAGCTGGAATGCGCTAACCAGTAATTGCTCTGTGTCTTGCGCGTTTGATTGCTCCTTCCAACGATTGCCATTCTGGAGTTGTTTCACTTTTTCTGGATGGATTTGTCACAGTTTCTTCTCGATTGGAACAAAGCGTGACGACGGTTTTGGTTATGGTAAAATCTTGCTCGCATGCGGGAGTCGCCAAGTGGTAAGGCATCAGCCTTCCAAGCTGATATTCGTGGGTTCGAATCCCATCTCCCGCTCTCTGGTTCAGTGATCAGTTATCAGTCAACAGTAATCAGTTACTGGTCACTGATCACTGATTACTTTTTTCACTGGAAACGGGGGCCCGTGGCGCAGTGGTTAGCGCAGGGAACTCATAATTCCTTGGTCGCTGGTTCGAATCCAGCCGGGCCCACTTTCGATTTACGATTTTCGATTTTGGATTGACGATTGTGCCGTGCGGAAACACGGCATTTTGTGTTAAGATGAGAAAAATATCCACAAGTTATGAAAAAAATTTCCATTGTTATTCCGGTCTATTTCAACGAATCCAACCTGCCTGATACCGTCCCGCAACTGCTTTCTTTGGAAGAGAACCTTCCGGGGTATCGCCTCGAACTTGTTTTTGTGGACGACGGATCGGGGGATCGCTCGCTCAACCTGTTGGTGGATTACCAGTCCAAACACCCGGAGAGAATCAAAGTCGTCAAACTGACTCGCAACTTCGGTTCGATGTCCGCTATTCAGGCTGGGTTCACCGTGGCGACCGGCGACTGCGTGGGGATGATCTCCGCCGACTTGCAAGACCCGCCGGAGATATTTCTGGATATGATCTCGCATTGGGAAAAGGGGAGTAAAGCCGTCTTTGCCGTTCGGCAAGATAGGGAGGAACATCTTGTTCAAAAGATGTTCTCCAATACTTATTATTCGCTCATTCGAAAATTTGCGCTCGCCGATTACCCCAACGGCGGATTTGACTTCTTCCTTGTGGACCGTCAGGTAGTCGCCGATCTCAACCGCATTCAGGAAAAGAATACGAACATCATGACTTTGGTCTACTGGCTGGGATACAAACCTGTGATGATTCCCTACATCCGCAGGCAAAGGGCAAAAGGGAAATCGCGCTGGACGTTGGCAAAGAAGATCAAACTGTTCATTGATACCTTCGTCGCCTTTTCCTTTTTCCCGATTCGCATTCTCTCAGCGTTAGGATTGCTCGTAGCCGCGGGATCGTTTTTATATGGTGGCTATGTTTTGATCTATTGGTATTTTTACGGGATCGAAGTCAAAGGTTATGTGCCAATCATTGTGGCGCTTGCGTTCAACTCAGGGTTGCAAATGGCGATGCTTGGCGTGTTGGGCGAATACCTGTGGCGCACGCTTGACGAAGTCCGCCGCCGACCTCAGTTTGTGATTGACGAAATTTACCAGTCGCCTACTCAGGCTGATCAAGAAAATAGCGGAGGTTGAATGACAGATTTTTTCGCGCACCCGAATTCAATTATTGAATCGAAACAGATCGGCAAAGCCACGCGCGTTTGGGCGTTTGCCCACGTGCTGCCCGGCGCGGTGATTGGCGAGGACTGTAACATTTGCGATCACGTCTTCATTGAAAATGACGTGGTGATTGGGAATCGAGTCACGGTCAAATGCGGCGTGCAGTTGTGGGATGGCATCCGCTTGGAGGACGATGTGTTCGTTGGACCGAACGCCACATTTACCAACGACCCCGCTCCGCGCAGTAAACTATATCCGGCAGAATTCTCCAAGATCATCGTTCAGAAAGGCGCTTCGATCGGCGCCAATGCAACCATTCTGCCCGGCGTAACGGTTGGACAGAACGCCATGGTCGGCGCGGGCGCGGTTGTCACGCGCGATGTCCCGCCGAATGCGATTGTAGTGGGCAACCCGGCGCGCATCGTCAATTATGTGACTGCGAATTTTCAATCCAAAACGTTGGTTCCATTGTCCGCCTCCGCTGAAGAACCGTTGACGATTCCCGGAGTAAATCTTATCCAATTGCCGGAGATCACCGATCTGAGGGGAAGCCTGACGTTCGCCGAATTTCCCGGCATGCTGCCTTTTACGCCGCGTCGATTCTTTATTGTCTATGATGTGCCCGGTAAAGATGTGCGCGGGGAACATGCTCATAAGGAGCTACATCAGTTCCTCGTTTGCATAAAAGGCGAATGTTCTGTGGTCGTAGACGACGGTAGTATCCGCTTTGAAGTGCGGCTGGACAAACCCACCCTCGGGCTTCACATCCCGCCGAAGGTTTGGGCGACCCAGTATAAATTCACGTCCGACGCGGCCCTTCTCGTCTTCGCTTCCGATGTGTATAAGGCTGAGGATTACATCCGCAATTACAACGAGTATCTGGAGTATGTTTCCAAAAAATGAAAACCACCGTTCCGTTTCTTGACATGAAGGCGCAGTACGATGAACTGCGCGAGGAACTCGATCAAGCGTATCAACGCGTGATGGATTCGGGTTGGTACATTCTCAGCGACGAGGCGCGCGCCTTTGAACAGGAATTTGCTGATCGTATCGGCGTCAAGCATTGTATCGGCGTGGGCAATGGACTGGAAGCGCTTCAATTAATTTTTATGGCGTATGGCATTGGGGCAGGGGATGAGGTGATCGTTCCCGCTAACACTTACATTGCCTCGTGGTTGTCGGTGTCGTATGTTGGAGCGACTCCAATCCCGGTCGAACCGAATCCTGCAACGCATAACATTGACCCGACTCGCATCGCCCAAGCCATCACCAAGCGGACGAAGGCGATTATGCCGGTACATTTATATGGTCAGCCAACAGAGATGACCGAGATATGGAAACTTGCCGAGGTCCATGGACTGCGAATCGTGGAAGACTCCGCTCAAGCGCATGGCGTGAAATACATGGACAAGATGGCGGGAAATTTAGGTTCTGCCGCCGCGTTCAGTTTTTACCCCACTAAAAATCTCGGCGCGTTCGGCGACGCGGGCGCGGTGACAACCAACGACGACGATCTGGCGGATAAAGTTCGCGTCTTGAGAAATTATGGTTCACGCAAAAAATATTATAACGAAGTCAAAGGTCACAACTCGCGGCTCGACCCGTTGCAAGCCGCATTCCTGCGCGTGAAGTTGAAATATCTCGATGAATGGAATAAGCGTCGTGACAAACTTGCTCATTACTATTGCGAACATCTAAATGGATTGCCCGGGCTTGGCTTGCCGATCACCGCGCCGCAGACAGAGCATGGCTGGCACATCTTCGTCGTCACTCATGATGATCGCGATAGGCTCAAATCGTATTTGGATGAACACGGCGTGGATACGTTGATTCACTACCCCGTCCCGCCGCATCTTTCCGAAGCGTATGCCGACCTCGGCTACAAAGCGGGCGATTTCCCTCTGTCTGAAAAACTTGCAAATACTGTGTTGAGCCTGCCGATTGGTCCGCATGTGACACAGGAACAAGCAGATTTTGTCGTCGAGCGAATCAGGGAGTTTTGTCTTTCAGGCAGGCCGTGATTTGACAATCGCAAAGCGGTCTTTCATCCGCAAGAAGAACTTTTCAAAAGCTTCATAAGAAACGACAGACATGACCACCGTGAACAAGAACGAAAGCGCTAACCCTGTGGCGGGATACGCAAGTTCTCTGGCTGGGTCTATGTGCTGATTGACGATTCGATACGCGAGATCAATCCCCAGTTTGTGATACACATACAATCCATAAGATATCTTTCCAAGATAAGCGAGCGGCTTGATCCTCAGCAGGGGTGAAATTGCCCAAAGATTACCTTGTGTCAGCGAATAAATGATGAGCGACGTGCCGATACCCACGAGTGGATAAGTTAGCATCAATTCCCATTGGATTTTTTGTACATTGGGCAACTGTGTTACCTGCCAAAGCGCGAGGATGCCGAGCGCCAGCCAGAATAGATTTGGAATTTTCTTTAATGGCTTGTCCAAGATTCCAAGCCCAATGACGATGCCCCCAAGCACGGAATCAAAGTGGGAAAATGGCAACACCCAAATATCGGGGTGATTTGCGCCGCGATAGATCATAAAGGCTCGGATGAACGTGCCAAGCAAGCCCATGCCCAGAAGCAACAAACCTGCGGTGGATATTTTTCGACGATACAAAAAGAGCAAGACCCACGGGATGAACAAATAAACCTGTTCTTCGTATGAAATCGTCCATAGGTGATTCGCGTACAGGATCGCGTTATTGTATCCCCAACGCGCCGCCATGAAATTGTCGGTGAACGTCAACATGCCTAGCGCGCGCGTGGTCAGTGAGTCGCTCCAGCCCTCTTTTGAACGGTCAATGTGACCGCGATAATAAAAAACAAAACATACAGGGGCCAGATGCGGAACGCGCGGCGGATATAGAAGTTCTTGACCGTTACGGTTCCGGTGGCTTGGTATTCCGCATACAGCAATCGTGAAAACAAAAAAGCGGAGAGACATAAAAACAGATCAACCCCCATCCAGCCGTATTTCGCCGTGACCTCCCAGGATGGGATAAGGTTTGAGTAGTCTGCATGGTGAACAAGCACCAACAGAAAAGCAAAAAAACGCAGGCTGTCGAGTTCGGGGATATAAAATCCGCTTTTTTTCATCGGTATTTCTTCGGGACAGAATTTTTCACACAGAACGCCCGATATGTTATCATGGTTTCAACTCCGAGGAATTATGTCGCCTTACATTGCCACGCTAATTACATTTGCCATTGCTCTTGCTTTCCTCCGCCTCATGGATTTTCTTGCTCATCGCGGCGTGATCGAAAGCCGATTGAGCCGAAAACTTATTCACATCGGCACGGGACCGATCTTCGTCCTCTGTTGGCTCATGTTCACCGATGTAGCGATTTCCCGCTGGCTTGCCGCACTCGTGCCGCTGGTCATCACGCTTCAATTCGCGTTGGTTGGTTGGGGGGTGATCAAAGACGAAGCCGCGGTCAAAGCCATGTCGCGGACGGGCGACCCGCGCGAGATTTTACGCGGTCCGCTGTTTTATGGAATCGTGTTCGTTGCGATGACTCTGATCTATTGGAAGGATTCGCTCATCGGGATTCCCGCCTTGATGATCCTCTGCGGCGGCGACGGGATCGCCGACATCGTCGGCCGCCGCGTCAAATCCCGACGTTGGTTCTGGTCGCCCGAAAAAAGCGTTGCCGGCTCCTTGAGCGTTTTCCTCGGCGGCTGGCTGTTGACCATGTTCATCTTCACCATTTACGTTTGGATGGGCGCGTTCAGCGGACCCACAACGCGCTTTGTCCTGCCTGTGACTATCGTGGCTGTAGCGGCAACGCTGATCGAGTCGTTGCCGTTCAAAGATATTGACAACATCACCATCGCTCTCGCTTGCGCGCTGATTGGGTATCTGGTGTTCTAGCCGTAAACGGTTCTTGACGCAGTTGCACTGCGTCAAGGCAGAGACCTTTGAGAAACATTCATTTGCTCTGTGTTCTCTGTGGCAAAATGACTTTTGCAAGGATCATCATAAAGTCGGCGTTCAGCCAACTTTCTCTTCCTCATCCTTTTTCAAAATCATCACGCGATAACTCTCGGCATACTTCATGCCCTTGTCTTTCGCTTCTCCCTCTGCCCATTCGGTTATCCATTTACCAACTTTATCCACAGGAATTTGGCTCGCGTGTTGTTGCAGCGCTCTGATTTTCAATTCCAGCGTCTCGGTGATATCAACCCACGTGTCGGATTTTTCTGACCCGTGGACGTATAACCGCCTCACCTCATGCGGTTCAAACCCCGCCTCGAGCAGGTCCGTGAACATCAGCCGGCTCCCCGCTGACGGGAAGACCGCCGTCGTTGCCGCCTCTGCCGCGGCGCGATGGTCGGGATGATTCACATATTCGTTGTCATAAAACCACGCTTCGGGGTTGCCGCAGAGAACTGTATCCGGCTTGAATTGGCGGATGAGGCGCGTCAGATCCTTGCGAAGTTGAATCGTCGGCTCCAATTCCCCATCGGGATAACGCATAAAGACCGTCTCTTTGATTCCAAGAACTGCATTCGCCGCGAGTTGTTCTTTTTCGCGCAGTTCGGCGAGCGCTTTTTTATAACTTCCATCCTTCGCGGGATCGTTCGACCCCGAATCGCCGCTCGTGATAATAACGGAAATAATTTCGCATCCTGCGCGCGCCCATTTCGCCAACGTGCCGCCAATGCCGAACTCTTGATCGTCCGGGTGAGCTTGAATCGTCATCGCAATTTTGGGAATATATTCGTTACTCATAAATTGTTTCTCCATAAATTTGTTGTGAAGCGTAAAGCGACATTTATGTCGCCTTTGTTTCATCTATCATGTGCGACATTTATGTCGCGTTACGTTTTCTTTCCAACCACCAGCATTTTATTTCGTATCTTGAACACCTTGAAAAAGATTCTCACGAACGGCAATACCAAATTGACCAGCCCTTGCGACTTAAACAACTTCTTCAAATAAAACTCGTACGGGAACGATAGTTCGTGAAATTTATGTAAATCAACCACTTCAAACCCAACAGACTCAAACAATTGCTTCATTTCATCTGTCGAAAAAATCTGCTTGTGCCCGAACAAATGCGACGAATACATCGCGTTCAAGAATGTTGGAAACCTGCCGCCGCTGAAGCGATACGTCAACTCGCCGAAGCGATGATAAAAACTATCGCGGCAGGGAGTATCAATTAGCAACACTCCGCCCTCTTTCAACACGCTTGCTACAGATTGCAATGTCTGCAACGGATAATTCACATGCTCGATCACATCCCACAATGTGACCGCGTCGAAGTAGGTCGCGTAGCCAGATTGCCAATGATCGCTTTCGATCGGATGCTTGTCAATGACGAGCCTATGTTTAGCTTTGGCGTACTGCGCGCGGCTGTCGCTGAGTTCGATACCGATAACATCCGCGCCTTGTTGTTTGAGCAACGAGAGAAATAATCCGCCGCCGCAACCGACGTCGAGTACTTTGGCGTTTTGGAGGGGGAGATGTTGCTTGACGATGTTCGCCTGATTATCGAATTTTTCCGCGTTCGCTTGGAGTTGGGTCTCGATGTACGCGGCAACCTCATCGGTCAGTTGGGATGCGTCAATTTCAGGCGGGATCGCTTCCACAGGGTCGAGATAATCAATGAAATGGAATCCGCTCTTTGAAACGAACACATCCGCATTTTTCAATTTGTACGTCAAACGCCCGCCCTCACGCGGATTCTTCTTTAGCGCGTCTATGTTTTCCATGGTCATAGGGAGCGATTGTAACCGAAAGAAGTATTTCGACAGCTAGGAGCGGGGTTTATCTTCAAGAGGCTTGATGCGCCTCCAGTTGCCAGCCGCAAATGCCGCCAGCCCAAGCAGTTCCATGATTCTTCCTGAGAGGGCGAATCCATTTACCCCAAATAGGCTTTGTATGACAACGAGCAATATACCCGTGTTCAATAACGCGAATGCCGCCCAGACCAATTTCTCGTTTCCACGCGGCGAGCCGCGCGAGAAACGCGGCAGGATCCAGAAAGCGACGCCCATTGCGAACTGCGCCATCCAGCCAATGAACGCGAATTCGATGTGTAGCGGGAGGAGTGACCAGAGGGTCGGTGAGAACATGACTCCCTTGTTCGCCAGCAATAACCCGCCAACAGTAAACCCTAACAGCGCGTGGATCAGCGACGCACGGACGAAGTAAACGCTCAGTCGCGGCATTTATCTTTCCTTGATGCGGACCCATGTGTTCAGCACGAAACTGAAACCTGAAAGCCATTGCAAAATTGCGGAAGCAATCAGCGCCCAACTATTCATCAGGGATGGCGCGATGGCGTTGAGCGGCTCAAAGATAATCCGCAGGAGCAAGCCGGTATTCAATAGGATAAATGTCGCCCAGCCCAGCCATTCGTGCCCGCGGGGTTTGGCAATGCTGTATTTGGGGAACATCCAAAAGGCGACGCCGAAGATTAATTGCGTTAGCCAGCCGAAGGTGAGCATGTGAAAGTAGGCAGGGAAAAACCCGGTGATGAATTTGGAAACGGACGAGACTAGCAAAACTCCTGCAACGAGCGCAAAGAGTAAATATAAAAGGGCGGCTTTCAGAAACCAGCGGGTGAGAGTCGGCATGATTTACCTCTTGCCCCTGAGAACGGAATACACGGTCATGCCTAGAAACGTCAGGATTGCAACTTCATTCAGCAACCCGCCAAATTTACGAAGTTCAACCTGATTCGTTAAATCACCCGTCACGCGCAGGAGCAGGGAGAAATGCAAAAGCGCGAGATGAGCGTAAAACGCGGGATAAAACTTGATCGGCGCGCCAAGAATTGCGGGGAAGATGATAGGCGCGTGACCGAAGATCATGGACATCACGAAACCGACAAACACCGTGTGCAACGCCGCGTCGTATAGCGGACCCGCGTAGGTCGCGCCATAAATTAATTGAAGCGCTCCGCCGACACCCATCCAGATGAAGCCGGCGAAGAGGCAGTAGGCGATATAGCGCGTCAATGGGATGGGGTGATGGATGTTTCGCGCGGCGAGGTCGTTTTTCAGGAACCATAGCGATAATGCCAGCATGGCGAACCCGCTGAGGCGCGCGCCACCGTTGGCGTTGAACAGTGAGAGAATTGTCCCAGCGAGGAGGGCAAGGGCGAGAATGCCGAAGGCGCGAATCTGTTGGGGAGCGGGACGCAAGACGCGGCTGAGTTCGAGTCGTTCTCCGCCTATTGTCAGGATCAGGTAGCAAATCCACCAATGGACGAGTTGGTAGATCGGGAATCCAGATATCCATAAGAGATTGCCGAGTACCCACGACAACATACCAACCGCCATAGTGAAGGTGTGGATGACGGGCTCGCGGCGCGCCATAACGACCAGGATAAAGAACGCGACGATACTGCCGACGGTCATCAGGATTGCGCCGAATCCTGGCGCGAATAGCAGGCTGACCCAGCCAAGCCCGGCGGCGAGAGGCGCGGCGAACATCCATTTTTGGCGAATGGCGACCGCGCGTTCGAGTGGGATTAACACGCCAAGAAAACCTGAGATCATGAGAGGTCCATGCGCGAGCGCGAGGTTGGGGAAGGTGGGAAGAATCCAGCCTAAACGCAACAAGCCCGCCCACATGGCGAAGAGCAGGGCAAGGATGGCGAGCGCGAGGAAGGGAATGAAGCGGGTTTGAAGTTTCATTGGGTCCATTTTATCCAGCGGTTTGAAAATAACGACTCTCCCGTTTTAGGCGGGATTGCAATGCGCGCAACGATTCTTTGCCACGAATTGACACGGACTGCCGCTGCTTGGCGCGGCGTCACGAATTTTTAGACGACTTTGCGCGAATCCGCGCGGCGCCATGACGACAAAATCTGTAGCTGATGTTTTTGGCATTCCTGTTAAAAACGATGGAGCCAAAATAAATAACGGAGACCTTTAGGTCTCCGTTAATGATATAGGATTTTGGGAACTGGTCAACCCTCAAACTAGTGACCGCCGCCAGATTCGACCGTGCCGTCGAAAATCTCTGGATCTGCTTCGCCAGTGACATGGAGCACGCCCCAGGCGCCTCGATCTACACGGGCAAGCGCATGATCGACAAGGACGTAGTTGCCGGGGAAGTCCACGTTGAATTCGATCATCGCCGCGCCGCCTGCGGGGATCAGCGTGGTTTGCAGTCCCTCTGCGGGCGGGCTGATCAGGTCTCCTTCGCGATAGACCCGGTCGAATATCTCGCCGATCACGTGGAAACTGGATACCAGATTCACGCCGCCGTTGCCCACGTAGAAGCGGACGGTGTCTCCGACTTCGGCGCTCATGTTATCTGTCAATGCGCCGGTCTTGCCGTTGAAGACGATGTATTGCGGCTTGCCGTCGAGGTATCCTTCCGTATCGAAGAGTTGTAAACCCTGGCGGCCAAGAGCGCCTTCGGTGTAAAACTCGCCTTGCATGATATAGAATTCCTTGTCTACGGGAGGCAGTCCGCCTTCGGGTTCGACCAGGATCAACCCATACATGCCGTGCGTCATGTGCAGACCGGCGTTGCCAAATGCGCAGTGATAGACGTAGATGCCGGGATAGAGTAGTTTGAAAGTGATCTCTTTGGAACCACCGGGGGCGACAATGGTTGCCGCCGCGCCTCCGCCGGGACCTGTGGCGGCGTGAAAGTCGACGTTGTGCGGGTGCAGGCTGGTTGGGTCGTTGCGAATCGTCAGGTGGACGGTGTCTCCTACTTTTCCGCGGATGAACGGACCCGGCACGGCATTGTCGAATGTCCAATAGTTCATCGTGGTGCCGTCTGCCAGTTCAGCGATGACTTCGGTGGTGGTGAGGTTCACTTCGATCATGCCGTTCTCGCCATAGACCACAGTCTTCGGCACGTCGTTCGGGTCGCGGGAGATATTGTCCACGCGGGCGAAATTATTGAAATTTCTAAAGAAGTGATACACGTTTTCGAATGGCAGGTTGGGGGCTTCGCCTGGCCCAAACGCGCGCAGGGAGAGGGGATATGCCAGTTCGTTCGGCATTCCATGCGGCACGTAGAACGCGATCGAAACGCCGATGAAAATGGCGACCAATGCCACGGTGATCTTGCGCGAATGCGCGCGGCGGAGCATCAGGAAGATGAAGATTGCCGCGAACACGTAGGCAATGATCAGCCCGAAGGCTTCCACGATGTATTGCCAAAGGTATGAGAGTATTTCCATGGTTTCTCCTTGGAGGGCAGTTTTGCCCTGGTGCTAGAAAATAGTTTTGGCTTGCGTGCTTATTGTATGCAGGCGAAAACTTCCAGATAGTGATAATCTTCACTAATTATAACGGAAATTGTCATATTTTGGATGAATTTTGTCTTATTTTATCGTTTTCGCCACCCTTCACCGAGGGATGGATCAGGTTCGAGATTTTTCTGTGTCAGAGGTAAAATACGCCCATCCCCCGATTGGAGATTATCATGCCCATTGTCCTCGACGGTTCGTCACTCACCATTGAAAAACTTGTCGCCATCGCGCGCGATAACGAAAAAGTGGAACTTGCCCCTGAAGCCTTGGAGCGGATCAAAGTCTGCCGCGCCATGCTGGAGGAAAAACTCGCCAACAAAGAGATCATGTACGGCACGAACACCGGCATCGGCGAATTTTCAGAGACGATGCTCAACGATGAGCAGGTGAAAGAATTTCAGAAATATCTGATCTACAACCACGCGGCGGGAATCGGCGAACCGCTGCCGATCGAATATGTGCGTGGAGCATTGGCGGGGAGAATCAATGTTCATGCTCATGGCAATTCTGGTTGCAGACCCGAAATTACACTCACGCTGATAGAGATGCTTAACAAAGGTGTTACGCCTGTGGTTTGCACAAAAGGTTCTGTGGGTGCAAGCGGAGATTTGGCTCCGATGGCGCAAGCCATGTTGTTATTGATGGGGGAGGGCGAAGCGTTTTACAATGGCGAACGACTCGCCGGTTCCGAAGCGATGCGGCGGGCGGGAATCAAAGTCCCGGGCTTGCAAGCGCGCGATGGTCTCGCCGCGATCAATGGCTCCAATGTGCTGACCGCCATGTCTGCCATTCATATTTACGACATGGAAAGATTTTTGAAACAAGCCGAGATCGCGGCGGCGATGTCCATCGAGGCATTGCTCGGCAATATGAAACCGTACAACACTAAACTGCATGAGTTGCGCGGCTTTCGCGGCGCAATTACATCCGCAAAAAATATTGCGAAGGTGATCGAAGGCTCGGATCTGGCAACAGGTAAGATGAAAACAAAAGTGCAGGATGCCTACTCAATGCGTTCGACTCCGCAGGTGATCGGCGCGGCGCGTGATGCGATTGCGTATGCGCGTTCGCAAGTTGAAATTGAATTGAACGGCGTGGGCGATAATCCGATCTTCATCCCCGAAGAAAAATTGACTCTCACAGGCGCAAACTTTCAAGGCTCACCCGTTTCGCTTCCAATGGATATGGCAGGCGCGGCAATCACGATGGTGTGCGTCTTATCCGAGCGGCGACTCAACCGCCTGACCAACCCGGCTCTTTCGCAGGGACTGCCTGATTTCCTCGCTCATCAGCCGGGCTTCTAC
>CASGHD010000051.1 GCA_949319575.1 uncultured Anaerolineales bacterium | reverse complement strand
CTCCTACCCAGCCCGCTCCCGATCATCCCTGGCGCAAGGGTTTTGCCACCCCGCTTTCAAAAAACAAAAATGTCCCCGCCGCGCGCGGCGGGGACATTCCTACTTCGTCATTCAGGTGACATTTCTACTTTGCCCTAACAGCAGAATTTTTTTATATGTGTGTTAGAGTTTTTGCAGAATCTCGTTCCACGCGATGTGGGTTCTGCGTGAAATTTCTGACCTGCCGTGCAGCACATTCATCCATAAAAACCCTGAATTGCAAAAGAGAAACGCCCGCCATTGAATGACGGGCGTTGGTATAATCCGAGTGCCGAAGGAGGGACTTGAACCCTCATTCCCGGAGGGAACGCGATTTTGAGTCGCGCGCGTCTGCCAATTCCGCCACTTCGGCTAGTGCGTTCGCAAGTATACCACTCATAACTTGATGGTCAAGTAAAATTCTTGATAGCAGAAAATAGAAGTTCTTAGCCACGGATTTCACGGATTCACACAGAAAAGAAAAGACAAAATCCGCGAAAATCTGTGTAATCTGTGGCTAAAAAATTAATTAGGTTGAAAAAAGGAAAAGATGAAACTCGGAATTATCGGTTTACCCCAATCAGGCAAGACAACCATCTTCAATGCCGTCACGCGCGGGAACGCGCCGACGACCGCCTCGGCTGGACGTTTTGAAGTCCACAACTCGGTGGTGGATGTGCCAGACCCGCGCGTGACGATCCTCTCGAAGATGTTCAACCCGAAGAAGACGATCTACGCCAAGATGACGTACGCGGATATTGCGGGACTTGAAACTGGGTCCGCCAAAAGCGGCATCTCCGGGCAACTGCTGAATCAACTCGCGCAAATGGACGGCTTCCTGCTCGTCGTCCGCGCCTTTGAAAGCGATCTCGTGATGCACCCCAGCGGCAGTGTGGATGCGAAACGCGATGTCGAATCGATGCTGGGTGAATTGTTATTGAATGACTTGATCGCCGTTGAACGCAAACTTGAGAAATTAAAGGATGAACGCAAAAAGGGCGGCACAGATAAAGCGTTGAATGAAAAACAATCTATTCTGTTCACACGTCTGAATGAAGCGCTTAATAATAATATTCCGCTTCGTAAACTGGAATACACGAGCGAGGAAATAAAGGAACTCTCTTCATTTGGATTACTCTCGCGGAAGCCTGTGCTGGTGGTGTTCAACCAGAGCGAGGGACAATCCGCGCCTGAAATGGAATTGGATGTCCCATCCGTGGCGTTGATGGGCAAACTTGAAATGGAGATCGCGCAACTCTCCGCCGAAGACGCCGAAATGTTCATGCAGGAATACGGCATCAAGGAACTCAGCCTGAGCAAGATGATTACGCTTTCGTATGATCTGCTTCAAGTGCAATCGTTCTTCACCGTCGGCGAGGATGAAGTCCGCGCGTGGGAGACGAAACGCGGCGCGACCGCGCAAGAGTCCGCTGGGGAGATCCACACCGATCTGGCGAAGGGATTCGTCCGGGCGGAGGTGGTGGCATACGACGACCTCATCAGCCTCGGGGGGATGAATGAAGCGAAGTCGAAGGGCAAGTTCAGGCTCGAAGGCAAGGAATATCTCGTCAAAGATGGGGACATTGTTCACATCCGGTCCAGTTTATAAAGAATGTCGTTGCGAGGCGCTCTTGTTCTTTGCCGAAGCAATCTCCCCCACGTTGAGGAGATTGCTTCGGCAGGCTAAAACCCTCCTCGCAATGACAATACTTCCGCATCTACGAAAACATTTGAGTATGTGGTAAAAATTCAGCAAAGGTGACAGTCACCCGCTTCGCGAAAGTGATTGTCACCTAACAACAGGAGAATAAACATGGCTTACAAAATCAAAAAATGGAATCTGGACGAACTCTTCACGGGCTTCGACAGCCCCGAATTAAATGGCGCGTTCGACAACGTGGAGGAACAGGTCGCGTCATTCGAGGGCTTGCGCGGCAAACTCAAACCCGATATTGACGCGGAAACTTTTCTCGAAGCCGTGCGCGCCTCCGAAGCGACGAGGAAGATCGTCCATCGGATCTATGCCTTTGCGGGACTCTCCTTTGCCGAGGACACGCAAAACCAGAACGCGCAAAGCCTGATGGGGCGCGTGCAGCAATTCGTCGCGGAGATGGAGAACCGCACGCTCTTTTTCGGTTTGTGGTGGAAAGATGTGGACGACGCGAACGCCGAACGCTTGATGAGCGCGTCGGGCGATTATCGCTATTACCTCGAAGAGATGCGACACTTCAAACCGCACACGTTGAGCGAGCCAGAGGAGAAAGTTGTCAACCTCAAAGACGTGACAGGCTCGAACGCGTTGATCAATTTATATGACGCGATCACGAATCGTTACGTCTTCAAGTTGAAGGTGAACGGCAAGGTTCAAGAATTGACGCGCGCGCAATTGCAACCGTTCATTCAAGGATCAGATCCCAAACTTCGCGCGGCGGCATATCAGGAAATGTATCGCGTCTACGGCGAGGACGGTCCGATCCTCGGGCAGATGTATCAGACTCGCGCCCGCGATTGGCACAATGAAAATGTGAAAATGCGTAAATTCAGCAGCGCAATTGCATATCGCAATCTTGCCAACGATGTTCCTGATGAAGCGGTGAACGCGTTGCTCGAAGTGACGAAGAAGAACGCGAAAACTTTCCAGCGCTATTTCAAGATGAAAGCGAAGCACCTCGGCGTGAGCAAACTCCGCCGCTACGATATTTATGCGCCCATCGCCAAATCCGACAAGGCGTTCGATTTCAACGCCGCCGCGAATATGGTGATCGAGTCGTTCAACGCTTTTGATCCGAAGATCGGCGAACTCGCTAAACGTGTGTTTGATAAAGATCATCTCGATAGCGAAGTGCGAAAAGGGAAACAGGGCGGCGCGTTCTGCGCTTCGATCAACCCCGAAGACACCCCGTTCGTGCTCATGAATTACACGGGCCGCGCGCGTGACGTGGCGACTCTCGCTCACGAACTCGGTCACGCTATCCACGCGATGCTCGCCTCGCATCACACCGCGTTCACCTTCCACTCGTCTCTTCCGCTGGCTGAAACTGCATCCACGTTTGGCGAGATGATGCTCACCGAAAAACTGCTCTCGGAAGAAAAGGATGAGTCTGTGCGCCGCGACATCCTCTTCAAGCAAATGGACGATGCCTTCGCGACGATTTTGCGCCAAATTTATTTTGCCCTCTTTGAACGCGAAGCGCATGAGATGGTGCAGAAGAATGCCTCGGTGGATGAACTGTCCGCCGCGTATCTGGCGAATCTCAAAGAACAATTCGGCGATTCGCTCGAACTCAGCGATGACTTCAAATGGGAATGGGTTTCGATTCCCCACATCTATCACACCCCGTTTTACGTGTACGCGTATGCGTTCGGTCAACTGCTGGTGTTCTCACTCTATCAACAATACAAAGCGGAAGGCGAATCCTTCAAGCCGAAGTATCTCAAGATCTTGTCCGCTGGCGGATCGGAAGCGCCCGCAAAGATCCTTGCCGAAGCAGGCGTGGACATCCGCGATCCCAAATTCTGGCAGGGGGGGTTCGATGTGCTGAGCCGCATGGTGGATGAGTTGGAGAAGTTGCCGGTGGAGGCAAGGTCAAAGACAAAGAAGGCAGTTGCAAAGAAAGTTGCGAAGATAAAATTTGCAAAGAAGAAGTCGAAGAAGTAAATCCACATTAAACGATGGATGGGCAGGTTTTTGTAAATCACCTACCCATCCATTTTTATTATCTAACGCTTCTTCCGGCATCTCGATCTACTTCATCTGGTCTCTTTTCTTTCCTCTTCTTTAAGTTATGGGCGAAATTTCATATTAATTTTGGTTGTCGAGATTCTCTCCAATGAATTGTGCTATAACCCAACTTGTCAATATGCCACCAAGCATCCATAAAACCAGTCCCGTAATGAGTTCGATATAAAAAGATTGCAAGCCTAATCTTCTGATTGAATTGTAAACAATGAACGCGGAGACTAAAACGCCTGCCGCTGTGCCTATAAACCAACCCTTCAAAATCGACATCTTCTTTGAAAATGTGCCCTTTTTAATATCTGTCCAAAGCCAGTACC
>CASGHD010000050.1 GCA_949319575.1 uncultured Anaerolineales bacterium | reverse complement strand
TGGGCGAACTCGAAGAGGCGATGAAGGATTCACCGCGGCGATTCCAAATGTACGGCTCGCAAATTTTAGGATTGTTCGGAGGCTGAAATGCAAATTCATTTTCATGGCGCGGCGCATACGGTGACGGGAAGCCAGCATTTGTTGGAGATCAACGGGCATCGCCTCCTTCTCGATTGCGGGCTGTATCAAGGGCGGAGGGATGAGTCGTACTCGCGTAATTTGAATTTCGCATACGATCCGCGCACGGTGGATGCGGTGATTCTGTCTCACGCGCACATTGATCATTGCGGCAACCTGCCCAATCTGGTGAAGAATGGTTACGAGGGACCGATCTACGCGACTCTCGCAACCGTTGACTTGGGGACATTGATGATGGCGGATTCGGGGCGCATCCAAGAATCGGACGCGGAGTTTGTGAACAGAAAAAATTCAGAGCGCGGCAAGCCGTTGATCGAGCCGCTCTATACCGAAGTGGACGCGCAACACGCGGCTGATCTTTTTCGCGGCGTGAAGTACGGCGAGCCGTTCGAGCCGATTCCCGGCGTGGTTGCGAAATTTGTGGAGGCGGGACACATCCTTGGCTCTGCCGCAATTTCTCTGGAGATCGAGGAAAAGGGAAAGAAAATTCGCTTCTGGTTTTCCGGCGATATTGGGCGATTCGGTCTTCCGTTATTGCGCGACCCTGTCATGCCTGATCCGGTGGATTATTTATTGATGGAATGTACCTACGGCGACAAGAAACATAACGACCCGTCCGCCGCGTTCGAGGAATTCCGCGACGTGGTCAAGCGGACGATCAAGCGCGGCGGTAAAGTGATCATCCCGGCGTTCGCAGTGGGGCGCACACAGGAACTTGTTTATAACCTGAACATGATGATGCAAGACGGCGACGTGCCGCGCGTGCCGGTCTTTGTGGACAGTCCGCTGGCGGTAAATGCCTCGGAAGTATTCATGCGTCACCCGGAAGTTTTCGACTCGGAGACGCGCAAGTTTGTCGAAGAAGCGCGACATCCCGCGCTCAATTTCGAGATGCTGACCTACACCCGCTCGGTGGAGGAATCGAAGGCATTGAATAAACGAACCGATCCGATGGTGATCATCTCCGCTTCGGGTATGGCAGAGACCGGGCGCATCTTGCATCATCTTCGCAACAATATCGAAGACCCCAAAAATACCGTGTGCATCGTCTCGTGGCAGGCTCCGTATACGTTGGGTCGCCGAATCGCTGATCGGGAGAAGCAGATCAAAATTTTTGGCGAGCCGTATTCAGTCAATGCCGAAGTGGCGACGATCGGCGGATTGTCCGGTCACGCAGGGCAGGATTTGTTGGTGAAATATGCAACCACAGTGAAGAAGACAGCGAAAAAGATTTTCCTTGTGCATGGCGAGGAAAAATCCGCTGTGCCTTTCATGGACATACTTTCAAAGCAAGGGATGCACGAAGTTTATTACCCCGACCTGCACGACAGCGCCGATTTATAAGTTATAATCTCCGCCGCAAGAAATATGGGAAGGTGCCAGAGTGGTTGAATGGGACAGTCTCGAAAACTGTTGTGGGCTCCGGTCCACCGAGGGTTCGAATCCCTCCCTTCCCGCTACCTAGACCTAACAGGTTTCAGAAACCTGTTAGGTCTTAATTTCTAGTGGTAAGATTCCCGCAATGAAACTCAACCTCGCGCTTGCCCAAATCGCTACCAAACTGGGGGATGTCGAAGCGAATCTTGAAAAGCACCTCGATTTTATTAAACAGGCAAAAGAACAAAAAGCCGACATCCTTGTCTTCCCCGAACTTTCGCTGACCGGGTATGTTTTGCAGGATCTGGTCGCCTCGGTTGCCCATTGCCCAACCGACGACGACCCAGTCTTCAAGCATCTCCTCAAGGCGTCGAACGACCTCGATCTTGTGATCGGTTTTGTTGACGAGGATTCCCGCCATCGTTTTTTCATCGCCTCCGCGTATCTCTCCGGCGGACGCGTGATTCACGTCCACCATAAAGTGTATCTTCCAACCTATGGTCTCTTCGACGAAGGACGCTTCTTTGCCTGGGGGGATGCTGTGCGCGCCTTCGATACGCGATTCGGACGGGTCGGCATGTTGATTTGCGAAGATTTCTGGCACGCCTCGCCCCCGTATTTGCTCTGGCTCGACGGCGCGGACGTGATGTTGTTTACCTCCGCCTCGCCCGGTCGCGGCTTGAACGATAATGAAAAACTCGAGTCTGCGCGCTGGGTGGAACGTGTGAGTAAAGCCTACGCCAGCATGTTCACTTCATTCGTCGCGCATTGCAACCGCGTCGGCTTTGAGGATGGATTGCTGTTTTGGGGCGGAGCGACCATCAACGACCCGAACGGCGAATTACTCGCGCAAGGTCCATACTTTGAAGAAGCGCTGATCGTACGCGAACTTGACCTCAATCAATTGCGCCGCACGCGAGCGCGCCTGCCGCTTCTGCGCGATGAACGCACAAACCTGACTGTTTCAGAGTTACAGAGAATCCTGCAAAAATGAACTTGAATTTGTAAAACCCGAATACACCTTGTATAATCGCTATCGAGGTTAATTATGGAAACTACGCTTACGAAACGCGGGCAAACTGCCGTTCCGGCGGAAATTCGAAAACGATATAAACTGAAAGAGGGAGATACTTTGGCTTGGATTGATGACGGAAAGACAATTCGAGTGGTATTTCTTCCTGCTGAGCCGGTGAAAGCGTTAAAAGGTTCTGGCAAGGGACATAAATTGACAGAACGGTTACTCGCCGAGCGCAGGGCGGAATACAAGTATGAAAAAGTACGTTCTTGATACATCGGCGTTAATGGCTTATCTCGAAGCGGAAGAGGGTTCCGATAGGGTGGAAGATGTCCTTACTGCTGAGGAGGTAATTTTGCCATTCATCTCTTTGATGAAACTGTACTACATCAGTTTACAGGAACAAGGTCAAACAGTGGCAGACGAACGATACGCTGCGTTCAGGCGTTATCCAGCTTTCTGGCAGTTTGACGAGCAGACCACGTTGACTGCGGCGAGATTGAAGGCGGCGAATCGGATATCTTTTGCCGATTCTATGATTGCCGCGATTGCAATTCAACAGGGGGCAATACTGGTCCACAAAGATCCTGAGTATGACGAACTGGCGGGGCAGGTGGAAATGGAAGCCCTCCCTTATAAAACATGATTGACCTGAACATCAACACCGATGTCGCTCGCCAAATTCTGACCGGCTTCATCAAAAGCGAAGTGACTCGCGTGGGATTCTCTCGCGCGGTGGTTGGCTTATCCGGTGGAATCGATTCGGCGTTATCGTGTGTCCTTGCCGTCGAAGCGCTGGGACGTGAGAACGTGTTGGCAGTGCGGATGCCCTATAAATCATCCAACCCCGACTCGCTGGCTCACGCTGAGTTATTGATCGAACAGTTGGAAATTCCTAGTAAGACCATTGAAATCACAGAAATGGTTGACCCTTTGTTTGCGAAGGATAAAGAAATCACAAAACTTCGCAAAGGCAACATCATGGCGCGCGAGCGGATGATCGTCTTATACGACCAGTCCGAAGTGTTCAAGGGATTGGTCATCGGCACGAGCAACAAGACCGAAATCCTGCTTGGTTATAGCACGCAGTTCGGCGACGCCGCGTCGGCGATGAACCCGATTGGCGACTTATACAAGACACAGATCAGGCAGTTGTCGCGCGCGTTGAACATCCCCGCGCCAATCGTTGACAAGGCTCCCTCCGCCGATTTGTGGGATGGTCAAACTGACGAGGGTGAACTCGGCTTCACCTATGAAGAAGCGGATCGATTGTTATATCTTCTCGTCGATCAACGCTACAGCCCGAAGGAATGTGTGGATGCGGGCTTCGACGAGAAATTTGTAAGCCAAATCGTGAAGCGCATCCAACGGATGCAATACAAGCGGATGCAGCCGCCGATTGCAAAATTAAGCAACCGCACGATCGGTTACGACTTTTTATACCTGCGGGATTGGGGCACATGAAGTTCTATCTTCCACCCGCGTTAACTCATCGAAAATATTTTTACTTGTGGCTGGGGTTGCTGATCTCTGTGGCAGGCTCCCAAATGCAGTTTGCGGCGATCCACTGGCACGTCCGTGAATTGACCGGCGAGCCTGATCCGCTGGCGCTGGGGGGCATCGGCTTGGCGCGCATCCTGCCTGTGATAGTATTTTCAATCATCGGCGGCGCGGTGGCAGATAACTTCAACCGCCGAAAAATATTATTCCTAACCCAGTCGGTGGCGGCATTGCAGGCGGCGGCGCTTGCCTACCTCACATTTACAAACCAAATTACGATTTGGCATATCTATCTGCTGACAGCCATCCAAGCCGCAACGATGGCGTTCGATTTGCCTGCCCGGCAGGCAATGGTGCCCAACTTGGTTTCTCGCGAACATTTGCCCTCGGCGTTCAGCATGAGTTCGGTGGCATTTAATTCCGGAGCGATTGTCGGGCCGTTGTTATTTGGCGTGATTCCTGAAGGCGGGCAGGGGTTTGCCTACCTGTTCAATTCGATCTCCTTCCTCGCTGTAATTCTCGCCCTGATTTTGATGGGCAACGTCCAACAGGATCTGAATCGCGCGGGCGGCGTCAATGCGCGGTCGATGTTGGATGGCGTGAAATTCATCTTCTCCCGCCCATTGATCCTCTCCACGATGATGATGGATTTCGTTGCCACTTTTTTCGCCTCAGCGAACACAATGCTACCCATTGTCGCCCGCGACATCTTGTCTGTGGGCAAGACCGGTTATGCCTGGCTTGTTTCATCCCAAGCGGTCGGTTCTGTTGTGGCTGGCATCATCGTTTCCCAGTTCAAAGAACTACGCAGGCAGGGACCTTTGTTCATCGCCGCAGTCTCCCTATTTGGGCTGGCGACGGTTTGGTTCGGGTTGAGCAAAACCTTCGTCCCTGCGATGGTCGCGTTGTTGTTCATCGGGGCAGGGGACACGGTCAGCACAGTGATCCGCAACACCATCCGTCAACTCCAAACCCCAGACCACATCCGAGGCAGGATGACGAGCGTGAATCAGATTTTCTTCATGGGCGGTCCCCAGTTAGGGGAGGTCGAAGCGGGCGTTGTTGCATCCTTGTTTGGCGTCCCGTTTGCCATTGTCAGCGGGGGCATCGGGTGCATCGCGGGCATGGCGCTCATCCTTTGGAAGTGGCCCCAACTTATTTCGTATAACGGCGACGAGCCACATTCCCTTGCCGTTGCGCCAGCAGACTGACGGCTACCTTGCGATTCCTATACGATTTGCCAAATCAACCATTTAGGTGTTGACTTACATTTTGAATAGGGCTATACTGCGGGTAACGAGGTAAATGCCCTATGCGAGCAGATGTTTGCGAGGCAAAAAAGATCAACCGAAAGCACGCGACGTGTTCGCGTGCTTTTTTATTTCAAATTTCAAACCCTGAAAGGAGATAAAAATGGACTATGGAATGATCGGCAAACGCGAGAAAGCGCTCAGGTACGCTGAGGAGCGCCAACGGTTCCTCTTCAACAAATTTGAAGTGACTTTTCACGGCGACAATAACAATCACTTTGTGAAATTTGACGGCGGCACGTATTCCTGCGATTGCGAATTTTTCGTCACCCATCACCGATGCGCCCACACGATGGCGCTCGAAATCCTGTTGAAGGATATGGCGCCGGAAACGGTCGAATCCTGATTTCCGCCTGATCCCACAACCCTGCCGCCCTCCACCCCTGGAGGGCGGTTTTTTGTCTCGTAAGGGTGGTCTCCCCGAGCCCGTCAAAGACAAAGCCGCTCGCGCTAGCTGACCTGAAAATTTAATAAGAGGTTTTTAAAAACAAGCGTTTTCGATTAAAATTTTTACATGCAAAAAATTTCACGGCGCGATTTCCTCAAACTCAGCGGCGCGAGCCTCAGCGCTTTCGCATTCTCTCCCGCGCTTGGCGGGCTGTTCGACTTCGACGACAGCAACCTGATCCGCGTTGCAACCACCTCCGTCAGCGTGTATTCAAAACCCAGCGATGAAAGCTCGATCGTTTCCACGTGGTATCGAGATGAATTACTTCACAGTCTTGGCGAGGTGATCGCCAGGGAACCCGAACATAACCCGGTCTGGTATCGCGTATGGGGTGGCTATATTCACCGGGCGAGGCTTCAAAAAGTCAAGGTTTTATTCAACAAAACACTCCTTTCCATGGAGGAAGGCGCGCCGCGGCTGGCTGAAGTCACAGTCCCATATTCCCAGCCATGGCGCACGAGTCAGGCGTTTGGCTGGCAACAGCTGGGATTCCGACTTTACTACGGCTCCGTTCATTGGATCGAAGCCATTGAGCCGGGTCCAACCGGCGATCTTTGGTATCGAATCTATGACGATCTGACAGGCTTCCCGTACTACGTAGACGCGAAGCACCTGAAGCCCATACCGCTGGAGGAATTGGCGCCGATCACGCCGGAAACCCCCGTTGAGCACAAGCGTATCGAAGTGAACCTGACCACCCAAACCCTGATGGCATTTGAATACGACAAACAGATATTGAAGACTAGTATTTGTTCTGGCATCCCCAACGGCGCACGCGACGCGAATGGCATCCCCACCAAAACACCCGCTGGTGAATTCCGTATCATGGATAAAATGCCCAACAAACATATGGGCAACGGCAACCTCTTCGCCGATTTCACCGACTATGAACTCCCCGGCGTGCCTTGGACATGTTTCTTTACCGACAAAGGTCATGCGTTCCATGGCACTTACTGGCATGAAAACTATGGCGTGCCAATGAGTCGCGGCTGTATCAACATGCGCACCGAGGAAGCGAAGTGGTTGTTCCGTTGGGCAAAGCCAGATCATCAGATCGGTAAAACCTATAATCGCGGCTTTGGCACGCTCGTGCGGATTTACTACTAAACCATGCCTGAACTAATTTGGCAGGGCAAGCAACTCGCAACTCCAGAACCCGAATCGCTGGTAACAGACTCGATTATTTACCCAGGCGGCAACGGATACCCGACTGCGAAAGTTGAAAATCGATTAATTTGGGGCGATAACCTGACCGTGATGTCCTCGCTTCTTTCTGACTGTGAAGGCAAAATCAACCTGATTTATGCCGACCCGCCCTTTTTTACGAATAAAAAATTCCAGACTCGTATAGGCAGGGGAGAAGATTCGCGTAAACCGCAAGACTGGAAACTGGCAGAAGGCTATCATGATTCCTGGAAGAACCTGGATTCGTATCTGGATTTCCTCTACCAGCGACTTTTCCTCATGCACCGGCTTCTTGCTCCAAAGGGGACGCTCTACCTCCATTTGGATTGGCATGCCGATTCTTACGCCCGCCTACTGCTCGATGAAATTTTCGGCGCCGGACAGTTCTTGAACGAAATCATCTGGACGTATCACGGTCCCTCGCCGATCAAACGGGCGTTTAACCGCAAGCATGACACGATCCTGTCGTATGTCAAAGGGGGAGATTACACATTCAATGCGGATGCCGTGCGTGAACCGTACAATCAAAATACGGTGAATACGTTTAGATTATCGCGCAAGGCGGGGTTTGGAAAAGTTCCCAATTTAGCGCGTGGCAAGGTCCCGGAAGATTGGTGGTACTTTCCTGTCGTGGCGCGACTGCACAATGAACGCACAGGGTATCCTACACAAAAGCCTGAAGCCTTGCTGGAGAGGGTTATCCTCGCCTCTTCGAACCCGGGCGACATCGTTGCGGATTTCTTTTGCGGTTCTGGGACAACCTCTGTTGTTGCGGCGCGTCATGGGCGAAAATTTATTACTTGTGACGAATCGTTCCGCGCAGTTCATGCCGCCCGGAAACGGCTGATAGCGATCGCGGGTCCCTTTTCATTGGACAAAACAAATCAGGCGAAGCGCCAATCTGAAGGTAGCGCCACATCTGAGGTTAAGGTTAAATTGCAAAACGATACTTTGCGGTTGGAAACACGGTCAAATGTTGACTACTGGGAAGTAGACCCGAATTGGAGCGGCTCGGTTTTTAAGAGCGTAAAGCAGGCTGTGCTACCGAATCGAGGCGCGGAAATTTCCAAAGAAATTAAAATAAAACTCGGGCGCAAGGCTTGCGTCCGAGTAGTAAGCGTAACAGGCAAACTGATTCAGTTAAACGTCTAGCCGATACCCAACACCACGAATGGTTTTCAAGAATTTGGGGTTATTGGGGTCAAGTTCAATGGCGCGGCGCAACCACGAAATGTGGACATCCAGTGTGCGCGTATCGCCGGTGTAATTTGTTTCCCACACTTTTTTGAATAACGATTCGCGTTCCACCACCTCGCCGTGTTTGTCCATCAAAATGTGAAGCAGGGTGATGAGGCGCGGGGTTAGCTTGGCGCTTTTTCCGAGGCATCTTACCCGGCGATGTTCGATGTCGAGGCGGATGGGTCCCACGCTGACAAGATTGTTGCCGTCATCGGGCATAAGCGCCTTGACTCGGTTGACCAGCTTTTGCGCGGTAAACGGAAGCGCAAGCACTGAGTCGGCGAGGTTTTTATCGACAGGCTTTTCTTTTGTCAGGATAAGGATGATTGGAACTTTTTGATCTTTCTTGCGCAGGGAAAGACAGATGCGCACGCCTGTGCTTCTCAGGGATGCGGCGTTGACGATAACCACAACAGGGTTGATTTGTTTTAGCTTGGATGCGGCTTGGCTTCCGTTTTGAAACGAACGAATATCAAATCCCTTCTTTTGCAAGTCGCTTGCAAAAGAAGGGATTTCTGTGTGTCGTCCTTCGATCACGAGAAGTGTCGCCTTTTTCATATAATATGGATGATAATTTCAAAAAGAGTCGCGCAGTAATAGAGTTATTATACCTTAATCTTAAAAAAAGTTGCCTTTGGTCTTTTAAGGTAGCGCCGATTAAACTACAACTTTGTCATCTTATCAAGATGCAATTTTTTTGCGCAAAGGGATTGTCAGACCAAGCGCTTCTTATCTCGCTTGACGTTGATTGTTGCTTGTGGTACTATCGGCGGGCTTTGATACCCGATGCGGGGTGGAGCAGTGGCAGCTCGTCGGGCTCATAACCCGAAGGTCGCAGGTTCAAGTCCTGCCCCCGCTACTAACAAGACCATGATGCGTTCATGGTCTTCGTATTTAATCTCTGCGCGCTGTGTGCAAACCCTGTCCCGCTACGAGATGTCAATTTATACCACCTGGGTCTTCCGTAATTAACGGGAAAGAGCCTCACCACGAAGGACACAAAGCACACAAAGGGGGAAAAGCCGAAATTCCCTGGGTTTTTCCTTTGTGACCGTCGTGTCATTTCGACACGGTGAGCGAAAGACGAACCGTCAATGCAAGCCTTTGTGTTTGAAAAGGGTTTCCCGTTAAAAACGGTAGAGCCTACCACCTTAAGAACAACGGTCGTCCTGCCTGGACGACCGTTGTTAAATTTCTTGCTATCTTACCTTGCGCAGTGATAGCAGTAACGCGAGATGTATCTCGCCCTTCAGGCTGCCCTTGCGCAAGAGCGACATGAATGTCGCGTTACAGAAGCCAAATTGATTTCGATTGTGTAACACCAGTTACTATGTCTTACAAGCCGCTACACCACATTGAAATCGCTCATCTGGCGAATGCGATCTCTTATCTCCGGGCTTTTTAGTTCTTCGGCAGTGTAATTCATCTTGTAATCAACCTGTTCTTCATAGCCGCCCGGTTCATAGATCAGCATATTGTGACTGTCCGCGCCTCCTACCACGCGCACACTGTGAACGGTGTTCGGCGGGACGTAAAGCGCATCGCCCGCGCGAAGGATGTGGGTTTCGCCTTCGACTGTCCATTCCACCTGCCCGTCTAACACGTAAAAGGTTTCTGAGTGTTCCTTGTGGAAATGAGGCGGGACCTCAAAAGTGGACAGCCAGCGTGAGACCATGATCGTGTAACGCCTCTCACTCTGTTCTTTTGTGACAATCAATTCCATATCTGCCACGCCATCTTCTTCAAAAGATGGACGTTTGCCCGCCATGGAAAAAACATGTTTTGCGCTCATATTTTTCCTCCGCATTTAGTAAGCCACAGTAACGCGCTGTCGGATGAAACGTGGCGTCTCGATTTCATTGACCAGCGCCAGGGCAAAGTCTTCGATGGAGATGATGCTATTTCCCTGCTCGTCTACCAGTAAACGATTATCGTTACCGATGCGGAAGGCGCCGGTGCGGCTTCCGGGGGAAATCCTGTCTGCCGGGCTGAAGTAGGTCCAATACAGGGTGTCGTTCTGGCGATACACTTTCAGCGCGTCGCCATGCGCGCTGGCGAGCGGTCTCCAATCTGGCGGGAACTGGGGACTATCCATTAATTGAAGACCCGGCGATACTTCCAGGCTTCCCGCTCCGCCCACTACCAACAGGCGGTTAACCTGAGCCGCTTGTAACCCTTGAATCAAGGAAGCGGCGGCGCTCGATAATGTGTTGGGGGTTGAAAACTCAGGGGCGAACGCGCTGACGACCACATCATGTTCCGTTACTTCTGTTGTAACTAGATGTGTCTCCAGAATATTAGTTTGCCGAAGAATGAAGTTGGGGTGCGTAAGAACACCGCGTTCGGGGTGACGCACCAGCCCGGTCACAGAATGTCCGCGGAACAGGGCTTCTTGGGCAATAATTTTTCCGATGTTTCCGGTCGCGCCAAATAAGGCTATCTTCATGTTTCTTGTTCTCCTTTATGGGATTTTGGTCACTATAATATACCAACTCTCTTTTTTCAATCAGGCACTTTGAGGTGATATACTCACCGCATGGAAACCAATCCTATTCGTGGGAATGTGTACAAAAAAGCCTGTCCCACTCGCCTGGCTCTCGATCGCATCGCTGACAAGTGGACAACGTTGATCGTCGGTATGCTTGAAAGCCATCCGCGGCGTTTTTCCGAATTAAAACGCGAGATCGAGGGGATATCGCAAAAGATGTTGACTCAAACCCTACGCGGCTTGGAGCGCGATGGCTTGGTCACTCGCACGGTGTACGCGCAGATTCCGCCGCGTGTTGAATATCAATTGACCCCGCTCGGACAAACCCTGCGCGAACCGATTGCCGCTATTCGCAATTGGGCAGAGACCAATATCACCGATATTGTCAGCGCGCAATCTGTCTACGACGCTCACTCCTCGCTTAGAAAGAACGGGGACGAGTAGAGTAGAGCGAGTAGCGAGCGTTCGCGCTCGCTGGATAGTACGCCATTAGAATCAGCGCGGGCGTCTGAATACCAAGCCGCTTTAGGAGTTACCCAGTTGAGCCGGTTTCGTTGAAGGCGCGCTATAACGGCGGCAGTACAACTGCCCGCCAACTGCGTAAGTTATATTATTAATCGAAATTTACCACTCGCAACCCGGCGTGGTGCTGATGTTTGCGGAAACCCCCACGCGTTTGTACATGGTGACTTTTGTAAACGGTTCCCCGAGGATTCCATCGTGGATCGCCCATGAGCGAAGCCGTATGCTGTTTGCCGCGCTAGGGGAACGAAACGGACTTGAATTATTCAACCGCTCGCGGAGAACGCCTCCTTCCGCAAACCCATCGTGGATCTGGCTCATCAATTTTTTCCCCGACTGATAACTGAACCCATACCGTTCAAAGATGACCGCGTTGTGGTAATACAACGGCTCGATGTAATACATGTCATGCTTGAGATAGGTCATGAAGTCTTCGAAGGCGTGAATCGCCGAACGAAGGGAACGCAAGCCGCGCCGGATCTGACCCGGCGCGAGTCCCGCCTCCATGGCAGATCGTTCGGCATCCAGGTTTCGTTTTTGAATCCCAAAGCCGGTTGGGCTTCCATCGGGCATTTTGTCCACGTCGAAACGCGGAGAGGCGGGGTCGTTCAAAATGTAAAGCAGGATGAAAATCTGCCCGTTCATTGAATCTGCCAGATGGGCGTAGAGAATCGGGTCAGGGAAGCCGACCTCGTGAAACAGCATCATTTCCACGTCGCTCGAGCCTTCGGCAAACCGGAAGCGCAATAGGTCGCGGTTTTCTGCCACGTTCTCAACCTGGAATTTTTCGGTTAGTTCCGATGGAATATAGCGGGAGTACATTTTCCGCTTTTCAGCCTCAGGAAGTTTGTTAATACCGCCGATGGTAAATGGTTGCATGGTTGCCCGTGAACTACTAGACTATCTAACTCTGGTTTGGCGTTCGGCGCTACGCGCTTCGTCTCGCTTGGCAATGGTGGCGCGCTTATCGTATGCTTTTTTCCCTTTGGCAAGGGCGATCTCGATCTTGGCGCGCCCGTTCTTGAGATAGACGCGCGTCGGCACCACCGTCATGCCTTTGATGCGGACATTGTTCCAGAGTTCGCGGATCTGCTTTTTGTGGAGTAGGAGTTTGCGCTTGCGCTTCGGCTCGTGATTGAAGCGGTTTGCCTGTTCGTATGGCGCGATATGCGCTTCGACCAGCCAGGCTTGTTCGCCATTTTCAATATCTACATACGATTCTTGTATGCTCATTTGCCCCGCCCGTATCGATTTGATCTCACTTCCCTGGAGGACGAGTCCCGCCTCGAACTTTTCAAGCAGAAAGTATTCAAAACTTGCCTTACGGTTGTTGGCAACTATTTTGACGTCATCAGTCATGGGTGGATGTTACCACAATCCCCGGCGCGGTTTTTTGATCGCCGGACGGGGACGACTACAGTGTATGAAGCCACAGAGAACGCAGAGATTTTGAGGTTTTCTCTCTATGATTTCAGTGATCTCTGTGGCGAAGGGAACTTTTACGCACAGGTTTCGCCGCTATCATCCCCACTTCAAGATCAATATCCCTGCCAGAAAGCGTAGCGCGGCGATCAACAGCAGGGCGGAGGATAGACCCATGAGTTCGCCCAACAGGGGACCTCCCAGGGAGCCGATCAGGATCGACGCGTTGAGGATGATGTTGTACCATGCCAGGTGCGCCTGCCGGTCGTCTGGAGGAATATGGTCGAGCATGTAGTTGGCGTATACGCCGGATACCATGGCAAAATTTAGCCCGCCGATCAGGGAGATTCCGTAATATTGCCAGACGTTCGTCGAGCCTGCCAGCAAAAGCGGATACAGCGCCATCAAGGCGGCGCTCCAGCCGGTTAATATTTTGTTCCCGAGGCGATGCGCCATTCTTCGTAGCTGTGTAGACCCCAGAAGGACGGTTAAGTAGAAAAGCGCGGTGCCAATTCCGATGTTGTTGTCGTTCAACCCCAGCACGCGGATATTGTAGAGTGGGAATAACGGCGTTGGCAGGTATTGCGAAGCGTGAAATGCAAACAAGCCGATGAGCACGTTTCGAAACGGCGACCTCCAGATATCGAAACGCAGGGCGGAGAGGAAATTCCGGGCGGCGGAGCGCGCCGGGGTTGGAGAAACAGGCTGACTTGGAGGGAGAAGCGGGGATTGTCCATTGACGACTGGCGCGACAAAATACAAGTGGTAACTGCTCATCGCCGCTCCGATGGCGCCGGCGGCGAAGACGATCTGGTATCCAAGCGGAAATGAAACGGTATCGAGGAGGTATCCGCTTGCGACCGAGGAGAGCATATAGGCGAGGGCGAACATTACGTTACGGATGCCAGCCACATGGGCGCGGTAGTCAACAGGGACGACTTCGGCAAACAGGACGTTGAAGCCTACGCCAAGGGGCGTTAGTGGGATTGACATGAAAAATGTCAACAGGATGAATGCTACGATCTGGCTTTCTTTCGATAATGCAATGGGAAGGATGATGAATGGGAAGAACCCAAGGCGATATACAACGGAAGTCCAGAAGATGGCTTTACTGGTATTCTGCTTTTCAAGCCATCTTCCCGCTGGAAGGGCGAGGGCGAGGTTCACCACCGCAGATATGGCGCTGATTAAACCGATTTCGAAGCCCGTGCCGCCGATGCGCGTGATGTACACACTGAGGAAGTTGACCGCTGAGCCGCTGAGCACCCCAAACCAGGCGATGTCGAAATACAGATGCTTAAAGTTTGAATGGTGTTGAGAGGGGATGCCGTTGAGGCGGAAAATTTGGTTCAGCATGAGGTTTCTCAGATTATCACACGGATTCGGAAACGGGGCGCCGCGTCCTGTGTGTTAGGGCAATTGCATTTGAAAGATTTTGTTCCTGCCGGCGCCGAAACCTGATCAGAGAATCTGCTCCGCTCTTAAAAATTCGCGCAGGTTAGCGAAGATGAGCGGATAAAACCTAAATGCGCTAGCCCTACAGATTTGCGCGATGCGAAAAGACGTTTTCGGGTACGATTGTCCCATGAATAATCTCGAAACCCACTTTCAGCTTGACCCTTCGGTGACATTCCTTAATCATGGATCATTCGGAGCCACCCCGAAGCCAGTGATGAGCGATTACCAACGCTGGCAGAATGAGATGGAGAAACAGCCGGTCGAATTTTTGGGGAGGAGGATTCCCTCGTTGTTGGCAGAGTCTCGCAAGCGACTTGGAAATTATCTGGGTACTCATGCCGACAATCTTGTATATACCCAAAACGTGACGGTCTCCTTGAACATTATTGCCCGTTCGCTCGAATTGGGTGTTGGCGATGAAGCGCTGACCACAAATCATGAATATGGCGCGGTCGATCGTACGTGGCGTTTTCTTGCGAAGGAACGCGGATTCAACTATATCAACCAGCCAACTTCCGTTCCCATTGTTTCCGAAGAAAAATTTCTCGAAGAGTTTTTTGCAGGCGTGACGCCGAACACGCGGGTGATCTGTGTGAGTCACATCACATCGCCGACGGCGATCCTTCTGCCTGTCAGCAAGATCGTCCGTCGCGCGCGCGAACGCGGCATTCTCACCATTGTGGATGGCGCTCACGCGCCGGGGCAGATTCCACTGCATCTCGATTCGCTGGGCGCGGATTTTTATGGAGGCAACCTGCATAAATGGTTGTGCGCTCCGAAGGGCGCGGGCTTTTTGTATGCCGCTCCCAGCGTTCAGCATTTGCTGAAGCCTCTGGTGGTTTCGTGGGGCTACGAATCGGAAACGCCAGGCGGCTCTGAGTTTATCGATCATCATGAATGGTGGGGCACGCGCGACCATGCCGCGTTTTTGGCTGTGCCGGCGGCGATCGACTTTCAAGAAAAACACAACTGGGAGGTTGTCCGCGACGCGTGCCACGAACTTGCCAGGGATGCCCAACGGCGGATCTGCGAACTGACCGGGCTTGCCCCGCTTCACCCTCCGACGGGGAACTGGTTTCGCCAGCTGTTCGCCGCGCCGCTCCCCGCATGGGTGGATGCGGCTGAGTTGAAGAATCAACTGTACGGGGAATTCCGAATCGAGGTTCCCATCTTGGAGTGGAGCGGGAACAAATTGATCCGCGTTTCCGTTCAGGGATACAACACGGACAAGGATGTGGATGTCCTTCTTCGCGCGTTAGCGTCGCTTCTTGCGCGAGGAAACAAAATATGAATTTCAGGATCGCGTCGCTTCTGATGGCGGTTGTTTTGCTTTCTGCCTGCCAGCCATCGAACACGGTGGAATTAAACGAACAGGGATATTACCCGCTTGCCACGCGCGTCGGCGTGAACGATGTAGATGTGGTGTTGGGCGCTATCGAAAGCGGTGTCGCGTCGAATGTGACTGCGTTATTCAGGTATTCCACAATTCCATGCGCGACGATCGTCGCGCTGGGCGGACCTCCGCAATGCCGCGCGGGTGAAGCGGAAAATACTCCGCTAGAAGTGTTGCCTGCTCTATTTTCGGAGGGCAGTTATTTTCGAAAAGATGAAATTTCCAACTGGCAAGGCTTGGATGCGGAAAGCCTGTATGCCGTCTTTGAGATTTCCGAAAGCGCGTATTCCGATGCCTATTACCCCGCCGGGGAATATGGGATCGCGCTCATCCGCGCGGATGGTTCCAGCGTTATCGTGCGCGTGGCGGGCGGCAGTATTGTTCGCGTCGATTATCCGGCGGGACCGTCGTTCGATATGCTGAACGCGATCCTTGCCCGCGACACCTCGGAAATGCTGTTGCCTCCCCCATCTCGTTGATCGTATGGTCAGCGTAGGGGCATTGTGGGTTGCAGGCTGATCGGATGAAACCGATCATGGATATAATTGGGCTGTCCCGTAAAAAATTAAAATTAGAGAGAGGTTTCATGGCTTCTGTACGAAAAAGACTATTTCCCATTGTGATGTTGTGCGGATTGTTGCTCGTTTCCTGTGGTGGAACCGCCACAGAGGAAGGCGGGGAGGCGGATGTGAACGCCATCCTAACCGCCGGGGTGGGGACGCTCGCCGCGTCGATCTTTGAAACGCAAACCGCGCTCGCGCCCACTTCAACTGAAACATCCCTGCCGTCCACCGCCACTACCACGAACACCGCCTTGCCGCTTCCATCACCGGCTCCATCCTCCACGCAGGGACTGGTGTTTGTGCCGGCGCTTTCCACCGGCTCGCCTACGCCGACAGGCACGCTGTTCACGCCCACGCCAAACCCATCGACCCTGGGGTCGGGATGCAATAATTTGCTGTTGATCAGTGATGTGAGCATCCCTGCCGGCACAGTGGTGAAGCCCAGCGAGCCGTTCACAAAAACATGGAAGGTTCAAAACAATGGGACCTGCGACTGGGCGCTCCAATTCAGGCTGGTGTTTGCCGGGGGGAGCCAAATGGACGGCAACCCCAGCGGGTTGGGGAAGGTGATCGCTCCGCAAAAATGGACTCAACTCTCTGTCGCGCTGGTCGCCCCGAAAAAGCCCGGCGCGTATACCGGATCATGGCAACTCTCCACCCAAACCGGGACCGTGTTTGGATCGACGCTCACTGTCTCCATTGTGGTTGCCGCGCCGATCAACACGCCTCTCCCGCCGACGAATACACAGCCTCCCACTTCGACATTTACAGTGGCGCCGCCGACATCCACGTTCACAGAGACCCCGATTCCGCCAACGGAAATAATCACGCTAACGACGGTAGCGCCTCCATAGTTTAGGCTGTACCGCAAAGTTCACTTTGCGCTTTCGTGTTAGCGAAACTCATTAACAGGACTCTCGCTCAAATCCTTTTTTTCATGTCGTCCTTCGGGACGTCCCGCATCCCGAAGGGTCTCTACGATAGCCTCAGAGATTCTTTGCTTCGCTCAGAATGACAAGCGAAAGCCCTGATTAAGCGTAATACGTCCATCAACAGGGACGACCCGGCGGGTCGTCCCTGTGTATAATGAAGGCGTGATCAACATGGAAATTTCACTTGCGCTTGGCGGCGGCGGCTCAAAAGGGAACGCCCACATCGGAGTCCTCCGCCGGTTAGACCAGCACGGATTCAAAATTCGCGCCATTGCGGGGACAAGTTTCGGCGCATTGGTAACCGCCTTTTACGCGTTGGGCTATCCGCCGGATGAGATCGAATCGATCTTTTCCTCCTTCGATCAAACGAAAGTGTACGGTCACGCGCCCGATGATGAACCGTCGTTCATGGGGATCGCGGGCGCGGCGGCATGGCTGGAGACCTGGCTGGGAGGCAAAACCTTCGCCGATTTGAAAATTCCCACTGCGCTCACCGCCGTAGACTTAAACTCAGCGAAGGAAGTTTTGCTCTCTGAAGGAGACTTGTTGGACGCCGTGCTCGCCTCTGCGGCAATCCCCGGTATTTTTCCGGCGCGTCGCATCAACGACATGGAATTGGTCGATGGGGGGACTCTCGATCCCGTTCCGGTTGCGCCAGCCCGCGCGCTCGCGCCAAATTTGCCGGTGGTCGCAGTGGCGTTGAATGTTCCGATGGGCGAACCAGCCCAGTCGTGGAGTCTGCCGCGCCCGAAATACGTCCCGCACTCGATCACAGAGCGATTGAGTAAAATGCGATACGCGCAAGCCATTGATGTTGTCCTCCGCTCGGTGGATATCATGAACCGCGCGGTTAGCGAATATCGCCTCGAGGTGGACAAGCCGGAGATTCTGATCCGCCCCGCCGTGTCGGATGTGGAAACGCTGGAGCAGGTGAGCGTTGGCGAAATTGCAAAACGCGGCGAGCAGGCGTTCGACGAAATCCTGCCCGAATTGATGAGCCTGTTCCTCTGGCATAAACGACTGGCGCGAACGTTGAATTCCTGGAGCCAGCGGTGACGCATAAGGGCATCGCGGTTGCTTTGGGAGGCGGGGGCGTCAAAGGAGTTTCGCACATCGGCGTCCTGCGCGCGTTGACGCGCAACGGTTTCGATATTCAAGCCATTGGCGCGACGAGCATGGGCGCGTTGGTGGGCGTGTTGTTTGGGCTGGGGCATTCACCCGACGAAATGGAGCAGGTGTTCCATTGCCTCAAGCGGACAGGATATTCGGGACGAGACAAACAAAGCGAACCGGCGTTTCTTGGGCTGCGCAGGTTCGAGAAATTTGTCCGCGGGTTTTTCGGCAAAAAAACTTTTCATGATTTGAAAACCCCGCTGATCGTCACCGCTACCGAAATCGAACACGGGCGCGAAATCTTCATCCGCGAGGGTTTGCTGGTGGAAGCGTTACTTGCCTCCGTTGCTTTGCCCGGCATCTTCCCCGCCCGGCGCATGATGGACATGGACCTTGTGGACGGAGGCGTGTTAAACCCGGTACCGGTCGAGGCGGCGCGATCACTGGTCGATGCAAAGACCCCGGTGGCGGCGGTTGTGTTGACCGCTCCGTTGGGCGTCCCCGCCACGATGGAGCGCATCGTCCTGCCGCGATTCATCCCGCGTTGGCTGGCTCAGCGGATCAAAAACTTGCGGTTCATTCAAGCCATCGATATTTTTCTGCTTTCACAAGATATGCTCAACCGCGCGATCACGACGCACAACCTCGACCGTTCACAACCCGACATTATCATTCGACCGAACGTGACTCATTTGTACACGCTCGACACCGGCTACGTGACCGAGATCGCCCTCGAGGGCGACCAGGCAGTGCGCCGCGCCCTGCCGGACTTGTTGAAACTGTTTCCCAACTCCGCAGAGGAGGCAATGCAACATGAGCCGCGACCTGCGTAAGTATGCAAAACAAACCAACATCCGATTGAGTGTCGGCGCGTTCCTCCTGCTTGTTGTCGTTGGCGTCGGCTTGATTTATTTCATCTATGGCGCGGGCGGGGCGCTCATGGCGCTCACCTGCCTGCTCGGCGCGCTCGTTCCCATCGCGCTTATCTTTTTATCCCTTTGGATTTTGGAGTGGATTCAAAAACGTGCAAACCCTGATTGATACCGAACTGATCAAATTTCAAGGCTGGATGATGCGCGTCCGCCAGCCGAAAAAGCCAAAGCGCCTGCTGTTGTTGATTCACGGATTCACCGGCGACGAAAACTCGATGTGGGTCTTCGCCCGCAGTCTGTCGTTCGATTACTGGATGATCGCTCCGCGCGCGCCTCTCTCCGCCGGGACGTCTGGGTACACGTGGCGGCCCCTTCACAGCCCCGACTCTTCGCTCGACTCAGGGCAGGATTTCGGCAAGCCCAGCCTCGAGCAACTCCGCCCGTCTGCTGAGGGGTTGATGCGGCTGGTGGACGAGTATCAAGCCTCCACGTGGATCGACGCGAATTCTGACGAAAGACAAACGATCGACGTGATGGGGTTCAGTCAGGGCGCGGTGATGTGCAACATCCTGTCGTTCTTGTATCCGCGGAGAATCCGCAAGGTGGGAATCCTCGCCGGCTTCATCCCCAGCGGGCTGGAAGAGTTGGTTCCGAAGCGCCCGTTGGAAGGGAAAGAATTTTTTGTGGCGCACGGCACGAAGGATGAAACCGTGACCATCGATCGCGCGCGCCATTCGGTGGTGTTGCTCGAACAGGCTGGCGCGCGCGTGACCTATTGCGAAGATGAGGTCGGGCATAAGGTCAGCGCTCATTGCGTGATTGCGCTTAAGAATTTCTTCAGAGATTGAACGGTAAGGGTACGCCCGGCTTAATCATCTCTCATCTGCCTGTTGACGATGTTTTCCTTTGTGAGTATCCTTGCTGAAAGAGTAAATAAGTGACCTTACGCAGTAACGCTCAAAGGCGGTCTGAGACCGCCGTATTTCGCAGGGTCACAGACCCTGCGAGAGCGTAAAGGTGCGTAAGGTGAGTAAATAAAACAAATGACCCGAAAAATGTCACGACGCGATTTTCTCAAATTGTCCGGCGCAGGCTTGGGCGCGTTGGCGTTTATGCCCGCGAAAGGCTTTCCTTTCGACGTGCTTTTTGACGAACTCTCCAAACCCAAACGGTTGCCGCAATTTCCCGCCAGCGCGATCATTGGCAGGGTGGTAGACCCAGACATCGATCTGCGAAGCCGCCCCACGAACGACCCAAACTTGAACTCCTCCATTGCCAAACTCGGCGCGGATACGCTCGTCGAGTGGAATCGTGAAGTGATCGGGAATGTGATCGGCGGGCTGAACAACCAGCGGTACGTTGAAACGCCGAACGGATACATTTACGCCTCCGTGCTTCAACCAACCCGCAACGTTCCCAACACGCCTATTACTCAAATGCCCGCCGGGCAAAACGGATTTTGGGCGGAAGTGACCGTGCCCTACGTTGAGCTTGCCCACGAAGGGGCTGTCGCCTCGCCATGGTTGAACGATCATATTGCCTATAACTTTCCCCCGCGTTTGTATTATGGGCAAGTGGTGTGGATCGACCAGGTTCGAACCAGCAATGGATTTGCCGAATATCGCTGGAACGAAGACGCGAACGGTCATGGTTACGGCTACGGCGCCTACGGCGAGTTTTTCTGGGGAGATGGCGCGGCGTTCAAGATTCTCACAGACGAGGATGTCTCCCCCATTAGCCCGGACGTTGCGCCGGACCAGAAGCGGATTGACGTGGATCTAGACCGGCAGACACTATCCTGCTACGAAGGCGCTACGGAAGTTTTCTACTGCCGTGTTTCCACAGGGATCGCCTTCGACCCGGAGACCGGGCAGATCAGCGATAAACTGGCAACGCCGGTCGGCAACCTGCTCACGCATTGGAAGATCATCTCGTTGAATATGACGGCGGGCAGTTTCCAATCGGGCTACTCCACGCCGGCGGTCCCCTGGTCCACCATGATCAGCGGCGACGGCATCGCCATCCACGGCGCGTTCTGGCATAACTCGTTTGGCGAAAAACGCTCGCATGGCTGTATCAACGTCACACCCGAAAACGCGAAGTGGATCTTCCGCTGGACGACGCCGCACGTGTCGCTCGCGCAAAGCGAACAACGACTTTCGCTTCCCGATCACGGAACGATCGTAGTCACCACAAAATTAACATTCTGAACCAACCAGGGAATTAAATGGAATTCACACAAATCTCATTGGGGCTGGCATTCCTCGCCGGACTGGCATCCTTCCTTTCGCCGTGCGTATTTTCGCTGGTGCCGGCATACGTCGGCTATTTGGGCGGGCGCGCTGCCGGCGGCGAAACGACAGAAAATAATCGCTTCATAACGTTTACGCATGGACTGGCTTTCGTTCTCGGCTTTAGCGCGGTCTTTATCACGCTGGGAGTCGCCGCCACCGAATTGAGCAGGCTGTTGTTCGACCTGCGATTCATCCTTTCTAAAGTGGGCGGGGCTGTTGTCATCATCTTTGGCTTGCATATGATCGGCGTCTTTCGCATCCCGTTTTTGGAATATGATACGCGCGTCCAGCAATTGCCCAACCGAAAATGGGGCTATCTCTCCTCCGCCTTGATGGGCGTGTTCTTTTCAGCGGGCTGGTCTCCATGCGTAGGACCTGTGCTGGGGTCGATCCTCACCCTCGTGATCAACGGCGGATCGCCCTCGCAAGGCGTGCCATTATTAAGCGCGTACTCCGCCGGGCTGGGTATTCCGTTTTTGCTCGCCGCGCTCGGCGTTGGCTGGGTTTCGCTCACACTGCGAAAATACGGCAAAGTGATGCGTTATGTGGAAGTGGCAATGGGTATCCTCCTCATTACCGTTGGCATTATGCTCTTCTTCGGCATCTTCGAACGCATCGCCGCGGCGGGGCAATTCTTCTGGATCGATTTCGGTTTATAGAGATTTCATTCATGCTCACAATCACCCTTTACTTTCGCAAAGACGACGAACACAGCAAATCGGCAAAAGCCGATTTGCTGTCGCTCCAGGAAAAATTCCCGCACCGCCTCGTGGAAGTGGACGTGGATTCCGACCCCGCCCTCCAAAAAAAATTCGGAGAAAACGCGCCGGTCGTTGAAGTGGGTCCCTACAGTTTGAAACCTCCCTTCGACAAGCAAAAACTCAGCATGACCCTCGGCGCCGCCTCAGACCGACGGGGACAACTAGACCGGCTTGGACGCGAAGACCACCACGACCGCCTCCGCCGCGGACAATCCATCAGCGGCGCCGACCGGGTGATGTACTGGATATCGCAACATTACCTGGCGATGCTGAATGTATTAATCCTGTTATACGTGGGCTTGCCCTTCCTTGCCCCCACGCTGATGAAAATCGGCGCGCCTGTGCCGGCAAAAGTGATTTACACAATGTACAAACCGCTGTGCCACCAATTCGGGTTTCGATCCTTCTTCCTGTTTGGCGAACAGCCGTACTATCCGCTGGCAGAGGCGGGGATGTCCGACATCAAAAACTTCGAGGAAGTCACCGGCATCGTGGGCTTGCGCGACGCGACCAGCTACGCCCGCTACGATGCGCGCGCATACATTGGAAACCAAGAGGTCGGCTACAAGGTGGCGCTATGCGAGCGCGACGTGGCCATCTACGGCGCGATCTTTTTATTCGGCATTGCCTACTCCGCAACGGGTCGCCGCATCAAGCCCATCCACTGGATCGTGTGGATTCTCATCGGCATGGGACCCATCGGGTTGGACGGCTTCTCGCAACTCTTCAGCCAGATCGAGTGGCAATGGCTTGCAAATCTTCTGCCGTACCGCGAAAGCACGCCTTTGCTTCGCATTCTCACCGGCGCATTGTTCGGTCTGATGACCGCCTGGTTCGCCTATCCCTACATGGAAGAGTCGATGGCTGAAACGCGGCAATTCTTCATCAAAAAATTCACCTCGATCGAACAGTCGCAGACATGACCACCCTGCAAGAGATATTGGGAGGGGAGTGATTCGCCATGCCTTTCGCCGTCCATAACGGACTTCGCTATTTTCAATTCGATTCCCTCCAGACCCGTCACGCCATATTCACGCGTCACGGAGGCGCCAGCCCTTCGCCGTGGGCTTCACTCAACGTGGGCGGAACGGTAGGCGACGATCTCGACCGGGTCCGCAAGAATCGCCATTTGTCCTTCCGCGCCCTGAACCGCCCGCCCGAATCCATTTTCGATGTGTGGCAGGTGCACAGCGCCGACGTGGTGTGCGCCCGAGCCCCGCGCCCGGAAGGCGAATCGGTTCGGCAGGCGGATGTGATCCTCACCGACAAACCGGAAGTCAGCCTGTTCATGCGCTTCGCCGACTGCGCGCCCATCCTTGCGCACGACCCGCGCCGGGGTGTGGTTGGCGTCGCCCATGCCGGCTGGATGGGAACCCTGCGCGACGTGGCTGGCTCGATGGTGAAAGCCATGAAAACCAATTACAACTCGAACCCCGCCGACATCGTCGCCTGCATCGGACCTTCCATCGGACCCGATCACTACGAAATCGGCGCTGACGTGATCCTGCAAGTGATGCAAAAATTCGGCGACGATTCAGAAAAAGTATTGCGCTCCGTCAACGGCAAAATCCATTTCGACCTGTGGAAGACGAACCAGACCCTGCTCGAGCAGGCTGGCGTGGGCAAGATCGAGATCGCCGGCATTTGCACCGCCTGCCACACCGACGATTGGTTCTCGCATCGCGCCGAAAAAGGGCGCACCGGTCGCTTTGGCGCGTTGATCTCGCTGTAACGGATTCTGTTAACATCGCCACTGAGGCGCGGGGTCACGGAGAAAAAAGAATCGGGTCTCCCGTAATTAACGGGAAAGCGCCTCGCCGCGAAGGACACAAAGGAAAAAAAGAGATTAGATTCCTAGTGTTTTTCCCACGTGACCGTCGTATCATTTCGACACGGTGAGCGAAAGACGAACCGTCAATGCAAGCCTTTGTGTTTGAAAAAAAAGATTCCCGTTAAAAACGATAGAACCAAAGAATCTCAATGCCTCGCTGTCTCAGCGGTTAAGACAGTACAATAGACTTTATCGAAAACTAAATCGGGACGCATGATTCACGCAGACCCTATAGTGGATAAGGAAATTTAGACACGAAAACGGGCATAATTAAGGTGCAGTTTCCGGAGAAAAGACCATGCCCAAAAGAAAACGTCTGTCCGCTAATCAAAAAGCACAGATTGTGCTGGAAGCCATCCGAGAAGACAAGAGCGTCGCTCAAATAGCGACCGAAAACAGCGTCCACCCAAATCAAATTCACAAATGGAAAAGGCAAGCCCTGGAAGACTTTGCCCAGCTTTTCGAGGATGATCGCAAAGGGGAACGCGTTCGCGAAGCCGAGCATGAAAAACAGATCAACGAACTGTATGCCGAGATTGGGCGATTGAGTGCTCACTTATCCTGGCTGAAAAAAAAATCTGGCTTCAAATTTGAGTAGAGCAGAGCGACTGGAAATGTTGGAAGAAAACAACCCAGAAATGCCGCTAAAAACGCAGGCAGATCTACTTGGGATCAGTTACTCGAGCCTGTTCTATGAGCCTGTGCCGCCCTCTGCGCGAGAATTGGCGATCAAGCGGCGCATTGATGAAATCTACACCGCCTGCCCGTTTTACGGCTCGCGCAAAATCGCAGTTCAGTTGCGCCCCGAGTTTGGTGTTGCGCGCCCCACCGTGCAAGCCTATATGCGTGAAATGGGCATTTTTGCCCTGGTTCCAGGTCCTCACACGAGTAAACCCGCCCCACAACATCAGATTTATCCGTACCTGCTACGAAACGTGACCGCCGCGCATCCCAATCACATCTGGGGCATCGACATTACCTACATTCGCCTTCAGCATGGGTGGCTGTATCTCACCGCAGTTCTGGATTGGTACTCTCGCTATGTGGTGAGTTGGGCGCTCAGCCAAACCTTGGAGATGGAGTTCGTGTTGTCCGCGGTGGACAATGCCTTGTTCCAAGCCAAGCCCGAAATCTGGAATAGCGATCAGGGTAGCCACTTTACCAGCCCGAAATATCTGGAACGCCTTCAGCGTGAAGAAATCAAGATCAGCATGGATGGACGTGGGCGCGCCCTGGACAATATTTTCACAGAACGCTTGTGGCGCACCATCAAGTACGAAGAAGTCTATTTGCATGAATATGCCAGCCCAAAGGAGGCTTATCGCCAGCTAGCCGATTACATTCGCTTTTACAATTTTGACCGTCCCCACCAGGCGCTGGATTACCTGACGCCCGCGCAAGTGCATGGGGCTTGCAAGCCCCATGCACTTGCAGTAGACTCAACCTTAACAAATCACTCCACCTTAAACTAACCCTTTTTCAACTCCAAAGAGTCTTATCCACCTCACCCTTGCGCCGCCCGCCAGGGCAGGTGAAACGCAGATTTTTCTTTTTTGAATCAGCGAACCTCAGCGTTTTTCAGCGTCCCAAAAATGTTCTTCGCTGATTACCAATAAAGTCTAAAATAAAAATGAATTTACTTGTTTCCTCCATCCGCGAAAAATACCTCCACGCGCTCGATCAGATCGCCACAGCCGCGCGCAAAAGCAACCGCGACCCGAACGAAGTCCGCCTGGTGGTGGTCACCAAGTCGCAGCCGCTCGAAGTTGCGCAAGCCGCCATCGAAGCGGGAGCGCGCATCCTCGGCGAGAATTATCCCGAAGAAGGTGTCACGAAAATTCAATCCCTCGGCAATCAAACTGGTGTAGAATGGCACATGATCGGTCATGTGCAGAGCCGCAAAGCCCGCCTCGTGGCAGATCACTTCGCACTTTTACACTCGCTCGATAGCCTCAACCTCGCCCAACGCCTCAACCGCTTTGCCGGCGAAGCGAACCGCATCCTGCCCATCCTGCTCGAATTCAACGTGGGCGGCGAAGAATCCAAAGGGGGCTGGGACGCCTCGGATGAATCCACCTGGGACTCCCTCCTGCCCGACGTTTCCACAATTTTGGATCTGCCCCATGTGCAGATTCGCGGATTGATGAGCATGCCCCCGCTGGGGAACGATGCGGAAGACTCGCGCCGCTTCTTTTATCAAGTGCGGCGGCTCCGCGAGCGGCTGGCCGACCAACTCCCCGGCGGAGATTGGCGCGAACTCTCCATGGGTACCAGCCTGGACTACGCCGTGGCAGTGGAGGAGGGCGCCACCCTCGTCCGCGTGGGGACGGCTATCGTGGGCGAGCGTAGCAAGCGCAGGCATACACCGGAGGAATGACGCGTAATGGACTTCCTGATCGATATCGTCAGTTTGTTATCCCAACTTTTGACCTTGCTTATTTTTGTGTCCGTCATCCTGTCTTATGTTATGGATCCGTACAACCCAGTGAGGCGCGGCATCGACAACATCATCGAACCGATGCTCATGCCCATCCGCCGCGTGGCGCCCACCGCCGGGATGTTCGATTTCAGCCCGATGATCCTGATGATCCTGGTCCAATTCCTGTCACGCTTCATCATTGCCGTACTCTCTTCGCTGAGGTAGCCATGACCGATCTGAAAATAAAATTGCACGATGGAAAAAGAGGCTCCGCGCTGGCGGTGCGCGTCACGCCGCGCGCCAGCCGCAACGAGATCGTGGAACTGTTGGACGATGGGACGATCAAAGTACGTATCGCCGCGCCACCCGCCGACAACGAAGCCAACGAGGCGCTGATCGAGTTCCTCTCCGATATTCTGGGGGTCGCAAAATCACGCCTCGATATTGTGGCAGGCTCCTCGGGGCGCGACAAGTTGATCACCGTGTTCGACATGGATACCGAAACCGCCCACTCGCGCATTGTGGCGCACTTGGGATAAACGAGCAGACTTCTTATTCAGACCTCGCAGGTTCCGAAACCTGCGAGGTCTTTTTTTGATTTGGTCCTCTTTTCGTAGCGGGAAAACAAAAAACGTTTCGATACAGGTAGCGCGATTGGTTTACCGTAGTAACGACTTCAGTCGTTTATTGCGCGGCGAAAAAGCGACTATTGTGCTTTTCAAAATTAATCGAGCAAAAATCGAACCACTGAGATTTATTAAATTTTGCCTTCACTGATTCGTAACTGCTCAGGCATGTCGTTGCGAGGAGGGCTCTTGCTCGCCTGCCCCGATGTTTTTTCGGGGTCCCGCCGAAGCAATCTCTCGGTATTGGGAGACTGCTTCGGCAAAACCAAGAGCGCCTCGCAGCGACATGTTCCGAGGCTGAGCAGTTACACTGATTCAATAATATCAAACCATTTGTAACTACACCGCTAAGGGTGAGACAATAGCAGGCAAGTAAGGGGCGCCGATAAAAGCGAGACGCAAAACGGAGAGCGCCATCTGTCGCATTCTTGCGAGCTGTGGAAAGATAAGCGCGGATCGGACAAAAGATTTCAACGCCTTCTACAGATCGAAAACAACCTGAGACTTTTTGCATGACTTTCATCATCCGTAAATCTCGCTCGCTTGATTGTTGTCAAACGAAACTTTGCCTTGGAAACTCAACACCTCCTCACACTGAAAAGAAGTCAACCCCATGCCCTCTCCATTTGGAGAGGGGCAAGCCGATGTGCCGATCATTACGGTTGTCTGGGTGAGGTCAAGCCGACATGCCGATCAATTGTCTCCTGGTGGGTCAAAAAGTGACGGCTGATAAGTTCCTATTGGGTCGCCAAACTTCATCGGCTTGAATTTGCCAACATCTAAACCGCCCAATCTATCAATCATCTTTTTGATTTTATCAATACAGTACGATTCCATTTCTTTTCGGATTTGGCGGCTGGTAAATCTTATAACATGCCAACCTTTTGTCTGTAAGTCATTGGAACGTCGAGTGTCTTCTTCTTTCTTCTCAGGATGGCGATGCCAAAAATCACCGTCAGTTTCAACATCAACTTTTCCATCAATACAATAGATCGAGAAGTCAAGAGCATATTCTTGCTCGCTCACCTCTATAAACTCTTGGCGTTCAGCAGGAATTACTAGTCTTTTCAATTCTGCCCAAAGCATATCTTCAAGTTTACTGTCGTCGTAAAGGTCATTAATCTCTTTTGCTTCTTTCACTTTCTCTATAGTCGTTGAAATAAATATGATTCTACGCTTACGCCTGCTGATTATTGGATGACGAAGCGGTTTTAGAGGTGAAAGAAAAAGTTGGTAATATCTCTTGTTTGTTTTCTCGCTAATCGGCTCATCAGGAAAAATCTCATGCCGATAAACTTGCTTTACTTCAAGTACTTTTGCAACATAATTTATGGCATGAGCCTCTGCGCCAAATTTCTTCGTTTGATAAAAAGCAATCCACTCAGGCGGAAAACGTTTTTTGAGCCATTTTTCAGCGCTGGCAACAGGAATACGATACCAGTGACGGTCTCGCAGGTCAGCGAAATCATTTAGGTTATTGATTATTGCTACTAAAACTTCGCCGCGTTTTGTCATAACTCAATTTTAGTCTATGAACATACTGATAACTGATAACTACTCACTGATTACTGCCTTCCGACTCCCACCACCCCATCAACTCACTCATCGCTAGGGACGGCGTCGCATCGCCCTGCCTGCCTGAATTCCACGTCACGATCAAATCTCGTTTCGCGCGCGTGATGCCAACGTAGAACAGGCGCAGGCGTTCCTTCACATAATCCAAGCGCGAGCGCAACGTTGCCGCGCCTTCTTCGTAGAAGTCATACTCATTCGATGGTGGTCGAGTAGCGCCGCCGTTCGTTGGCGGCGCGTATCGCGAAGTCCCCGAAGGGGGAGACCCGACTCCCAATGCAGTTAACTGCGCCAGTGCCTCCGCCGATAAATCCAATCCGCTGCGCACAAACCACTTCTCCGAAATAAAACGGTCGTTCGGCATCGCTGAAGGGAAGTCATAATTATTGACCGACATCAAATAGACGCGGTCCCACTCCAGCCCCTTCGCCTTGTGCATCGTCGTCACCACCACCCGTCCGCGATGGCGTTCGGGATCAAAACCCGAATCGTTGTCGGAGAATCCTATAAATTTTCTTTCGTTCTTGGCGATCACCGCTAGTTCCGCCGTCAACTCAGGCAGGCGCCAATCCGCGTGATCGTCCGCCGCGCTCCGCAACACCAATGCCAGTTTATGCGCCAACGCCAGATCATGCGCTTCGGTGAACACATCCTGCGCCAGCGTCAACACCAGTTGATCAATCGGAAGTGTCACCGCGCTCAACCATCTCTGGATGACGACTCGGAACGCGCTCAACTCTTGGATGACTTGCTCTGCTTCATTCTCACCGACAGCTGATCGCCAGTCGTCGGCATTTTGCGGCGCGACGAAGTTTTCCACATCCACCACCTTACGCAAGAGAACAGATGAATAGTTAAGCAGTTGAGTAGTTGATAAGTCTCCCTTCTCTAATCCACTACTCTCTACCTCTCTACTCTCTTCTCCTCTATTCTCTACTCCACTATTCTCTACTTCTCTATTCTCTAATCCTCTATTCTCTACTCTCTGCTCTCTCCAATCCCTCCTCCACACTTCATACGCCTTCGACAACTTCCGCGCCGAACTTGGATCCGCCAGATACCCCAACAAATGACTCAGCGATCCCGCCGCCGCGCGCGTTTCAGATGTGGATGAGATTAACTCGATCGGCTCGATTCCTTTTTGACGCAACGCATTGACCACATCCACGCCGCGCTGGTTACGCGGAACAAGAATCGCAATCGTCGGCTTATCGTCATCGGGAAAATCCCAAATCGAGTCAACATATCCCTTCACCGACTTGACCACCGCTTCGAGTTCTTCGTCAGGCGTATATCGCTTGCTAATGAACTTGATACCCTCTGGGTCATCGGGCGGATTTTGTTGCGGGTCATCCTCTGGCACAGGGACAATATGCGGCACCGACAACGCCGTCCGCGCTTCGGAGATGGGATGGGATGTCATCACCCAGTCAATGAGATGATTCGCCAATGCGAGTATGGATGGTTGCGAACGTCCCGACTCGGGCATGTCTATGCTTGGATTATTTTGGATGAACGCGCGCAAAAGTTCAGGGGATGCGGTTGTGAATGTTTCGAAGATGGCTTGGTTCGGGTCACCGACGCGGACCCAGTTACCTCCCACCTCGCTGGTCGAGTAGCGAGCGTTCGTTGCGAGCGTATCGAGACCAGAGGCTACATTGGAGCCAGTCGTTGTGATCTCGATACGGTCTCGGCTATCGCCTCGACCTACTCGACCACCACTTAATAATGAAAGTATCCTCTCCTGTGTCAGACTCGAATCCTGCGCCTCGTCCTCCAAAATAAATGGATAGCGATATTGCAGGCGCGCGAGATACTCTTCATCGTTTTCGAGCAAAGTCAATGCCAATCGAATCAAATCGTCAAAGTCCACCGCGCCGCGATAGGCGAGGGCGCGTTGATAGTCCGCGTAGATGCTGTAACCGAGTTCGGCGAGAGGCAGGGGCGTGGGAGACGAGTCGAGTTTGGCGCGCAGGCTGACGGGAGTGATGAGGCGATCTTTCGAGGAGCGGATGAAGGCTAAGGCGAGGGAATCCAGTAAATTGGGAAGTTGATCGCGTTTGACCCAATCCATTTTGGATTGATCGAGGCTTGGGTCAAGATATTCATCGAGCGCGTGATTCGCTAACCACGCATTGACCGACTCGCGGCGGATGAAAGCCGCCTCGCGCTCGTCAATGATGCTGAAGCGATTTTCGAGTCCCACGCTGGCAGGCTTCTCGCGGACGATGTCATGCGCCAGCCCATGCAGTGTGCGGACGCGATATTTGTAGAGGGCGTGAATGGGATTATCAAAAAAGCGTTTGATGCGCGCTTCGAAATTATCCACCGCCGAGTTGACGAGCGTGACGATGAGGACTTCCTGATCGTCTTGCAACACGCCGCTGTGAATGATCTGCGCCGCCAACGCGGAAAGGATGTGCGTCTTGCCCGCGCCAGGGACAGCGGCAATGCCGAGGCGTCCGCCTGTGTAGCGAAGGATGTCTTGTTGGGAGGGGCGAGGGGTGAAGTTATACATTCTTTTTTTGAACCGCTAAGATCGCAAAGGCCGCTAAGTTTTTAATTGGTTTCCTTGGCGGTAAAGTTCTTGAACCGCTAAGACCGCAAAGATCGCTAAGTTTTTAATTGGTTTCCTTGGCGGTAAAATTTTTGAACCGCTAAGACCGCAAAGGTCGCTAAGTTTTTAATTGGTTTTCTTGGCGCACTTCGCGCGCTTGGCGGTAAAGTTCTTTAACCGCTAAGATCGCAAAGGCCGCTAAGTTTTTAATTGGTTTCCTTGGCGGTAAAGTTCTTTAACCGCTAAGATCGCAAAGATTGCTAAGTTTTTATTTGGTTTTCTTGGCGGTAAAATTTTTGAACCGCTAAGATCGCAAAGATCGCTAAGTTTTTAATTGGTTTCCTTGGCGGTAAAGTTTTTGAACCGCTAAGACTGCAAAGGTCGCTAAGTTTTTAATTGGTTTCCTTGGCGGTAAAAATTGCTCGTCATGGTTTTTGGATAAATCCTGCGCGAGCGGGCGGCTCATCAAGACCAAGAACGACTCTCTGGATTCCGTTTTTGATCAACTTCACGTTCCAGTTTATCAGAAAGCCGAGTTTGATATTCTTGAGCTTCATGTATGTGAGGAGTTGCGCCATGTGGATCGGATGGACTTCGTCTACGGCTTTGTTTTCCACGATGACCCTATCGTCTACCAATTCATCTATTCGATACCCCTTGTCAAATTGTTGACCATCATATTCAATAGGCAAAATTAATTCTGCCTGCACAATTCTTCCACGTTTCCGAAGTTCATACACGTGACATTCCTGATATGCAGACTCCAGCAAACCAGGACCAAATTGCTTGTGAATTGAATAAGCGGCATCAACAATGTCTTTCCCAATCGCCTCAATATCTGCGCTCATCTTAAACTCCTTTTGGTTTTTCCTTTGCGCGCTTCGCGCTCTTAGCGGTGAGAAATTCTGTAAACCGCGAAGCGCGCCAAGACCGCGAAGTTCAAAAAAGGTTTTCTTAGTTTTCTTAGCGTTCCTTGCGCTCTTAGCGGTTAATTTTATTTCGTTTCACCCGAATTCACATCCACCATCAACACAGACGTATCCACCGCTTCAAAATCATTTCCTGTCAGCACATCGAGCAGATGCAACATATCGTTGTCCCAGCGTTCGTCGGGACTTCCACTCACGTACCAATTCGAGCCGTTGTCCGCCAGAACAATTCCATACTCTTTCATCGCTCGCAACAACACCTGCATCTCAGGCGGGAAACCCGAGATGTCGTAATCCGCTTTCAAGCGGAATCGCGCGCCCATCGGCGGGACTCCGTTTTGCGGATCAGACGTTTGATGACGCGCGGGCCAGATGTATCCCGCCGTATCTTCAACAGTGAATCGCAGTGCGTGTTGAATCTCGCCCGCAACAATTTCATCATAACGAACCAGCCCTGGCAAAATCGGCAAACCTGCCGCGTCGGCGGATGTCCACGTGTCGGGACGCAGGGCATTCGAGTTCAAATCCCAGATGGCGCCCGAGCCGCCGCTCCACACGCCATTATCGAAACTCATGTCGTATGTTTCATACAACATACACGTTTCCGTATCCACAACCAAAATGTGATGATCGCTCCCCCATTCGATGTTTGGATTATCGGGAATCGGATACGGTCCCGCGTCGGATTCTTCGGGATAATAAAACTCCGCGTCATACGCAGGGACAGTTGATCCAGCCACGACGTTAAACGGAATCCCAATCGGACCGCCATCCCACTCGCCCGAGCCGAAGTCCATGTGAAGGAGTTCATCGCGCCCGATGCTGTTGATCCACGCATCAGATTGAGAGTGAATTGGAAGCGAGTCAATCGGCGTGTTCCAATAATTATTCGCAGGGAACATCGGACAGTTGGCGATTGTCGGTCCGCCTGTTGAAGGAGGCGGCGTGGACGTTGAATCTACGGGCGGTGTGATTGGTGTCGCGCTTGGCTCAACAGGAGGAATGATCGTGGGTGTTCCAACTGCGGCGCAAGCCAACAAAAGAATCGAAATGATCGCGAGCAAGTATTTTTTGTTCATTTATTTTCCTCAAAGGTGACAGTCACGTTTAACGTGACTGTCACCTGAATTTCATAAAACCTTTTGAAACGCGCGCAACAATTCGCCGCGTCCCTCAAATCCGCTTTCGCCTAATTCAGATAAACCGAGATAGACGCGTTCGCGGCATCGGTGAAGCAGTCCCGACACCAACCGCGCCATCGCCTCTTTACTGTATTGGACATCGTCCGCATCTGACCATTGGCGACCCTCCCCCCATTCACGGCTCAACACATACGGATGCGTGAGCGGCTGCGAGAGGCGTTCGTACCATCCGCTGGAACCAGGGTCGAGCCAGAATTGAATCGTGACAGGACGGTTCATCATCAAGAACGTATGCGCGGGCGCGACCAACACCGCATCTTTATCTTCATTCTGCCAGCCTTCGAGATACGACGCGGCGATCACGCCATCGTGAAGCATTTGGATATATTCGCGTCCAAGACCTAACAGGTCTTGGAGACCTGTTAGGTCTAGCGCGAGGCGGAACTTCTTCACCGACTCGACCAAACTCGCCGCCACGCGGACTGAGTCAAAGTTGCGATGATAACCAAATCCCGCTTGCGACAGGACTTCGCCAAATAATTTTCGGAGAAAATGATCGAGAGGCAGGATACTCGATGTTCGATATTCTTCAATCCAATTTCGAAGAGTCGAATAGCGATTACCAACTGAAAAAGTAATTCGTTCTTGCACATCGGGTTTAATTTGATCAAAGGTTGAAAGTTGAAGGTCGCGGTGACGATACACAATGTCTGTCAGCAACTGCGCGCGGACGAGATCGAGTCCGTCAATGGACTGCATCAGCGCGTATGCCACGTCAAATTTTGGCGGGTGGATATTCCAATGCGGATGCGCCAGCGCGGCAAGTGTGATCAACGCATGAGAGGCGGGTTCGTCTTTCAGCGAGCGTGAGGGTCTGTGTGAACGCCAGGGAATGTTTTTGGCTTCGAGTCTGTGTGTGATGGAGAAACGCAAAGCATCGGAGAGGTAGGGGGCGAGGATGACGATTTTGGAGGGAGAGATTAGAGAATTAGAGATTAGAGAATTGATTTCGTTTACAACAGCATCAAGCAATTCGGGATAAAAATGGGATTGAATGATGGACAGCGAGTTGTCATTTGACCCTTGACTTTCGACCTTCGACTCAAGATTCGGAACAATCGCATCAACCAATCTCTCACTCAATTGCGCCACACTCTCCGACATCACAAAACTTTCTTGCAATTGAATATATTCATCGCATAGTTCGCGTAATGCCCAGCCTGTTTGCACATCCGCGCCGAGGAAGTAGCGGAAGCCTGCGCCTTCATCGTAGATCAGTAAAGCGGACTGGAAGTCCGCAGTCCAAGCGCGGAGAAGATCGTGCGCGCGCGGACCGTCCTCTTCCACGTTGTCGTAGATCAGGTGGCGATAATTCTTCGTCAAATATTCGCGGACAATATCTTGCTTCCACAATACATTTGCAAAAATTTCGAGTTGCAGTGAAAAGTCCAAAAGATTATGGGCGAGGCAATATTGACGAAAACGATTTGCACAATCCTGCGCGTCTGCGTAAACGCGGCGTTGGGCGGGGTCGCCGAAATACGACAAGTCGAGTTTCGAACCGATTTCAGTATGGTTGAATCCAATCACCGCGGCTTTGTTGAGGTTATCAATAATCTGCGAATACAAACGATTGCGGTCAATCGTGACCGATTCAAAATAACCTTCATCCAACAACGGGCGGACGAGATGCGCCATGTAATATTGCGCGGTTTCGAGCGTGAGAAAAACAGGCGGCTCACTCGGGTTCGCAAATCCCGCCGCTTCACCTGCGAGGGGCCAGAACAGATCGCACATGCGCCGCGCGAGACCGCCGACCGTGGCGGGGGTTACTTCGCCACCTGCGCGCCGTTCGGGACTGTACAGCAAATCGAGATATGGCTCTTGCAGAGTCCGCTGAGGCGTGAGCATGAGAATCGATTCGCCTGGCACACCCTGCGCGAGCAAGTGACGCATCCGCTCGACGCCTGCGGTGGTTTTGCCCGTCCCCGCGGGACCGCTGACGAAGAGTTTCGAGTCGAGGGGGGATTCGATAATTTGACGTTGATTCAAATTCAAGTCAAGCATGAGGCGAGGGTACAGTAGTCATGAGGGTTTGTCAATGTGTTGTGTTCAAATCCAAACTAAAGTATAGTTGCGAAAATCAGTAGTTGAAAAAATTGTTCACAAGGCAGTTGCACTGCCTTGTGGCGGGCGACAGTACAACTGTCGCCCGAACGTACTGACAATCCAAACCCAAGGAGATTATTTATGCCCACCACCATCCGTCCCACAGCCAGAGTAGGCGTTGCCACAGCCAAGCCCGTTTCGTACGTGAAATTTTCAGACAAGCTGACTGACTCGTTTAACGATATCGGCAGGATGATCCAAGACCACAAGAACATGATAGATGCGATTCAAGAGATCGCGCTTGAACTGACCAACTCCATCGGTTCGCTTCACACGCTCACGGTGAAATACGCGGGCATCGCCAACAACATCCTCGACGGCTTGCTTCCCATCGCGAAAGGTCTGCCGATCATCCCGAAAAATATTTTGCAACTGCTCATCAATCTCGAAGCCATCACGCAAAAGATCATTGACAATCAAGCAGCCACATCGAAGACGATCACCGAAGTGCAGTCGGGATTGAAGACGGGCGACGTGAACAAGATCAAGGGTCACGCGGGCGCGTTGCAAAACGTGACGAGGACTCTGACTTCGATTCTGCCGAAGGGATAAAAACCCGCTTCGCGCGTCGGGACGGTTGGTTCGGTTTTCTCCGTCATTGCGAGGAAGCCCGAGCCTTAAACGGCGAGCGGCTGACGAAGCAATCTCCTCAACGTGGTGGAGATTGCTTCGTTGCGACCCCGAAATAGCATCGGGGCAGGCGAACAAGAGCGCTCCTCGCAACGACATAAAACTTTCTGTTGACACATCCCCGCCCCGCATGTATAATCTGCCCGCTTCTGCCTCAGCAGTTGGAATCGCTGGGGCGGTTGTGTGTAAACTAACCAGCTTCCCCGTTCGCAGGCGACGATTGAAAGACATCCGCAGGCACACGG
>CASGHD010000049.1 GCA_949319575.1 uncultured Anaerolineales bacterium | reverse complement strand
TCTTGGTTTTGCCGAAGCAGTCTCCCCATACCGGGAGATTGCTTCCCTTCGACAGGCTCAGGACAGGCGTCGGGACCCCGAAAAAACATCGGGGCAGGCGAGCAAGAGCCCTCCTCGCAACGACATGCCTGAGCAGTTACGTTGTTTCAGGGTTTTTACAAACAAAAAATCCCGGGCTGATTGCCCGGGATTTTTTTACTGATGACCTGCGGTTGAGCGCGTTTCGTCGCAGTTGTACCGCCCGCCAACCGCGTACGTCCGACTGATATTACGCACTTGAAATTGATTTGGTTCTCGTAATGCGACATTCATGTCGCTCTTGTGAAAGAGAATACCAGCGCGGTATGCTTGGCAAACCGCGCTGGTATTCTTCTTACATCAACTGTTGCTGAGGTTCAGACTTCTCTTCATCCATCATCGACGCGCCCGCTTTTTTCATATCTTCGGCTGAGATGCGCGCCACCGATGCGACATAATCGCCCTCTTGCGGCTTGATGAGGTGCACGCCTTTTGTGGCGCGTCCCGCCGTCTTCACCGTCTTGTTCTTGATGCGGATCGTCTGCCCGTTGGCGGTCATGATCGTGAGATCGTCATCCTGTTGAACGACACGCGCCGAGACGATCTTCCCGATCTCTTTCAATGCTTTATTGTCGATCGTGGCAATTCCGCCGGTGGCGCGTCCCTTGGGAGAATATTCTTTCAGCGGAGTCTGTTTGCCGAACCCGCCGCTAGTGACGACAAGAAGCGAGCCGTCTTTTTCGACGACATCCATGCTGGTGACCGCGTCGTCTTTCTTGAGTTTGATTGCTGTCACGCCTGCGGCCTGCCTCCCCATCGAGCGGATCTTGGTTTCGTTGTAGCGAAGCGCCTGCCCGTTTTGGGTGACGAAGATGAGATCATCCTTGCCGCTGGTGACCCTCGCCCAGCCCAAGTGGTCGCCATCCTCCAGGTTAAGGGCGATCAAGCCGGAAGGTCGGACAGACGCGAATTCTTCCATGACCACACGCTTGGTTTTGCCGCGCGCCGTCGCAAGCACGCAATATCCGTGAGCGGAGAAATCCGAAACAGCAATGGCGGCGGTGACGCGCTCGTCGGCATTCAATGCCAGCACGTTGACGAGCGGAATGCCCTTGGCGGTTCGATCGGCGTCGGGGATTTGGTAGACTTTTTCGCTGTACACTTTTCCCTTGTCGGAGAAGAACAACATCGAGTCGAGGCTACGCGCGGGGATGAGCGCGACAACTTCATCTTCCTCTTTCGTTTCGAATCCCTTCACGCCGCGCCCGCCGCGACTCTGCGAACGGAACGCCGAAGCCGCCACGCGTTTGATGTAACCGCGTTCGGTGAGACTGATAAGCACCGCCTCATCTTGAACGAGGTCGGCTTCACTGAGTGATTCTTTGGCTTCTGCGGCAATGCGCGTGCGACGGTCATCGCCATATTTTTCGGCGAGTTCGTTCAAGTCTGTTTGGATAAGGGCGAGAATCTTCTTGGGATGAGCAAGCAAATCTTCCAGATGCGCGATCTGTTCGGCAACTTGTTTGTGTTCCTCTTCGATCTTCCAGCGTTCAAGCGCGGCGAGACGGCGCAACTGCATATCGAGGATCGCTTGCGATTGCAGGTCGCTCAGCTTGAAGCGCTTCATCAAGTTTTGCTTTGCAACGTCGGCGTCTTCTGATTCACGGATGGTCTTGATGACTGCATCCAAATTGTTCAGCGCGATCAAATAGCCATCAAGGATGTGTTGCCGCGCGCGGGCTTTTGCCAAGTCAAAATTCGTGCGGCGGACAATGACCACCTGCCGATGTTCGATGAATATTTGCAAAGAGCGTTTCAGCGGCAAAGTGCGCGGTTCGCCATCCACAAGGGCGAGGACTTGCGCGCCGAATGTTGTCTGTAGCGATGTATATTTGTAAAGCTGGTTCAGAACTTTCTTCGGTTGCGCGCCACGTTTAAGTTCGATGACAATGTTCATGCCGCGCTGATCCGATCCATCGCGCAGGTCGGAGATCTGGTCAATTTTGTCGTCGCGCACGAGTTCGGCAATGCGTTCGATCAACGTCGTCTTGTTAGCCTGATACGGAATCTCAGTAATCACAATTTCGTGCTTACCGCCCTTCCCCTCTTCGATGTGCGCCGTGCCACGGACGACAATGCGCCCCTTGCCAGTACCGTACATGGATTCAATTCCCTCTCGCCCGACGATGATGCCGCCTGTGGGGAAATCTGGTCCATGCACAAACTTCATCAAGTCCTCAACAGGGATATCGTCCATTCTGTCGTAGTTGTCAATCAAATAGTTGATGGCGTTTACCAATTCATTCAGGTTGTGCGGCGGTATGTTGGTCGCCATGCCAACCGCAATGCCCGAAGTCCCGTTGAGGAGCATATTCGGCACGCGGGCAGGCAAAACAAGCGGCTCTTCGAGAGAACCGTCGAAGTTGGGACCAAAATCAACCGTGTCTTTGTCTAAGTCAGCAAGCAGTTCCTCCGCTAGTTTTTGCAGACGAGCTTCGGTGTACCGCATCGCCGCGGGCGCGTCGCCATCAATCGAACCGAAGTTGCCCTGCCCATCCACCAGCAGATAACGCATGGAAAAATCCTGAGCCATGCGCGCCATGGTTTCGTAAATCGCCGAATCGCCATGAGGGTGGAATTTACCCAACACATCACCCACGATACGAGCAGACTTTTTATAGGAGGAGTTTGAGCGCACCCCCAACTCTTGCATCGCGAACAAAATACGCCGATGGACAGGTTTCAGCCCGTCGCGGGCGTCGGGAAGCGCGCGAGACACGATCACGCTCATGGCGTAATCGAGGTACGCCGAACGCATCTGAGCGTCTATATCTACTTGTTCGATATTTCCAGCGGAGGTAGTTTCTTCTGCCATTTTCATCTCGTAGAAAGGGATTTCGGCATAAAAAAGACACGAAGGACGAATTTCTGCGACTCCGCGTCTTAACTAATGAAAGGTATGCCTGATTTTTCTCTGATTATACCAC
>CASGHD010000048.1 GCA_949319575.1 uncultured Anaerolineales bacterium | reverse complement strand
GAGGTCAAGGCGGCGAGGGAGTTGGTGTTGTGCTGCTGGTTGCCAGAGGGGTATGATACGAGCCAGTGAGGGAGTGAACACGCTTCGCGGTCAGTTATCAGTGAGCAGTGAAGCCTCGGAAAGGAAATTTCCGAGGCTTTTCGATTCGCCAATCAGCAGTGCTATAATGCCTTTATCCTTCGCCACTCGGAGTCTTCTTTATGCCTGTCGTCCTTCGTGTGAACGGCTATAAGTTCTTTTTCTATGAGGCCGATGTAGCCAATGAACCTCCACATGTTCACGTTGTCAAGGACGGAAACGAGGCAAAGTTTTGGCTTGACCCTGTGAGAAATGCGCGTGAGGGCAGGTTCCGAAAAAGCGACCTGCGCAATATTGAGCATATCATTGAAGATAATCTGGAGTTTCTCTTGAACGCCTGGAAAGAGGAGAAAAGCAAGCATGTTAACGGTTAAAGCAAAAATTCCTGCACACGCGGGTTACGAACCGACCCTTCCACTTTCAGTCCCTGACTTGAAAGAAGTGAAGGCATTCGCAAACCATCTCCACTCGCTTGGCGCGTATTGGCAGGGAGAAATTTTCGACTGGCACGCGGAATACTCTCCAGAAAGCGACAAGAAGCCCGAAGACTCGAAAATGACCTTCACTCCCGCCGATTTCTGGATCGGTGAAAGCGGTATCTGGTTCTTTTCGTTAATGTGGGAATACGGCAAAGATAAAGACCCCGTTGAATTTCTGGATGACCGTGGAATTGTGAAATAACCCTATTCGGCAGGATGGATGAGGTCGAGGCGGCGAGGGAGTTGGTGCTGTTTTCGTTTCGACAAGCTCAACGCAAGGCTGGTTGCCGGATGGGTATGAGTTGAGTTAGTGAGGGAGTGAACACGCTTCGCGGTCAGTGAGCAGTGAAGCATAGAAAGACCTCGAAGTTCTTCAAGAACTTCGAGGTCTTTTCAAATTCCCTGTTACGATTCAAGCCTCTTCTGGCACTACCTACTGTGCGCACAACACAGCAGAAGACTCCTCACACGTTTATGACCATTCCTCACTACCCGTCTATGGACGATGCAAATCTCGCGCGGCTTGCACGCGCCGAGCCAGATGCCTTCGCCGAGTTATATCGCCGCCATGTGCAAAGCGTCTATCGCTATCACATGGCGCACACGGGAAACGTCCACGATGCGGAAGACCTCACCTCGCAGACGTTCATGTCGGCGTTGGAGGGGATTCGATCCTATCGCGGCGCGGCTCCGTATATCGCGTGGCTGATGGGAATCGCCTCCAGACTGCGCCTCCGCTTTTTCCGAAGGAGGGCGACCAAGCCTGAGGTCCCGTTGGACGCGGCGCTTCATATCCCGACCCCGGGCCTGCCTACCGATCGGTCAGCGTTTCAACGCCTCGAGCGGACTCGAATCCTGAACGCGCTTAAACAACTCAGCAGTGACCGCGCCGAGGCGTTGATCCTGTGTTTCTTCAGCGAACTCAGTTTCACCGAAGCGGCATCTGTGCTGGGCAAAAGTGAAGCCGCCGTCAAAATGCTCGTCTCGCGCGGATTGCAAGACCTGCGCGCGCGTTCTTCCATTGCATTGGAGATGGATTATGAATAAAGAAATCTTCGACCAACTCCCCGCCGACGAACAACCCGTTGCCGCGAAATTAAATTCAGCGGCAGACAACATGAAAGTTCCGCAAGACTTTCAATGGAAATTGGAGACTCAATTAATGGACGCATATCAAAACAAATCACAGCCCGCAAAAGGCTGGTTTACAAAACTCATCGCGCCTGCGGCATGGACTCTCGCCGCCGCGCTTGGATTCGTTTTGCTCAACTGGACGATCCGCTCGATCATTCCGTCCGAACAAACACCCGGCTCATCAAGCACAGCAATCCCTTCGGAATCTTTCGAGTCAAATGTAAGGCAGGGAAAAATTTGCGAAGGTCCGCTCGCGCTGGCGCACGGCTTTTCGGTTTATGTGACGAATCAGGATAAGACCGATTTCATCGAACTGGATGAGTCGCACGCCATCGGTGAGTTGCGCTCTTTCGCGTGGTCAGCGGATGGTCAACTGGCTGTTGTCGGCAACACAACAGGAACAGGCAATATTTTTCTATGGAATCCAACAGACAATTCGCTTTCGGCTGTTGTGCCCAACTCGGAACTTGGCTATCTTATGGACGCCGCCTGGTCGCATGATTCAAAAATGCTTCTGGCATGGTCGGTGCAAAATAATACGGTTGTTTATCTCATGAACTCGGATGGATCAGCGCAGAAAGAGATTCAACTTGGGATGTATATCTCTACCGCGCCTCAATTTGTCCCCGGCGATCAAAGCATCTTCTTTTACGGCTCGAATTCATCCTCGTTCGGTTTATTCGAATTCAGTCTCGACGACTCGCAAATCAAAACGATCAGTAACTTCGTTGAAGACGAGACAGGCTTTGCATGGTCGCCCGATGGCTCTCGTTTGGCATACTTTGAAATGAATCGGGTTGCGGGCGAAGCGCGTCTCGTTGTAGAAAAGTTTGAATCGGGTGATAAAACCTCACTTGCAACATTGCCTATCCCCAAAGGATCAGGATCATCCATCCCCGATGTCGCAAACTTGAGCTGGTCACAAGATGGGAAATTCCTTGTCTTTGAATTTGGCAGAAGCGCGTCAGACCGCGCGATCTACCTCGCCAATGCAGATGGAACAGGCTTGGTCAAACTGGTCGACTCCGCGCACGCGCCGACGATTTCATCGGATGGAAATTGCCTCGCCTACATTAGCAACAAGCAAGCGTTCTTGTTGGATTTGAAAAACACAACCGCAACACCGCTGCTCATCGCTGACCTGCCTGCCGGGCGATCCACGTCCGATTTTCGATTGGACAAATTACAGTGGAAACCGTGACTGGCATTCACCCAAACGAGACGTGACTAATCCCAATTCTCCAATCTCCATGTACCACCTATCACTCCCTCCTCCCCTTCGTCACGATTCGAATCGGCGTCCCTAAAAACCCATACTCCTCGCGGATCTGATTCTCCAGATATCGCAAATACGTAAAATGCATCAACTTCGGCTCGTTGACGTAGATCATGAACGTCGGCGGGTCGGAGCGGACTTGTGTGCCGTAGAACATTTTCAGCGCGCGTCCCGCATGGGTGGGGTGCGGATGCGCGTCCTGCGCCTTGTGAATCACCGCATTGATCTTGGACGTGGTCAGGCGCGCCAGGCGTTCCTCCTGCACGCGCAACGCCATCGGCAAGACGGAGTCCACGCGTTGCCCTGTTTTCGCCGAGATGAACAACAGCGGGACGTAGTCCATAAAGTTCAAGTCGGAGCGGATCTTGCGCGTGTAGCTCTCCATCGTGAACGTATCTTTTTCGATGGCGTCCCACTTGTTAACGATCACCACGCACGATTTCCACTGATCGAGAATAAAGCCCGCGATGTGCGCGTCCTGCGCGGTAATGCCCGTTGTCGCGTCGATCATCAGCAGGGCAACGTCGGCGCGTTCGATGGCTTTGAACGAACGCAACACGCTGAACTGCTCCACGCCGCGCTCGATCTTGCCGCGCTTACGGATGCCCGCCGTATCGATCAGCGTGACCTGCAACCCTTCCATTTCGATCAGCGTATCTGTCGCATCGCGCGTGGTGCCGGGGATGGGACTGACGATGGCGCGCTCCTCGCCCACGAGTTTATTAAGCAGGCTGGATTTGCCAGCATTCGGCTTGCCGACGATGGCGATCTTGATGCTTTCATCCTCGTCCGCCGCTGCCTCCGCAGGGAAGCTTGCCACGACCACGTCGAGCAGGTCGCCGGTATCGCTTCCATGCACGGCAGAGACCGGGTGAGGCTCGCCCAGCCCCAACTCGTAGAATTGACTCGCCGCGTCCCGCGTTTCGCGCGCCTCGCACTTATTCGCCACCACAAGGATCGGCGGGAAGAATGTTCCATCGGGCAATTTCTTCTGCGAGCGGCGCAGAATGTCTGCCACTTCGAGGTCGGCGCCGGTTACGCCGGTCTGCCCGTCGTTGACGAACAACACCACATCCGCTTCATCGATTGCAGCTTGCGCCTGCGCGCGGATATCTTCAATGAAATCTGCCGAGCCAACCGAGAGCGGTGTTTTTCCTCCGTGAGTCGGGTCGATGCCGCCGGTGTCGATCACATGAAATACGCGGCCGTTCCACTCCGCTTCGCCGAATAGGCGGTCGCGTGTGGTGCCGGGCGTATCATCCACGATCGCCATGCGCTCACCGACGAGGCGATTGAACAAAGTCGATTTTCCAACATTGGGTCTGCCGACGAGGGCAACAATAGGTTTAGGCATTTTCGATTTCCGATTTCTAATTGACGATTTCCACTTACTGTTTACTGTCTACTGATTACTGATTACTGAACGCTATTCACCAACTACGGACTCGGCGTCCCTGTTCCGGGGATGGATAGTACCACCTCAACGGCGCCGGGCAAAATCGATTCGACCAGCACATTTTCGACAAGGATTTCGATAGTGGGCGTGAGTTGATACGTGCCAGCTTCCAGCCCGGTCACATCGATGTTGACGACAATATCCTGCGGTGTCAACGCGTCGAGCACGGGCAGGGGGCCCGAGATAATCACATCTACCGTTTGCGGCGAAACCTGCGCCGCAAGCCCATTCCCCAAGCCGGTTACATTGATGTGTTGATTCAACAACGTTACGCTGGTTTGAATCGGTGAGACTTCAACAGTCACCTGCACGGTCTGCGCTCCCACGATGCTGATGTTTTCCGGCAATAACAGCGCGAGCCGCGTGGAAATGGCTTCCTTCGCATCTTGCAGGTTGAGCGTTTCGGTTTCGATCACACCGGGCAACGCATTCACCAGTTGCGGGTCGGAGGCGAACACCGTGATCACCGGCGGAAACACCGAAATATTTTCAAGCCGATACCCCGCCGCCACCTGCCCGCTGACGACAACTTTCACCGCCACATCGCGGAAACCGCCTTGTTGACTGACGGGGATCGTCACATGAACCGATTGCGGGTTCACCGTCACGCCCTCTACAACCGCGTTTTGCGCGTCGAGCGCCAGCACCGGTAACGCCTGGTCGATACTCTCGCGCGTGCCGGAGAAACTTAACAGGATGCGCGCCCGTTGCACCCGCTCAACGAGCGACTCGGGACCGGAGATCACCACCTCGGTCGCGTCGGTCTGCGGATCTGCGGCTTGATAGCCCACCGCCGGCTGACCGCTCAGTGACAGGTCGATGGGCAGGGCGCGGGTGGCGAGTCGCTCGAGGGTTACCGGAACAGACGCAGGGTCCGAAAGAACGAGTTGCATCGGTCGCGCCGCGATCTGAATTTGGATATCCTTCTTATGCTCGCCCGCGCTCAAGGTTGAAATATCCAGGATGGCGCGAATGGAATTTTCCTGCGCGGTGACGCGATCCCAGACCGAACGCGGCGCGCGCAAGGTGACTTTCACTGTGGCTGGAATTTCACTGGTGATGATCAGCGACGGGTCTTGCCCGACGATTTCAAGCGGCACCTCAATGGGCGAGCGGATCTCATCCGGGTCGGCGGCAGTGACGGCAGAAATCCATACCGCGACGGCGAGGATGAACGCGAGGAGAATGGTGCGGATGTTTGTGGCAAGCCAGCGCATGTTATTTATTCCTGCGGAAGAATCGTTGGAACCAGGCTTTGCGCGGCGTGGAGACGTCGGTCTGGTAGAACGCAACGAGTATGTTTTCGAGCCGCTCCGGGTCGATGCGGCGAATCATGCGCCCGGCGTGAGCAATGGAGATCGAACCGCTCTGTTCGGAAACAACGACCGAGACCGCGTCGCTCACTTCGGAGGAGCCGAGCGCGGCGCGATGACGCAATCCCATCTGGCGCTCGGGGTTGCGGGTGAGGATGCCGCTTGCCGAGAGTGGCATAACGCATGCCGCCGCGGCCACCTTCCCATCGGCGATGATGACGCCGCCATCGTGCAGGGGCGTATCTGGGTAAAAGATCTGCAACAGCAATTCAGGAGTCACTTGCGCGTGCAGTTGGACGCCGGTCTCGGCGTATTGCGCAAGGCTGTCGGTGCGTTGCATGATGATCAGCGCGCCGTGCTGCCGCGCGGAAAGTCGCCGCGACGCCTCGACCACCGCGTGGATCACTTTCACGATATCGGCTTGTTGCGGCTGTCCGCTTCCGGTGACGAAGGTACCCGCCCTTCCGAGCCGTTCGAGCGCGCGGCGAATCTCCGGGGCAAAAATGACCGGGATGGCGAGGAGCAAGGCAGGCAGGGTGCTTTGTACCAGCCACGAGAACGCCGGCAGTTCGAATAGCGATGTGAGCAGGATCAATGCAATGATGAGGAAAATCGCGCCGCGCAACAACACCATCGCCTGCGTATCGCGCAAGGTGTACAGTAACGCGAAAAAGATCAACATGACCAGCGCAATATCCAGCACGCTGAGCCAGTTGAGCCGCTCGAAAATGAAGAAAATGTTATCGAAAAAGTTCGCCATCGGGTGGAAGTGTAATTCGTAATCAGGGATTGGTAAATGGGTCAGGAATAGGACAATCGCATTTGAAAGATGTGGTTCCTGCGAGCGCCGAAATCTGTCGCAGTATGCGCTGATTTCCGCGAATACTGCGACACGCTCAGCACAAGTTTTCGCTACTCTCTTACGCTCGCAGGCGGTCTATGACCGCCGTATTTGCCAGCGAAGCGACGGTCACACGTGTGCCTGCGGCTCAGCGCAGGCAGACCATCGTAGAGCAGCAAAAGCGAACGTCCTATTAAAAATCACAAAGACACAGAGAGAAAATCTCTTTATTCTTCTCTGCGACTCCGCGTCTCGGTGGCTAGACTGCTTAACGTCAGTTACAAATTCGCGCGGATGGTAAAGATCAGCGGAAAAAGATTCCTACAGCTTTGGCCATAGGGTTAGGAACGCCGGCAAACTTCGTGTTCAGGAGCAGGCGATGAATCTTGATCCCCCCTTTTTACACAGTACCAACTACGGCTGTTAGATCGGTCGTAACACGCGATCGGCGCGCAGTTGTTTGAAGAAGAGCGCCGCGCCGCGCGGCATGGATTCGTTGGCGGCTTCCATCCAAGCCTGCGAACCGAGCGTCTCCGCCGCGCGACGCGAGTAACCGAGTCGTTTCCACACCGTGTCAAAACCCACCAAGTCCATCGGCGGGAAGACCAGCGAGGCTTCGCACTGTAAGGCGTTCGAGGCTTCTTCCACTTCATTGAGCAGAAGCGGCAATGACTTTTCCGCCGACACCTTCGGGTCGATGAAGAGATCGTCTGTGCGAGCCACCAGGTTTTCCACCTGCCAACCCGCCACACCCACCAGTTCGCTCCCGCTAAAAAGCATGAGGAACGCTTTCTCGCCGAAGGCTTCCATGACATCGTTGGCCTGCAAGGCGCGCCTGCCTTTGCTCTGACGTGAAATGAATTCGGCAATCCTCTGCGCGTCGCGTGGGCGGCCGCGCAGGAGTAAATACGTTCCGGGCTGGGTATTGGAAGCGGGAAGTGGACCAGTCTCCGGCTTCGGGGCGAAGCGTTTCCACTCCGTTGAAACCTGATTCCACAGTTCATCATAGGACCCGGTGTTTCGGATGATAACTGCCGCGGCGGCGAGCTTATCGCTCTGCGGAGCCTGCGCGCGGATTCGTTGTATTGATTCCTCGCGGGTGAGGTTACGCTTGCGCATCAGCCGCTCGATCTGGACTTCCTGCGGCGCGTCGGTGACCCAGATGGAATCACACTGCTCGCGCATTCCGGATTCGATCAGTTTGATCGCCTCGACTACGATTACGCGTTGGTTCGCCCTGCGGATGAGTAAGTCCACCGCCTGCAACACATACGGGTGCACGATCTCCTCAAGTTGGGCGAGCGCGTCGGCATCTGAGAACACCAGTTTGCCCAATTTGGCGCGGTCGATATTCCCATCCTTATCCAAAACCCACTTGCCGAATCGGTCCAGGGTAGGCTGGTAGCCCGGCGCGCCCTTCGAGAGGACGCGATGCGCCAGCGAGTCCGCGTCGATGGTGTAGGCGCCAAGGTGCTCCATCATGCGTCGCACCACGCTTTTGCCGGTGGCGATATTGCCGGTTAACCCGATGATCGTTTTGCCAGTCCGTTTGCTCACAATGACTCCTCAGGGAAACATTATACAACTTCTATTTTAATGTCTTTTGAAAAATAATCCAGTGAAGTTGCCCGCGTTTTCAAATTTGTCAGTTTCATCCCAATGTTGACGCTCTCACCCCTTGCGTGTATGATGACCTTGCCTCAGGTCGGTTGGGCGATCGCGGTGGCGCGTTGTCGCCATCGAGGAAAGTCCGCACTCCATAGAGCACGGCGTCGGATAGTCCCCGGGGCGGGGAAGCCTCCGTAAGGAGCGAACCTGCCGGACAAGGGCCACAGAAACAAACAGCCCCGCGCTTGCGCGGGGTAATGGTGAAAAGGTGGTGTAAGAGACCACCGGCGTTTGCAGTAATGCAGAGCGTCAGGTAACCCCCGCCGGGAGCAAGGCCAAGCAGGGACGAAGCCATCTGCGGATGGCGGGAGACGGCTCGTCTTCATACGTATCCAATCACGCGGTGGTTGGGTCAGTCCCGGGTAGGCTGCATCGAGCGGCGCGGCGACGCGCCGCCCAGAGAGATGATCGCACATGCGGGGCAACCCGCAGGACAGAATGCGGCTTATAGACCGACCTGAGGCGGCGTTATTATTCTTTGCTTTCGGCGGCGTCCTCGCCGCCGAGGCATGTACTGAGCCTGTCGAAGTGACGGCGGCTTGAGCGACATTGTGAATCATCGAAAAGAATTTGAACTCGCGCAGTCCCTTCTCGCAAAGACTCTTCAACATGCGCGGGAATCCGACACAGCGCAAATCACAAAACTTCACATCGCCATCGGCGAAATCACCGAACTTGATCTTGACCTGATTCAATCTCACTGGCGCGAGATCAGCAAAGGCGCACCTGCGGAACAGGCGCAGTTGCATTTCCGTTTAATCACAGCCGAGGCGCAGTGCATGGCGTGCTTCCAAAAATATCATCCCGAAGGCGGAGAAATCCACTGCCCCTATTGCGGAAGTTTCGGCGCGAAAATTCTATCGGGCGAGGAGTTCATTCTTGAAGCGATTGAATAGGAAACCACATGTCGTTGCGAGGAGTGGCGCGAAGCGCCGCGACGAAGCAATCTCCTGGCAGTGGTGGAGATTGCTTCGGGCTGTCGCCCTCGCAACGACATTCCTTGCTTTATCTGGATGCAACCTCCCCGCCGCTTCCACCCCGACGGCAGACCTGTTCGCCACGCTTCAAGCGTCTACGCCTTCCAACTTTACCCCTCTACCCGCAACTGAATCCATCGCAACGCCCGCTTTTAATTTCACGACTCCCACATTTACCGCGCTGCCTCAAAATTCAATCCCATCCCCTTCGCCTTCCGATCAATTGACCGGGAAGATCGTATTCACGTGTCAAGTCAATAAAGTGCAAGCCTCCGATCAAATCTGCATCATCAACGCAGACGGGTCGGGATTCCGTCAACTCACCAGCGACAACGCCCGCCATTTTTACCCGTCCCTTTCACCGGATGGGCAGAGCGCGTTGTACTCGGCATTCCGTGAGAAGAATATCTATGAAATTTACGAATTGAGTCTCACCACAGGGAATGCGAATCAGTTGACAGACCGTCTCGGCGTGTCTAACGCGCCGGAGGTTTCGCCGAATGGCGAGAGTATTGCGTTCATGCGCGGCAACCCGAACACGCAACAGAATCAAATCTGGGTTATGGATCGTAATGGGGAAAATCCATCGAACGTCCCGCAAGCCTTGGGCTGGGACCCCACATGGTCGCCGGATGGAAAATTTATTCTGTTTGCCTCCGACCGCGATGGAGGCGTTCAACTGTTCACGGTCAGCCTGAAGGGGAGCGCGGTCAAACGAATCACGAATCTGCCGTCCATTCGGGGAAGAAGCGATTGGTCGCCCGATGGCGCATTCATCGTCACATATTCCGGTGAGCCGTGGAAGCGTGAAGTCTACATCATGAGCGCGGACGGATCGAACGTTCGTCAACTCACGCCAAGCGGAGGCAACAGTCAGGGACCGTCCATTTCACCGGATGGGGGATGGGTTGTCTTCACCGCGTACTTCGATCATTTCGGCGACGATCACGGATGCGAGATTTATGTCATCCGTGTGAACGGTACGGATTTGCGACGATTAACGAATAACAGTTATTGCGATTACCAGCCGCGCTGGGGA
>CASGHD010000047.1 GCA_949319575.1 uncultured Anaerolineales bacterium | reverse complement strand
CACGCAATTCAAGGATAGGGTGAATGTTTGACATAACGGGATTATATCCCCGTTGCCGGCGCATGAAAGATCGCTCGTTGAAAGTAGACCTACCCTATTGGTAAAATTTTCGTCTTGACTCGCCCCTCCCTCGCCGTTATGATGACTTTGCTTCGGAGACATCATTATGGCTCAACAAGACCCTCAACCACCACTCGATTCGGAAACCCTCCGCCGCGCCATGCGCGCCTGGACGACCGGGGTGACCGTGATCACTGCCGCGCACGACGGGCAGCAATACGGCATGACCGTCAACTCGTTCACGTCCATTTCGCTGGAGCCGCCGCTGGTGTGCGTCACGTTGAAGAGACTGACCCATACGCACGAACTTGTCGAGAAGTCCGGTGAGTTCGCGGTGACGATCCTATCCGCCGCGCAAGAGGAACTTTCAGCCCGCTTCGCCGGGAAGCGCCCGCAGGTCACGGATCGGTTTGAAGGTGTGCCAACCACAACGCTTTCGATCCCCGCGCCGTTGATCGAGGGCGGCATGGCGTTCTTCAATTGCCGCGTGTTGAGCGCGCGCGCGGTCGGCGAGAATACGTTGTTCGTGGCGGAAGTGATCGCGGCAAAGGGCGAAGGCGAAGGCGACCCGTTGGTGTATCATAATCGCGTGTATTGGAAACTTGAGAAGTAGTTTTCACCGCGCAGGAAAGAGAACCGCCAAGGGTAGCCGAAGCAACTCACCTTACACGCTTTTAATCCCGAAGGCGTCGTGTGACGCCGTAGCGACAGATGATATATCGTCATGCTTCGCAGTTAACCAGCGCGAGATTTTATGCAAGACAAACTCACCCTCGAAGAACAACAGACTCTCCTCCGCATGGCGCGCGAGGCGATGACATTTCGCGTGAAGGGAGAGGCGCTTCCGCCGCTGGATGTTTCATCGCTGACGGAACGCTTGCGCGCGGATGGCGCGTCATTCGTCACGTTGACGATGCGCGGCGAACTGCGCGGGTGTGTCGGCGCGTTGGAGGCGTATCAACCGCTGGCGGAGGATGTGCGCGAGCACGCAGTCGCCGCGGCGCTGGAGGATCCGCGCTTTCCCCCCGTAAGCGAACGCGACCTACGGGCGATCCAACTCGAAATTTCGAGGTTGACGCGCCCGCATCCGCTGGAATATAAAGATGCCGCCGAGTTGTTATCCAAATTGAAGCCGCGCGTGGATGGGGTCATCCTGCGCGATGATATGCGCCGGGCGACGTTCCTGCCGCAAGTGTGGAAGAAAATTCCACAACCCGACGAGTTCATGGACAACCTGTGCTACAAAGTGGGCGCGAACTACGATCTGTGGCGAAAAAAACATCTCGAGGTGCTCACGTATCAGGTGGAGGAATTCCACGAGTGATCGATGTTCTCATTATTGCCGGCGCGCTTTGTGGCAACGAGCATCATGAGTGGGGTAAAATCAGCGCATGACCGACGAAGTTTTCCAGGAGGCAGTGGGAGCGCTGCGCGAGGGAAATAAAGCCAAAGCCCGCGAGTTACTCACGGGCTTGCTCAAAACCGACCAGGGCAATGCAAACTATTGGGTGTGGATGAGCGCGACAGTGGATTCGGAGAAAGAGCGCATCTACTGTCTGCAAACCGCGTTCAAACTCGACCCTGAAAATGCCACCGCCAAGCGCGGCTTGATCCTGCTCGGTTCACTGCCGCCGGACGAAACTGTCCAGCCGTTTTCACTCAATCGCCCGCGCGTGTGGGAACAAAGACTTTTGCTCGCGCACGAAAAGCCGAAACTCAAGGGATGGGCGGCGGTAAAAGCCAGCCCGGTCTTGCGCCTTGGTGGAATTGCTATACTGATCGCCGCGTTGGCAGGGTTTGTTTATTTTGGATTCATCGTTCCGGCGCGACAACAAGCGCGTCCTGCCACGCCGACGCCGGGGCCGTCGCCCACGTGGACGTTTACACCCACCGCGCTCAATGTCACGAGCCAGCCTCAAGCCGGCGGCACGCCGTTCCCCTTCTCTGAATTGCTCGAAGTTCCGCATACGCCCACGGCGTTATACGTCAACACGCCGCGCTCATTGCTCGCCATGGATATTCAAGGCCGGTTTGACAACGCGTTTAAAAGCGGAAACTGGGACGAGGCAATCGCGGCAATGGAGGAGATTGCGCGTCTCGAGCCCGAACGCCCCGACCCGTACTATTACATCGGCGAGGCATATCGCTTGAAAGGCGATATGGCGAGCGCGATCGACGCCTACAACTTTGCGCTTCAAGCGAATGCGGAATTCGGTCCCGCGTACGTGGGGCTGGCGCGGGCGCGCATTCACATCGATCCCGGCGCGAACACCGAACCGTTGCTCGATGAAGCCATCCGTTTCGACCCGAACTTCGGCGAGGCATATCTCGAGCGCGCCAAAGTCCGCCTCCGTGATAACAACATCGCCGGCGCGATCGCCGACCTCGGCAATGCCGACCGCCTCCTGCCGAATTCGCCGCTGGTGTATTACACGCTGGCGCTGGCGCGTCAACGCGAAGGCGAGTTCGATCTCGCGCTGACCACCGCCCTGCGCGCCAGCCAACTCGATGTGACCCACATGCCCACGTACCTGTTGCTTGGTCAGTTATATGAATCAACCGGCAACTCTGCCGATGCGGCGCGCGTTCTCGACATTTACCTGAAATACAATGAAGGCGACGCGGATGCGTACATGCTCCTCGGCAGGACGCAATTTGCCGACGGCGAGTACGAAGAGACCATCCGCGTGATGAACCGCGTGATCGGCATCGACCGCAACCGGCGCGAGGCGTACCTCTATCGCTTCTATGCCAACATCGAACTTGGCAACGGCGAAGCCGCCGATGAAGATCTCGACCGGCTCCTCGTCTACTACCCCGACCTGTTCGATTTCAACATCGCCCTGACGCGCGCGCACTTGCTCCAGAAGCGCAACGGGAGCGCGTTGCAGGTCATCGAGAAAGCGGTGAGCCTCGCTGAAACAGATGAACAACGCGCCAGCGCGTATTTCTGGGCGGGCGCGGTATATGAAGAACGCGACGAGCTCGACAAAGCCGCCGAGTATTGGCAATTACTGTTGGATTTGCCCGAAGAGGCAACGACTGAAGAACAACGCGCAGTGGCGGAAGAACACCTGCGCGACATCCCCACATCGACTCCCGCCACCACCCCCACCAAAGCGCGGACTCCGACTCGCACCCCGCCTGTAACTGCCTCGCCCACCCAAACGAAGACCGCCACCCCAACGCCCACGCGCACGCCGAGCCCCACAGCGACGAAGTGAAACATGACTAACCCCAAAACTAAAGAATTAGCTTGATTACCTTATCCTTTCAAAATCAGGACGCTGATTCACGCTGAAAGCGCAGATTTTTTCCTTTTGAATCAGCGTGAATCTGCGTCCCAAAACCATTGTGTAAGGTAACCGTAACTACTCAGGCATGTCGTTGCGAGGAGGCTCTTGCCCCCCCTGCCCCGATGTTTTTCGGGGTCCTGACGAAGCAATCTCCCGTCGTTGGGGGACTGCTTCGGCAAAACCAAGAGCGCCTCGCAGCGACATGTTCCCAGGCTGAGTAGTTACAGGTAACCAGAGAATTAACCATGGATTTACGGATTTTCGCGGATTTTGATATTCCTGTCCCGAATCGGGAAAGAATAAAGCCGACCAAGATGAAACTGGTCGGCTTTATTCGTGTAAATTTTTGAAACCTGTGGCTAAAGGCTTGTAAGATTATATTTGGGGTGGTTCATGCCTTTATTGGCGCCCCAAACCTTTTCCGATCCTCCTCGCACGGACATAACGCGCGCAGGTAATGCCAGTTGTAAATGCCGTAATCGTGACCATCCTCCCATACGAGGGTGAGCGCGTAGGAACCGGTGGCGACCACATTCGCCAGCCGCGTGGACGGGGATTCCGCCATTTTCAAAACGAACACATTAGGGTCAGGTTCCGGGCGCATGTTTTCATGTCCGCCACGGCACGAGGCGCACGGGCAAGCCGCGCGCAACAGGTCGAAGGGGTAGACGCTTGTGTGACCGTCATTCCACGTGATGGAGAGTTCCCTCTTTGTTTTGTTGGCAGTGATGCCGGTGGGGCGTTCAGACATGTTTTATTACTCCAAATCAATGTAGCAATCCGTAAGACAAGATTGATCCTGCCATTCGCTTGCTTTAATTCGTCGCGCGATCACAAAGTGAACTTTGCGCCACATCGCGGCACATGATTTACGGCGATGGAATATAACTCAAAAAGTCTGCCGCCGCCCAGCCGTTGCGCGTTTCATCGTATGGGGCGACGAGGAACCACCACACGTATCCATCCAAAACGACAGGACCATCCTGCACAAGGAAGACTTCGGAATCAAAGCCGAGGAATGCCAGCTCGCTGTTCAGCCCCGCCTCCGAGCGGATGCGAAGTCCCTCGCCGTCGGTGCCAGTGATCTGCGCATAGTTGCCGATGGCGACGCCGGTTGGGATGGGCGTGGGCGCGAAGGGGTCGATGGTTGGCGTGGGCGGCGCGTTGGAGGTGACTGTGGGGGCGGCGATCACGGTCAGGTTGGCGGGGGCAAACCCCACGTCGGAGGGTTGAAGCGGGGATGCGAATCCGATGGAGAGGATGGTGATGAGAAGCAACGCTCCCGCGACCAGTAGCGCGCCGAGAATCACCCGTCGGTTGAAGAGTTGGTATAGGTTCATTTGTTTTTCAACAATTCCATCCCGCGCGGCGGGACCAGCAATTTTAACGCGCCGTTCTTGATGTGGATGTTGACCTGTTGCGCGGAACCGCGCGGCTCGCCGTCGGTCTGGATCAAAAACGGCGACTCGCCTTCGATGCGCAACGAGCGGAAGGAGATCTTGCGCGCCATGTCGGAATTAATATGCCGACCGGTCATCATTTCATACGCATGGCGGAGCGCATCGCCGAGATGTTTGCCGCTGAACAACCACAAGTCGAGCAGGTTATCGTCGAGACAGGCATCGGGTGAAAGTTTCGAAAGCCCGCCGAGATAATGGCGTATGTTGGTGGCGACGGCGATGATGTATTGCCCTTCCACTTCCTGCCCGTCTGCCCATAGCCGCAATTTCACGCCGTTGTATTTCGCGGCTTGCATGAGTGTTTGCGCGGTGAATTCGGGAAAGGCAAAGAATTTTTCAAGGCGGATGCGCGGCTCGAGCGCGTGGATGGTGAGCGCATCCAGCCCGATGCCCGCCCACATCACGAACGAAGTGTCGTTACATACGCCCACATCGATGGCGTAACAGGGCGCCTGGGCAAGGATCTGCGCGTTGCGTTTCAACACCCAGAAATTCGTCAGTGTAAACGGACGCAAACCCAGCTCGATGCTCCACACATTCGCGGTTCCCGCCGGCAGGACCCCCAGCGCGGTATCCGAATCGATCAACCCGTTGACAACATTGCCGATCGTGCCATCGCCGCCGACGGCAAACACCGCGTCTTTTTTCTCGAGTGCGGCTTGTTTCGCCAACTCGACCGTGTGCGCTCCGCTTTTAGTTTCTGCGGCTTCGGCGCTCCACCCGGCCGATTCAAGCGTCTTCACCACCGAGTTGATGAACGGACTGACGGAGAATCTGCCCGCCGCCGGGTTATAGAGGATGACCGCGCTACGCATAAGAAGGATTATACCCGTTGGTTCATCGCACATTGCCAGGCGCGTGAGCGCCATCGTTTGTCGAGTGATTGCGTTGCGGTAATTTTAAAATTTTTCCGACAATACACAATAGACTCTATCCGAAATAAATGGGACGCTGATTCACGCTGAAAAACGCAGATTTTTCTTTCTTGAATCAGCGGCAATCAGCGTTTTCATCTATGTCCTTTGGAGTGAATCAAGAAACACTCTTATAACTTGCGCGGTTGGCGGGTAGCACAACTGCCCAGGTCATAATTCTCTACTACTTGACCCTATGGTCGTAGCAAAGTTGCTTGACCTAGCCATGTCATGTTGAGCGAAGCGAAACATCTCTACCATGCCTGAGACCCCTCGGTCGCTGAAAATCGCGCTCCTTCACATCGTCCCGATGTTCTTCGGGAGGGTGACATGGGCGGACTTTGCTACAGCCACGCATTTTACCCAATCGGCACTTGTGCAAATTGTTTTCTGGTTGTATGATGCACAGTATGGGAAAATCAATATCCCAACATATTAATCAAGGAGAAGAAGAATGAAAAAGATGTACCTGTTTCTTTCCATGGTGACCGTGTTCGCGCTCGCGCTTTCTGCCTGCGCGCCTGCCGCCCCGGTTGCCACTGAGCCGCCTGCTCCCACAGCGGTTCCGCCAACTGCCGTTCCGCCTACCGCTACTGAAGCGCCCCCCGCCGTTGGATCAGCAGAACACCCAATCAAGGTCTTGTTTGTCCCCTCGGTGGACGCAAACGTGATCGTCACCGGCGGTGAAGTGATGGCTGCGGCTTTGAAGGAGGCAACGGGACTCAACTTTGAAGTGGTTGTTCCTACCTCCTATGCCGCCACGATCGAAGAAATGTGCGCGTCGCCGACAGACACGATGGCGTTCATCCCTGCCTTCGGTTATGTGCTCGCCAACGACCTCTGTGGCGTGGATGTTGCCTTCAAGGCTGTGCGCCGCGGTTGGGGCGTGTACTGGACCATGATCGTGGTTGCTCGCGACAGCGACATCGATTCCATCGATGACCTGAACGGCAAGAAGTTCGCCTTCCCCGATGCCGGTTCCACCTCCGGTTACCTCGTTCCTTCCGTGATGCTGAAAGATGCGGGCGTAACGGTTGGCGAAGAACTCGAAGCCGGCGGTCATCCGCAGGCTGTCCGCGCTGTGTACACCGGTGAAGCAGATTTCGCCGCCGCGTTCTATAGCCCCTGGGCGGCTCCTGAAGGCGCGACCCCCTGGGCGATCGGCGACGATCCGGAAGTTCCCGTGGATGTGAACTCCTGCGCGCTCAACGAAGACAAGAGCAAACTGCTCTGCGAAGGCTACCGTGTTCTCGATGCCCGCGCCAACATCCGCGAAGAGTTCCCCGATGTGATCTCCAAGGTGCGCATCCTGATGCTTTCCCCGGAAATCCCGAATGACACCATGTCCTTTGGTCCCGAGTTCCCTGCCGATGTGCGCGCCCAGATCGAAACCGCGCTCCAGGCGTTTGCCGAATCAGAGGCATGGGGCGCATCGCTCGGTAGCGAAGACTTCTATGGCTGGTCTGGCATGCAACCCGCCGCCGATGCAGAATACGACTTCATCCGCAAGCTGGTTGTGGAGTCCGGCACCACGATCGAATCGCTCCGCTAAAGCTTTACATCATGAAGACATTCGAGCAGGGAAAATTCCCTGCTCGAATTGTCTTTATTAAAGGCTTTTTTCTTTTTATAATGGGGCAATGCAGGCTGGTATGTTCATTATCAAATCATAGATTGCGAGAACCCACCATGCTCCAAGTAAAGAACCTGACAAAGATATACGATGGGGGCGTTAAGGCGCTAAACAATGTGACCTTCGACGCGCCCAAAGGACAGTTTCTGGCGGTGATCGGCTTGAGCGGCTCGGGCAAATCCACGCTCTTGCGCTGTATCAACCGCCTGATCGATCCCACAGAAGGGCAAATTTTGTGGAATGGGGAGGATGTCACTGCCGCCAACCCGGAGGAGATGCGTCGCATCCGTCGCAAGATCGGCATGGTCTTTCAACATTTCAATCTGGTTCACCGCTCCAAAGTGTTGACCAATGTGCTGGCGGGGAGGCTCGGGTACGTTAACCCCGCGTGGAGTCTCCTGAACCGTTTTCCAAAAGAAGATATGACCAAGGCGCTCCAACAACTTGAGCGCGTCGGCATTGCGGATAAGGCAAACCAGCGCGCCGATGAATTGAGCGGCGGTCAACAACAACGCGTGGGGATCGCGCGCGCGCTCATGCAGGACCCCGAAATCATCCTCGCCGACGAACCGGTCGCCAGCCTCGACCCGGTCCTGGCGCACAGCATCATGAAGCATCTTGAGGAGATCAATAAAAAAGACGGCGTCACCGTGTTGTGCAGTCTGCACTTTCTCGATCTTGTCCATCGCTATGCCGATCGTGTGATCGCCTTGAATGAGGGAAAACTGGTGTTTGAAGGTTTGCCGAGCGAGATCGACGACAAGAAATTCAAAGATATTTACGGCCGCGACGCGGAAAGGGTGGGCTAAGCCATGAACGAACCCAATAAGAACGATAAAAAATCATCCCTTTGGAAGTCTTTGGGCACAGGGCTTGCCGTTCTGGCGGGCTTGATCGTTTATGCGTACGGCTTCCAGATCACCAAGATCGATCTTGAACAACTGCGCAGTGAACGACGCCAGGAAAGCCTCGTGCGTGTGACGCGCGCGCTGGCTCAGCCGGATATTTTTGAATACGAACAGGTGTCAGAAGCCTTCACTGCCCCCGTCTATGTGACCTGCCCGGCGGACGGCGGAATCGTCGAGGCGCCGGATACGTCGGGTCCGTACGTAACAGTCACCCCGTCGTGCGCGGAACCGGGGGAGATCGTCACCGTGGAGGGTTTTAAATTCGTCCCCAATTCCAGCGGGCCGGTTCGCTTTGTGCCGGGGAGCGACCCGACCAATGTGGTGGAACTGGGCAACGATACTGCCACCACCGACGCGGACGGAAGTTTTTCTGTCGGGATCAAACTGCCTAAACGCCCCAGCGACGAGGCGCAATTTATCCGCGTTACCATGCGGCGAAATGTGGGCACTCCGATGTTCACCCAAACCGCGCGTGAAACGTGGAATAAGATCATCGAGACGGTGTTCCTCGCGTTGCTGGCGACGACCCTCGGCACTATTCTTGCCATCCCTCTCAGTTTCATCGCCGCTCGTAATCTGATGAAATCGGTCAGAAGCCCGCTGACGAGCATTGCATTATCGCTATTGGGCTGGCCCCTGGGGATTGCAATCGGTTATCTCTTGGTGAGTTGGGTTGGAAAACTGAGCGTTCCCTTTGCGGAGAATATTCCCGTCAACGTGCTTTTCGTCGCGCTGACCCCGATCCTTGCTTCCCTGGGGTTGCGCTGGTCGTTGCCCGAGGAAGAAACCTCCAAGCCGAGCAAAACCACCCAAACTTTGCGCCTGATCGTCTTGTTTGTTACGGTGCTGATTGCGTTTTACGGCTTGTTCCAACTTGCCAACCTGGCAATCAATGTGGGGTTGCTGGGAATTGCCGGGTTTGGCTCGCTGGCATTTTTAGGAAACTTCCTGTTCCAACTCGGCGATATTATCGCGATCACCACCCCCGTGCTTGGAGGTCTGGCGACCGGTAGCGCGTTGAGCAGTTTCCTGGGACGGACGGGTCAACGCGCCTCCGAAAAATTGGCGCCGGGCGCGATACGGCTCCTCAACATTCTATTTGCCACCCTCGCCGGCGCGACTCTGTTCGGGCTGTTTGGGCGGTTGGTTGAATGGCTGTACCAGATCGGTCAGCCGACTTATGTGCTATGGGGACCGCTCATTGTGGGAGGTTTGCTCGGGTTGGCGCTGGCGGTGACCACCAAACCCAAGGATACGCTTTCTACCGGCTTGGTCATCTACTATGTGACCCGCACGGTCCTCAACGGCTTGCGTTCGGTCGAGGCGTTGGTGATGGCGATCGTCTTCGTGATCGCGGTGGGCATTGGTCCCTTTGCCGGGGTGATGGCGCTCGGCTTGCATACCATCGTGAGCCTGGCGAAACTCTACTCTGAACAAGTGGAGAGCATCCAGCCCGGTCCGTTGGAGGCGATTCAAGCCACCGGCGCAAACCGCTTGCAGACCATTATCTATGCGGTCATCCCGCAGATCGTGCCGCCGTACATCTCCTACACCATGTATCGATGGGATATCAACGTGCGCATGTCCACCATCATCGGTTTCGTGGGCGGCGGCGGCATCGGCTTCCTGTTACAGCAGAACATCAACTTGTTGAACTATCGCGCCGCCAGCGCGCAAATGCTCGCCATCGCCATCGTGGTCGCCAGCATGGACTACATCTCCTCCGTGTTGCGCGAGAAATACGTCTAGCGCATTGAACGGATCACGCATATAAAAACCAAGCCCTCGCAATTCGCGGGGGCTTTTGGTTGAATTTGGGATGATATAATCTTTTCAATCATGGAATCCGGCGCGTTACTCAACAAACGCTATCAACTCCTCGAACAACTCGGCACGGGCGGCATGTCGAATGTGTTCCGCGCGCGCGACTTGATGCTCGAGCGCAACGTTGCCGTTAAAGTACTGCACGAGAAGTACTCCCAGGACCCGGCATTTCAAGAACGCTTCAAAATGGAAGCGCGCGCCGCGGCGAACCTTTCGCACCCCAACATCGTCACCGTGCACGACTTCGGCTTCGACTCCGGACAGTTATACATCGTCATGGAATACATCCCCGGCAAAGATTTGAAAACCATCCTCCGCCAACGGGGGCGTTTCAGCGTGGAGGAGGGGATCCCCATCATGGTGCAAGCCTGCGCTGGCATCGGCTATGCCCACCGCGCCGGGCTTGTCCACTGCGACATCAAGCCGCACAACATGATCCTCACCCCCGATAGCCGCCTCAAAGTCACAGACTTCGGAATCGCCCGCGCCCTCTCCACCATACAACCCGACGAACGCGCCGACGTGGTCTGGGGGTCGCCTCAATACTTTTCACCCGAACAAGCCGTTGGCGACGCGCCATCCCCCGCCTCCGATGTGTACTCGCTGGGTATTGTCTTGTACGAAATCCTGACCGGCGCCCTGCCGTTCAACGCCCCCACCAGCGACGAACTCGCCCGCATGCACCTTGAAGAACAACCCATCCCCATCAGCGAATACGTTCCAGACATTCCGCCCGCGCTCGAAGAGATCGTGATGAAAGTTTTATCGAAGGAACCGTCGGCTCGTTATCGCACCGCCGACCAACTCGGACGCGTCCTGCTCAAATTCGGGACTCAACGCGAATCGACCCCCGCGCCTGCCCTGGCATTGACTCCTGAAGCCGTTACGACCTACCAACAGCCCGAACCGATTCCAGCCTACGAGCCGGTTCAATCGACCCCTCGGCCTGCCTACCCACCCTCGACATCTCCCTCCTATGAGGCGGATTGGGCAACCATCGGGCTTGCCTTACTCGCGCTCATTTCTGTGGGCGGGTTGATCCCGTTTTGGATTTATATCTTCTTTTTATATAACCCGCGCTGATCCATTGACTACAGACAATTGACAATGGACAGTGAAAATGGTCTATGGTCAATCGTCTATCGTGGTTTAGCGCTGGGATGAAAAGCGCGCCCACTAACGCGCAAAATTGCGAACAATGCCAAAACTCATCCTCGCCCCCTCCATCCTCTCCGCAGACTTCACCCGCCTCGGCGAAGGACTCGCCGCGTGCGAATCTGCCAACGCCGATTGGATTCACATTGATGTGATGGATGGTCGCTTCGTGCCGAACATCTCCATGGGACCGTTCATCGTCGAAGCCTGCAAACGCGCCACGAAACTTCCGCTCGATGTGCATCTGATGATCGAAAAACCTGAACGTCACATCGAAGCGTTTGCCAAAGCGGGCGCGAGCCATATCATCGTTCACATCGAGGCGTGTCCTCATATTCATCGCGCGCTTCAACACATCCAATCGCTGGGATGCAAAGCCGGCGTCGCCTTGAACCCAGGCACCCCCGTCGGCGCGATCGAAGCGGTGTTGGGCGATGCGGATCAAATTTTGGTGATGAGCGTCAACCCCGGTTACTCGGGTCAGAAGTTTATTCCATCCACTGTCGCAAAGGTGAAAGAAGTCCGCAAAAAATTGGACGCGTTGAAATCCTCCGCGCGCATCGAAGTGGACGGCGGCATAGACGTGGAGACTCTCCCGAAGATGAAAAAGGCCGGAGCAGATGTCTTCGTCGCCGCAACAGCCGTGTTCAAACACCCGAAAGGGACGAAGGCGGGGATCCAAAGTTTGCAAGCGAAATTACGCAGTACGTAGTAAGCAGTACTTCGTATTGCGTACTGCGTATTGGCGCTTAAAACAAAAAATCACGGCAAATGCCGTGACTCTTGTTGCGGGGATAAATCCTTACGCGACCGACTTGCCCATCGCCTTGATGCACTTGGTGCATAACACCTTGCGAACCACGCGACCCTTTTCCATCACGATGGTCTTCTGGAGGTTGGGTTTGAACTTGCGGTTGGTGGCGCGCTGAGAGAACGAGCGACTGTGCCCGAAGGTGGTGGACTTTCCGCAGTTTGCACACTTAGCCATGACGTACTGTTTCCTTTCCTTGCTATAATTCCGATACATCTGCCCTGTTGAAGGCACGGCATTTTACCACGTGACTTAATGGCAGGCAAGCCATTTGCGATGCCGAACGTAAAAACCTTTTGCCACAGATTTCACGGATTTACACCGATCTTTGTTTTTCTGTGAGAATCCGTGTAATCCGTGGCTGAGGTTTTATTCCCACAATTTCACCAAAACTCAGGTTAAAATAGAAGCAGAGGTATCCATGGGCGAAGACACGACAACATTGGGAGGCATCCACGTCTCCCCGAACGCGGTAGCGACGATTGCCTGCCAAGCCACGCTCGAATCGTATGGTGTGGTGGGGCTGGCAGCGCGCAACCTCGCGGATGGGTTGATGAAGTCCATCACGCGCGACCCCTCGCGCGGTATCACAGTGAAATACAACGGCGAGGATATTGACATCGAGATCCACATCATCATCGAATACGGCACGCGCATCAGCAGTGTGGCGGAAAGCGTGGCAAACACGGTTCGCTTTCATGTGGAGAAGGCGCTCGGCTTGAAAGTGAATTCGGTCAACGTCCACGTGGCGGGACTGCGCGTGAGCAACACCGACTAAAGAGGAAAAGCAGTCCGCTAATCCACACTACTCTGCGCGAATTGAAAAACATTCGCGTGGATTTGCGAAGATCGGCGGGCAAACAGGAGAATCGTTTATGGCTGTGGATACTGAGCGCGTCGAACAATTGCGTAAAAAAACCATCAATGGACAATCCATGAAGCGGCTGGTGGAGGCCGGCATGATCTGGCTGCGCGTCAACCAGCAGACCGTCAACGCGTTGAATGTGTTCCCCGTGCCAGACGGCGACACCGGCACGAACATGACTCTCACCATGCAATCCGCTTGGAACGAGATCAAAGATTCGAGTCACCGCAAAGTCAGCGAGATGGCGGCGGGGGTGGCAAAAGGCGCGTTGATGGGCGCGCGCGGCAATTCGGGAGTCATCCTTTCGCAAATTTGGCGCGGGTTTGCGCGCGCGGTGCATGAGCGCGAAACATTGGACGGCGAGTCGCTTGCCAAAGGATTCGCCGAAGCGCGCGACACGGCATACAAAGGCGTGGTCAAGCCGGTGGAGGGGACGATTCTCACCGTCATACGCGGAGTGGCTGACGCAACGGAAGCCGCCCTCCAGTCCACGAGTGACGCGATCTCCATCCTTGAAGTGGCGGTGAGAGCGGCGGACGAAGCCGTCCAGCGGACTCCCGATCTCCTGCCTCTTCTTAAACAAGCCGGCGTCGTTGATTCAGGCGGCAAAGGTTTGTTTTTTATTTTGGAGGGAATGTTGCGCCATGTCTACGGCGAGTCGCTCGAAGCGCCGTTGATGAGCGTGCAGCCGATCTCGGCGATGAACTTGCAGGGCGCGCTCGATGAAGTGGAAGAGGGACAAGATTACGAAGTGGTTGTGGATTTTATGCCGCCCACGAATTTCGATTTGCAAAAATTTTACGGGCGGCTCGAAGAGATGGGCACGTCCATTCAAGTGGGCGAAGGCGAGGGCATGTATCGTATGCACATTCACGTGCCGCTCGAAAAAAGATACGAACCCATTGATTACATCATGGGGCTTGGCACGATCACAAAAGTGGCGATGGAAAATTTGCTCGCGCAAATGGACGACATTCAAAAAAGTAAATCGAGCGCGATCGCGTTCGCGCCGGTCGAACCCGGTCAGATCGCGGTGGTGGTCGTTTCGCCGGGCGACGGTTTGAGCCGCATCTTCGCCAGCCTCGGCGCGGCGGCGGTCGTCAAAGGCGGGCAAACGATGAACCCCTCCACGCAGGATATTTTGAAATCGTTCGAAGACCTGCCCACCGACAAAGTCATTATTTTGCCCAACAACAAAAACATCGTCATGGCGGCGAATCAAGCAAAGGATGTGACGGTGAAACAAGTCGCGGTGGTGCCGACGCGCTCCGTTCCGCAGGGACTCACGGCGATGCTCTCGCTTCAACCCGACGGGGAGGTTGATTCGGTTGCGGAGAAAATGATCAAAGCCCTCGCCGCCGTCAAGACCGGCGACATCACCGTCGCGGTCCGCAACGTGGAGATTGACGGCGTGAATGTGAAAGAAGGTCAGGTGATCGCGTTACTCGACGGCAAACTGGTGGCTTCGTCAAACTCGGTCGAAGAAGCCGTCGCGCTCTTCCTCGAAAAAGCGAACGCGGCGGAGCATGAACTCATCACATTTTATTCCGGACAGGATCTGCCTCGCGCCGAAGCCAATCGCATCGCCGATGTGATGCGCGGAAAATATAGCGAACAAGACATCGAAGTGCAAGAGGGCGGGCAGGAACATTATCAGTTTATTATTTCGGTGGAATGATGTTTACCGCCAAGAGAGCGAAGACCTCAGCCACAGATTTCACGGATTTTCACTGATTAAAAATAATCCGTGTGAATTCGTGAAATCAGTGGCAAAGAATTTCTTCAAGCGCATCAGCATCTCACCCAAAATAGATAGTCCACTTTAAATGCCATCCACTCCCAACTTTCAAAAATACAACATCGCTGTCGTCGTTCCCTGCTACCGCGTGGAGAGGGAGATTCAATCCGTCTTGCATGGGATTCCAAAATACATCAAGCACATCATCGTCGTGGATGACGCCTCGCCTGATTCAACTTCTGCTGTCGTCGCGGCAGCCGCAAAAAAAGACAATCGCATTTTGTTGATCCGTCACGAGTCCAATCAAGGCGTGGGCGGCGCGATGGTGACGGGATTCCGCAAAGCCCTCGAACTCGGCGCGCAGATCGTCGTCAAAGTGGACGGCGACGGGCAGATGGACACATCGCACATGCCCGAAATGATCGCGCCGTTGATCCATGGTCAGGCAGATTACACAAAGGGGAATCGCTTCCGCGATTTTCAGTCTCTGCAACAAATGCCGCTCATCCGCCGTATCGGGAACATGGGGCTGGGTTTTCTCTCCAAAGCCGCAACGGGCTACTGGAATCTCTTCGACCCAACCAATGGATTCGTCGCCATCCGTTCCGATGTTTTGTCACAACTGCCGTTGAAGCGGATTGACAAAAGTTATTATTTTGAAACTTCGATGCTGGCGAATCTGTACCTGCTCGGCGCGGTGGTGAAGGATGTTCCCATGCCCGCGCGTTACCGCAGCGAGGTCTCGAACATGCTCATCCATCGCATCCTGTTTCAATTTCCGCCGAGGTTATTCCGTACCCTCGTCAAACGCATCGTTCTCAAGAACTTCATTTACGATTTCACAATGGGAAGCGTTTACGTTCTGGTCGGGACCCCGTTATTTCTTTTTGGTTTGATCTTCGGCATCGTCAAATGGATTCAATACGCGAGTCTCAACATCCCCGCGCCTACCGGGACGGTGATGCTCCCGACGCTTTCGGTCCTGCTGGGGATTCAGTTATTGCTCGCGGCAATCGAGAACGACCTGCGCTCCGTGCCGAAAGAACCGTTGTCGCCCCCGCTGGCGTAGCCGATGTTCTCTAACGCCGGCAGTTTGCGCTACAGCCGCAGATTTTCTTTCTTTATGAATCGGCGAATTTAGTTCTTTTCTCCGATTACCTTACACAAGCCTTTTTGGACGCTGAAAAACGCTGATTTCGCTGATTCAAAAAGAAAAATCTGCGTTTTCAGCGTGAATCAGCGTCCCGATTTTGAAAGTGTAAGGTAATCAATTCTTTTCTTTCAATATCTTCTCCAGCGCGTCCTTGAAAACTTCATACGGCTGCGCGCCGACAATCGCGTAACGGTCGTTGATCACATACGTTGGCACACCCGTCACGCCGATCTGATACGCCCAGCGCACTTTATCCGCCACGTCCGCCGTGTATTTTTCGCTTTCCACCTCGCGCTGCATTTCGTCCGCGTTCAAGCCTGCTTCCTCCGCCGCCGAGCGAAGCGTTTCCCATTGACTCGGGTCACATCCCTCCGCATACACTTTGCGAAAAATAATTTTGTGAAACTCGCTTCCCGCGCCATGCGCGCGCGCATATTCCGTCGCTTCGTGGGCGAGGCGCGTGTTGTAGACCCGGTCCGTCGAGCGAAATGGTATCCCATACATCCCAGCGATGGAAGCCAGCCGCTCCTCCGAACCGTTGGCGCGGGCGCGCGTCACATGTTCGGGCAGTTCTCTTCCTTCAGGCGGCGTATCGAAATACAAATAGAACGGACGCCACTCCACGTCCACTTGGTATTCTTCTTTCAACCTCTCGACCACACCCTGGCCGACATAGCACCATGGTCAGATGTAATCGGAGAAGATGGTCAGTTTGAAATCCATGTTTACCTTTCTGGTTTAATCCAACGCATAGACTTGTCTCCCGCCGCATATCTTACTTTGACGAAGCCTCGCATCGCCGCGTTGAACATGGCGGGGTAAAATACAACGACTATGGACGCAGGCTATTGACGATGATTCACTGTCCATCGTCCATCGTCCATCGTCCATCGTCTATCGTCTATCGTCCATTGTCAAAAGGATTGCCCATGAAAAACTTCGATCCCAAATACAACGACCTTCCCAAAACTGAAATCCACATCCACCTCGAAGGCGCGATCCGCACGCAGACGATCATTGATGTTGCCAAAGAACATAACCTGAAACTTCCCTCGTATCAAGCGGACGAGTTGGACAGGCATGTCAAAGTCTACGATCAACTGCGCGATTTGGAAACCGTGTTGAAAGCGTTCGGAATTTTTCAGAACAGCATCACCTCGCCAAAAGTCGTCGAGCGGATTGCGTGGGAGTTGTTCGAAGACTCGGCAAAGCAAAATATCAAGTTGTTCGAAGTCCGCTTCTCACCCGATTGGGCGTTCAGCGGACACAACGTAGATTGGGACGCCTGCCTCGAAGGATTGCTCCGCGCCAAAGCCCGCGCCGAAAATGAATTCGACATGGCGATCTGCTACATCGCCATCACCTCGCGGAGTTTGGGACCCGCATCCTGCGTCAAAACTGTGGACTGGGCGATTCGACACAGGCAACACATCCCCGCCGTTGACCTCGCCGACAGCGAACGGGATTTTCCGCTGCGTGATTTCGTCCCCTCGATTATGAAAGCCAAAGACGCAGGCTTGAAAGTCACCATCCACACAGGCGAAGATTCGCCCGCGTCGTTCGTCAAAGAGACGATTGAACTCGCCAGCCCCGACCGAATCGGACATGGGATCCATGCGATTGAAGACATGCAGGTTGTAGAACTCATCAAAGAACGCGGCATCACGCTCGAGGTCAATCCGTGGAGTAATTATCTGACCAATTCGGTTCGAACTATCGAAGAGCATCCGCTCAAGAAATTATTCGACCTCGGCGTGAAAGTGACCATCAACTCCGACGACCCCGAAGTGTTGGAAACGAACCTCAACAACGAATACCGCATCGCGCATGAAGTTCTCGGCATGAGCATGGACGATATAGCCGTGTGTAATCGCAATGCGTATGAAGCGTCGTTTATTCCAGATATTGAGAAGAAGAGAGTGTGGGAGAGACACTTCCAATAAGTTTTGTTGTATGACCGTGGACAATAGGCTGTAGACCGTCATCCATGGTCTATCGTCTATGGTCAATCATAATAAGCAATATCAAGGATCATAACCCATGCGTGTCCGCTTCCCCGTTACTGTGCATTTATTTTTCTTTCGAGAAGATCAAGTTTTATTGTTGCGTCGATTCAACACGGGGTTTCGGGACGGCGAATACAGCGTCCCTGCCGGGCATTTGGACGGGGGAGAAACGGTGATGGAAGCCGCGGCGCGCGAAGGGGAGGAGGAAGCGGGTGTCAAAATCCAGTTAAGCGACATGACATTTTCCACTGTCATGCACCGCATCGAGGATGACGAGCGAGTTGATTTCTTTGTCGTGGTCAATCAATGGGAGGGCGAGCCGTTCAATGCCGAGCCCGATAAATGCGATGAGCTGCGCTGGGTGGATGTGAACGCCTTGCCGATGAACATCATCCCCTACGTGAAGCAGGCGCTGGCGAATCATCAAAGAGGGATTCCGTTCGACGAATACAAACTATAGCTTAAGCGTCATCCCTGCGGCGGCGATGATGGATGCCCTTGTTTTTATACATCTCATCGTCGGCAAGGCTGATGAATTTCAACAACGAGAATCCCGGCGCGCTGGTGGATGCTCCAACAGCCACGCTTAATTCGGGTTCGCGATAACATTTGTTGTTCATCATCACCAGCGATTCCACGCGCTCGACCATGTCCTTTGCCGCCTGTTCGTTGGCGCCCGGCATGATGAGGATGAACTCGTCGCCGCCGATGCGCGCGGGGATCGTCCCGTTTTCGATGCTGGCTTTCAACACCTCGGCTGTGCGGCGGATCAATTTATCCCCGGCGCTGTGACCGAACGAATCGTTTGCTAATTTCAGCCCGTTCAAATCTACAATGATGAAACTGATCGGATCTTTGCGGCTCGCTTCGAGGTCTTGCAAGGTCTCCTCGAAGAATGCGCGGTTGTACAAGCCGGTCATCACATCGTGCGTGCCGAGGTAGCGCAGGTATTCCTCCGCTTTCTTGCGCGCGGTCACATCCTGCAACGCCACCAGCACCCAATCGAAATCGTTTTCGTGCCCGGGCATCAACGTCCAATGCAGATGCACGTTCACGGATTCACCCGTCAATGAATAATTGATCCCCTCGCGCTCGTAGTACGTTTTTCCTTCCCACATATCCACGAGTTCGTTTTTGAAATGTTCGCCCATGCTGTCGCGGAAAATTTTTCCAAGATTGGCAAGTAATGAGTCTTTGTCCATCGCCTCGAACAGGCTGAGCGTTTTGCGGTTCACGTCGAGGACGCGGATCATACCCATGAAGCGGCGAACAGACTGAGTGTCCGAATTGAGATGCGTTCGCAGGTCCGTCACGCCTTGCGCGCGCAACGAGTCGAATTCCTTTTTGATCGCCGAATAGTCTTCCTCCCACAGCGAGATCGGCGCGTACTCGAACAAATTACGGAACCGTTTTTCAGCCTGTTTCAACGCGGTGATATTTTCGATCGCCACCAGCACACATTCCCACGTGGATTCACATTCGGGCAAAATGCGCCAATGCAAACGGATGTCGAGCGCTTCGCCATCCAGACGATAGTTGACTCCGTCCCCCGACCAGTTGAACTCGCCGTTCCACAACGCCGTCAACTCCGAACGCCAGTGCGCGCGCATCTCGTCGCGGAACATTTTGTCGAGATTGGCGAGCAACTCCTTTTCAGTTTTTGCGCCGAATAGATTCAACGTTTCGCGGTTGACGTGAGTTACTTTTATCAGCCTAAGAGTTTTATCAATTTCTTCAGGATGTTCATTGAGAAACGTATCCAAATTTGCGACCCCGCTCGCGCGCAACTTGTCGAGGAAACTTTTTATCCCGCTGTAATCCTGTTCCCATAACGAAATGGGAGCGTATTCAAAGAGACTTTCAAAATGATCCCCAGCCTTTGGCTTTGGCATGGCGCATCTCCTTCTGTTGAATTGATTATACAGCCGACATTGATTTCACTTGTCGACAATTCTGAAAGACGATAAGATTTCGACATGGGCTTTTTACTTTTAGAAGGCGGATCGGAATTCGGCGGGCGGATGCGCGATCCTGATGTACGCGCGCTTGAACTCGCCGGCGGATTCAACTCCCCGCTTCGCATCGTCCCTGCGGCTGCCTCGCCGGACCGCAACCACGTCCACGCTGGAGGCTTTGGCGTCCGCTGGTTCGAGTCCCTCGGCGCGACGGATGTTGCATCCCTACCGTTGATTGACAAAGCCAGCGCGAACGATGAAGCGATAGCAAAATCTTTGCGCGAAGCAAAGTTGATCTACCTGCTCGGCGGCTTCACTCATTATCTTGGTCAAACGCTGAAAGATAGTTTGGCGTGGAAGGCTTGCGTCGAAGCGTTTGAAAACGGCGCGGTGATCGCGGGCTCCAGCGCGGGCGCGATGGTGATGTGCGAGTTTTATTATGATCCCTACGAAGGGAAAATCCACGAGGGATTGAATCTGGTAAACAATTCGCTCGTCCTGCCGCATCACAACACGTTTGGCAAAAATTGGGCGCCCTCGCTCTTGAAACAGATTCCCCACGTCACACTGCTCGGCATTGACGAACAGACCGGCATGTTGAACGACGGCGACAACGGGATGTGGAACGTCTACGGCGCGGGGGACGTGACGTTGTATCGCGAGGATCGCGTGGAATCGTATGAGGCGGGAAAAACATTTTCGGTTTAGAATTCAAAACGTAACGCGACATTTATGTCGCTCTACGCCGAATCAAAATCATTGAAAAAGGCGACATGAATGTCGCCTTACGGATAAAGGATATGTTCGATCTCTCCTCAGCGCGCTTTGCATTTTTAGATTTGGAAACAACGGGACTCTCTCCGTGGTTTGGCGACCGCGTGTGTGAGGTGGGAATTGTCGTCACGGAGGGGAAGCGCATCAAGCAACAGTATCAACAATTGGTGAATCCTGAACGTCCGCTTTCGGTGGGGGCGGCTAGCACGAACGGACTCACGGATGACGAGTTGGCGTCGGCGCCGCGCTTCGCTGAGGCGGCTGAATCAGTTATCAATCTGGTGAATGAAGCGGTGGTCGTCTGTCACAACGCGAAGTTCGATTTGCAATTTCTCGATAGCGAGTTCAAGCGGCTCGGGCGCGACATCCAAATCCCGAATTTGATAGACACGCTGATGCTGGCGCGTCAATATTACGAGATGCCGTCGTATAGTTTGGGATTCATCGCCGAGTCGTTCCATCTGCCGATGACGGTGAAGCATCGCGCGTTGGACGGCGCGTTGGCGGCGCGTGGAATCTTCTTTGCGATGATGGAACAGATGAAAGAGTTCAACAAACCGCTCGATGAATTTATCGGCATTTACAACTCGCCCGCGTGGCCCAACGAGGGCATCGAACTGCCGACCGAACTCGGCGAGGCGATCTATAGCAACAAGCGCATGTTTATAAAATATGTGAACGGCGACGGCGAGCAGACCGAACGGTGGATCACGCCCAAACAGGTGATGGGCTTGAAAGATTCTGTTTATTTGATCGCGTACTGCCATCTACGGAACGAAGAGCGGAGTTTTCGATTGGATCGGATTACGGAAGTTCGACTCGAGGCATGAACGGAGCGTGTGTGAAATGATCATGTCGTATGAAAGTATTGAATCACGCCGTCATTTTCGCGCCCCTTGACGGATTCATAAATCAGCCTATAATCGGGCGAAATCACGAACCTATGAACACACTTTTGTCCCTCTCCCTTATTGCGATCCTTATTGTAGTCCTCATTATTGAAGGACGTTTTTCGGTTAGGATGGCAACGGTGAGAGTGAAGTAAATCTCAAAGCAAACGCAAAGAGCCGCCCTAACCACGGGCGGCTTTTTTGTTATCTGTAATCAGACCATGGACGATAGACCATAGACCATAAAGCGTCATCCATCATCCATCGTCTATCGTCAATGGTCAATCGTCAACAAGGAGACCTATGCGTTCCGATACAGTCAAAAAAGGATTTGATAAAGCCCCGCATCGCGCGTTGCTGCGCGCCACGGGTTTGCAGGATGACGATTTCAACAAGCCGTTCGTTGCCATCGTCAATTCGTATGTGGATATTGTCCCTGGGCATGTGCACTTGCAGGATTTCGGCAAACTGGTGAAGTACGCTGTCCGCGCGGCGGGAGGTGTGCCGTTTGAATTTAATACCATCGGCGTGGATGACGGCATCGCCATGGGTCACATGGGGATGAAGTACTCGCTTCCCTCGCGGGAACTAATTGCGGACTGCGTCGAGACCATGATCGAGGCACACAGATTCGACGCCATGGTGTGCATCCCCAACTGCGACAAGATCGTGCCTGGCATGTTGCTTGGCGCAATGCGAGTCAACATCCCGACTATATTTGTATCAGGCGGCGCGATGAAAGCGGGGATGACTCCCGAAGGCGAGACGATAGATTTGATTTCTGTCTTTGAAGGCGTGGGCGCATTTTCAGCGAGCAAGATTGATGAAAAGCGATTGTCTATTTTAGAAAAATTTGCCTGTCCATCGTGCGGATCGTGCTCGGGGATGTTCACTGCTAACTCGATGAACTGTTTGATGGAAGTGTTAGGTTTGGCGTTGCCTTATAACGGCTCGGCATTGGCGAAGACTCCTGAACGTGAAGCGTTAGCCAAGCAAGCCGCCGCGCAAGTGATGACATTGATCGAACGTGATATCAAGCCGAGAGATATTGTCACCGCCGAAGCGATTGACGATGCCTTTGCATTGGACATGGCGATGGGCGGCTCATCGAATACAGTGTTGCACACGTTGGCGTTGGCAAACGAAGCGGGCGTGGACTATCCGTTGGAACGAATCAACGCGGTGGCGGATAAAGTTCCGCACATCTGCAAGGTGAGTCCAGCGGGCAAGTGGCACATGGAAGATGTGCATCGCGCGGGGGGAATCCCTGCGATATTGAATGAAATTCAGTGGGGGACGGGCATGTTGCATTTTGACAGAATGACTGTGACGGGAAAAACATTGGGCGAATCGATTCAAGGCAAAGATATTCAGGATGAAGAAGTGATTCGACGTTATGACAACGCCCATTCCAAGCGCGGAGGGTTGGCGATTCTGTTTGGCAACCTTGCTCCGAAGGGCGCGGTTGTGAAAGTGGGCGGCGTGAGCGAGGCGATGATGAAGTTTGAGGGTCCCGCCGTGATTTTTGAATCGCAAGAAGAAGCCATGGCTGGGATTTTGGCGGGCAAAGTCAAAGCGGGAGATTGTGTTGTGATTCGTTATGAAGGTCCAAAGGGCGGGCCTGGGATGCAGGAGATGTTGTCGCCCACGTCCGCGATCATGGGGATGGGACTTGGCGATAAAGTGGCGTTGATCACCGACGGACGATTCAGCGGCGGGACGCGCGGCGCGTGTATCGGTCACGTGTCGCCAGAAGCGGCGGCAGGCGGTCCGATCGCGGCGTTGAAGGCTGGGGATGTGATCCAAATTGATTTGGCGGCGCGCAGTCTCAACGTCCGATTGAACGAAGCGGAGATTGAGAGTCGGCTGGAGGCGTTGCCAGAGTTTAAATCCAAAACGACATCAAAGTGGTTGAAGCGGTATTCGCATTTTGTCACCAGCGCGGATACGGGCGCGGTGTTGAAATCCGAATGATGAATTATGAATGATGAAGGATGAAAAAAAGGAGCAGAGATGAAATTAAAAGGCGCTGAAATTGTTTGGGAATGTTTGACCCGCGAAGGCGTGGAGGTTGTGTTCGGCTATCCTGGCGGCGCGAACATGCCGATCTATGACGCGATGTTGAATTACCCCGTGCATCATGTGTTGGTGCGGCATGAGCAGGGCGCGGCGCACATGGCGGATGGATACGCTCGCGCGTCGGGGAAAGTTGGCGTGGCGATGGCGACCTCGGGTCCAGGGGCGACGAATCTCGTGACGGGCATTTGTACCGCGATGATGGATTCGGTGCCGACGGTTTTCATCACGGGTCAGGTGGCGGCGCATTTGATCGGTGGCGATGCGTTTCAAGAAACCGATGTGACGGGTATCACGTTGCCCATCACGAAACATAATTATTTGGTCACGCGCGCGGACCAAATCGCCGAAACGATTCGCGAAGCGTTTTATATCGCGCGCAGTGGGCGACCAGGTCCCGTGTTGATTGATGTTTGCAAGAACGCGCAAATCGAATCGTGCGAGTTTGTTTTTCCTGAGGATGTGAAGTTGCCAGGCTATCAGCCTGTGTTGCGTTCGCCGAAAAATTTAGTAGACCAAGCCGTTGAATTAATTGAACGCGCAAAGAAGCCGATTATTTTATGCGGGCATGGCGTGTTGATGTCGAAAGCCGAAGAGGAGTTGATGCAGTTCGCGGTCAAGACTCAAACTCCAGTGGCGAGCACGTTGCTGGGCTTGGGCGCGTTCCCTGCTTCAAATGAATTGAGTTTGGGGATGATGGGGATGCACGGCGAAGCGCATACGAATCTCGCCGTTCAAAATTCCGATTTGATTCTTGCCTTCGGGATGCGCTTCGACGACCGCGTGACTGGCACGTTGAAAACGTACGCGCCGCGCGCCAAAAAAATCCACATTGAAATTGACCCTTCGGAAGTGCACAAAAATGTTTTTGTAGATGTGCCTTTGGTAGGCGACTTGAAAACCGTGTTAACCGATTTAATCCCGCTGGTGGATGAATATGACCACGATGAATGGAAACAGGAGATCAACGGATGGAAAGCCGAAGCGGACGCGCGCAGTATTATGAATTGGGAAGACGACGGCAAATTACACGCGGCGCACATGATCGCCGATATTTGGAAAGCCACCGATGGAAACGCCATCGTCACCACCGACGTGGGGCAACATCAGATGTGGGCGGCGCAATATTATTTTCTGGATAAACCGAATCGCTGGCTGACTTCGGGCGGCGCGGGGACGATGGGCTTTGGTCTCCCCTCGGCAATCGGCGCGTGGTTCGCGGCGAAGGATCAGGAAATTTGGGCAATCGCGGGCGACGGCGGATTCCAAATGACCGCCGCAGAGTTAACGACTGCCGTGCAGGAAGGCGCGAATGTCAAAGTGGCGATTATGAACAATCAATACTTGGGTATGGTGCGTCAGTGGCAGGAATTTTTCTTTGACAAACGCTATTCGGCGGTGAACATGCTCACGCCTGATTTTGTCAAACTGGCAGAGGCGCACGGAGTCCCTGCGAAGCGAGTGACCAAGCCTGAGGAAGTGAATGAAGCGATTGAATGGGCGCGGAAGACTCAAGGTCCAGTGGTGCTTGAATTCCGCGTCGAACAAGAAGAAGCGGTCTATCCGATGGTTCCCGCTGGCGCGGCGTTGGATGAGATGATACAGAGACCAGTACGCTAATGTCGTTGCGAGGGCGATAGCCCGAAGCAATCTCCTCGCAACAGAAAAATTTTTGGACACGGGAGACTGCTTCGACAAAGAGCAAGAGCGTCTCGCAGCGACATGTGAAATGAGGAGATTGCTTCGGGCATAGAGCAAGAGCGCCCTCGCAATGACATATAGGAGAACTATGAACTACACATTTATTGCTTTGGCAGAAAATAAACCTGGCGTTTTGAATCGGGTGACGTCGTTGTTTCGGCGGCGGAATTTCAATATCGTGTCGCTCAACGCGGGGACGACGGAGAACCCCGAAGTGTCGCGCATGACGATCGTTGTGGAATGCCCGAACGGGGATGTTGACGCGCATCGCATCGAGGCGAATTTGTATAAGTTGGTCAACGTGATTGACGTGCAAGATGTGACGCTTCACTCTACCGTGACGCGCGATCTGGCGCTGATCAAAGTGCGAGTCGCTCCCGAACGCCGCGCCGAAGTCAACGGGCTTGCTGAGATCTTCCGCGCGCGCATCGTGGACGTGGCGGTTGATTCGGTCGTAGTCGAAATCACTGGCACGGAGGACAAGATCGAAGGCTTGATCGAGTTGCTGCGCCCGATTGGAATCGTGGAGATGGTCCGCACGGGGCAAGTCTCGATGACGCGCGGAGTCAATGATGGCGTGCGGCGCGTGAACGGGAATCAATTTGAGAATGTGATGAGTATGGCGGAGATGACGCCGTGAAGGAAGTAGACACGGAGACAGATAAACACGGAAACACGTAGACATGGATGCGAGTTACGAGATACGAGTTACACCTGTGTACTTGTTTACTTGTGTACCTGTTTACCGATTTGCACAATACATAAATCAGGAGATCAACTACCAATGGCAAAAATAAATTTTGGCGGCACGGAAGAGGAAGTGGTAACGCGCGATGAGTTTCCGCTTGAGAAGGCGCGTGAGGTGTTGAAGGATGACGTGGTGGCGGTGCTTGGCTATGGCGTGCAGGGACCCGCGCAGGCGATGAACATGCGCGACAATGGAATCAACGTGATCGTCGGGCAACGGGCTGGCACGAAGAATTGGGACAAGGCAATCGCGGACGGCTGGGTTCCAGGCGAGACATTATTTTCTGTGGAAGAAGCCGCTGAAAAAGGGACAGTCATTCAATATTTGTTATCGGATGCTGGTCAACGCTCGCAGTGGTCGAAGATCGTGGAATGTTTGAACGAAGGCGACATGCTGTATTTCTCGCATGGATTTTCTGTCACGTTCAAAGATGACACGGGAGTCATCCCTCCGCCGCATGTGGACGTGGCGCTCGTCGCGCCGAAGGGGTCGGGTCGCAGTGTGCGGACGAATTTTCTGGACGGTTCGGGGATCAACGCGAGTTTTGCCGTCCATCAAGACGCGACAGGCAAAGCCAAAGAACGGACGATTGCATTGGGCATCGCCATCGGCGCGGGATATTTGTTCCCAACCACGTTTAAGAATGAAGTGTATTCCGATCTCACGGGCGAGCGCGGCGTGTTGATGGGCGCGTTGGCGGGCGTGATGGAAGCGCAATACAACGAACTCCGCAAGAACGGACATTCCCCGTCCGAGGCGTTCAATGAGACGGTGGAAGAGTTGACGCAATCGTTGATTCGACTCGTCGGTCAGAACGGCATGGATTGGATGTACGCCAACTGCTCCACCACCGCTCAACGCGGCGCATTGGATTGGAAGAACGCGTTCCGCGATGCGGTCGCGCCTGTGTTCAGCGATTTGTATAAAAGCGTGGTGTCGGGTAATGAAGCGCGCATCACGTTGGAGGCAAATAGCAAACCCGATTATCGTGAGACGTTGGATAAAGAACTCGCCGCGATCCGTGATTCTGAAATGTGGCAGACGGGCGCGGCGGTGAGGTCGCTGAGACCTGAGAATTGGGGAAAGTAGACAGGGAAACAGGTACACAGGTAGACACGTTGCGAGTTACGCGATACGTGTTACGAGTTCCGTGTGTACTTGTCTACTTGTTTACGTGTGTACTCCGACATTGAAAGGAAAAAGACATGACAAACAATAACTATGTTCGTATCTTCGACACCACTCTCCGCGATGGCGAGCAATCTCCAGGCGCGACGATGACGTCCGCTGAAAAGCTGGAGGTGGCGCGGTCGCTGGCGATGATGGGTGTGGATATTATCGAAGCGGGGTTCCCTGCCGCGTCGCCCGACGACTTGGAAGCCGTCAGACGGATAGCGGTTGAGGTGGGCAACCCAGCTGTCCCTGAGAGTGAAGCGAGAGTCCCCATCATCGCGGGATTGGCGCGGGCGAATAAATCCGATATTGATAAAGCGTGGGAGGCGGTGCAATCCGCGAAACATCCGCGCATTCATACGTTTTTGGCGACGTCGCCGATTCACATGAAGCACAAATTGAAGATGGATCCCGAAGAAGTTGTGCAACGCGTTTCTGAAATGGTGGCGTATGCAAAAACATTTTGTGATGATGTTGAATTTTCGCCCGAAGATGCGGGGCGGTCTGACCCAGAATTTTTGTATGTGGTGTTGGGCGAGGCGATCAAATCTGGCGCGACGACGTTGAATATTCCCGACACGGTCGGGTACACAACGCCCGAAGAATTTTATACATTGATTGACGGCATCATCAAACACACGCCAGGGATGCGCGACGGCATTACGATCTCTGTGCATTGCCATGACGATCTGGGGATGGCGACCGCCAACACGCTGGCGGGGATTCGCGCGGGGGCGAGGCAAGCCGAAGTGACGATGAACGGAATCGGCGAGCGCGCGGGCAACACGTCGTTGGAAGAAGTTGTGATGGCGTTGAAGACTCGTCATCCCGTTTTTGATTTGGAGACGGGCATTCAAACAAAACAAATTTCGCGCGTGAGCAAGCTGGTGAGCAACTACACGGGCATTGTTGTGCAACCGAATAAAGCGATTGTCGGCGCGAATGCGTTCGCGCATGAAGCGGGCATTCATCAGGATGGAATGTTGAAACACCAGACAACATACGAGATCATGCGACCCGAAGACGTAGGAGTGAATCAAACGAAGTTGGTGCTGGGAAAACATTCGGGTCGTCATGCGCTTCGCACGCGGCTTGCCGAGTTGGGTCATTCGTTGGATGAAGTGGAACTCGATAAAGCCTTTGCGCGCTTCAAAGAATTGGCAGACAGAAAGAAAGTGATTGTAGATGCCGACTTGGAAGCAGTGATCGCCGATGAGTTTTATCGTCCGCGCGATGTGTATTTGCTCAACGATATGCAAGTCACTTGTGGCACGATGGGAATGCCGACGGCAACGGTTCGCCTGCGCGGACCCGATGGAGTCATTCACACGCAAGCCTCTGTCGGCACGGGTCCAGTGGATGCAGTGTACAAAGCCGTCAACGCGATCGTCAATGTGCCGTGCGAGTTGCTTGAGTTCAACGTCCACGCCATCACCGAAGGCATTGACGCGCTCGGCGAGGTGACTGTCCGCATTCAAGGCGCGAACGGTCACACCTCAATGGACGCGCAAAGCGAGGCGCATTATCCGCGCGTGTATGGCGGTCACGGCGCGGATACCGACATCATCGTCGCCAGCGCGAAGGCGTATATCAATGCGGTCAATAAACTCATCATCGCGCAGACGGAATCGCATGAGCGTGTGGTGAATGATTTTGGGGTGATGCTTGGGTAAAGAAAAGAGAGAATTAGAGGATTAGAGAAATAGAGATTAGAGATTGGAGACTAGAGATTTGTATATGAATAAAACACTTTTTCAAAAAATCTGGGACTCGCATGTGGTGACCGAACAGGCGGATGCGCCTGCGGTTCTTTACATTGACCTGCATCTGGTTCACGAGGTGACGTCGCCTCAAGCCTTTACGGGACTCCGCCAGCGCGGACTCAAAGTCCGCCGACCCGATAAGACTCTGGCGACGATGGATCATTCGATTCCGACCACGCCTCTGCATGTCCCCATGACTGACGCGTTAGCCGCCGCCCAAATCAAGCAGATGGAAACGAATGCCGCCGAGTTTGGAATCGAATTGCACGGCATGACCAGTCCGCATCGCGGCATCGTTCACGTGATCGGACCTGAACTTGGTCGCACGCAACCAGGCATGACCATCGTCTGCGGCGATAGTCACACCGCCACGCACGGCGCTTTCGGCGCGTTGGCGTTTGGGATCGGCACATCTGAAGTTGAACATGTGCTTGCGACTCAATGTCTGCTTCAAAAGAAACCGAAGACATACGAAGTGCGCGTGGACGGAAAATTGTCGAGCGGTGTTTCAGCCAAAGACATCATCCTCGCCCTGATTGCAAAAATCGGAGTCGGCGGCGGGACGGGGCATGTCTTTGAATACACGGGTGAAGTGATTCGTTCACTCACCATGGAGCAACGCATGACCGTTTGCAACATGTCTATTGAAGGCGGCGCGCGCGCGGGCATGATTGCTCCCGACGAAACGACCTTTGAATATTTATATGGACGTGAGTTTGCCCCCAAAGGCGCGGAGTGGGATAAAGCCGTTGCAAAGTGGAAATCATTGCCCAGCGATGAAGGCGCGGTGTACGACAAATCCATCACGCTCGACGCTTCCGAACTCGAACCGATGATTACCTACGGAACGAATCCAGGCATGGGCATGAGGATTACAGATCGCATCCCAACAGTTGATTCATTTAACGAGTCGTCGCAGAAAGCCGCGTTTGAAAAAGCCATGACGTACATGGGACTTCAACCTGGGCAATCGTTGCTCGGTCAAAAAGTGGACGTGGTGTTTATCGGTTCTTGCACCAACTCGCGCATCTCGGATTTACGTCTCGCGGCGGCGTTCTTGAAAGGTAAAAAAGTTTCAGAAAACACGCGCGTCATGGTCGTGCCTGGCTCGCAAGACGTGAAGAAACAAGCCGAGCAGGAAGGCTTGGATCAAGTCTTCAAAGAAGCGGGCGCGGAATGGCGCGAAGCGGGATGCTCGTCGTGTATTGCAATGAATTCGGATGTGATTCCAGCAGGTCAATATTGTGTGAGCACCTCAAATAGAAACTTTGAAGGACGACAAGGGAAAGGTTCGCGCACATTCCTGGCAAGCCCAATAACTGCGGCGGCATCAGCCATTAATGGAGTTGTTACCGATCCGCGAACTATGATGTCTTAACGGTAGTCAATGTGCTTGTTGTTCTTCTTACTATTGCAATGAGCGCATAGAGGTTGAACATTATCAATTGAATCGGAACCGCCCTGCGTAAGTGGAATCACATGGTCGCGCGTCAATTTGACTTCAGGCTCTTGCTTTCCGCATTTGAGGCATTTGAAATCATAAAAGGATTTCAAGGCTTGCCATTGTTCTTCGGTATGAGCGCCTTCGGCAGAGAGTTTTAATGCACGACGACGGTTTGTTGCCGCAACAGATTTTTCAGGAAAACGCTTGTAGTATTCAAGGGAATACTTACGGCGTTCTTCAGCATGACGCTCATAAGAGTTGCGACCGATTTCACGATAATGTTCTATATCACTATCGCGTCGTTCTTTTGCCTGTGTGTTAATTTCTTCGCGATGAGTTTCGCGGTACTTACGAAGAGCCTCATCATATTTTTCTGGATTTTCTGCTTGATGCTTACGTTTGAGATTACGAATGTGTTCTTGGTTTGCTTCAACATACTTGCGTGCAGTCTCTCTATGTTTTTCTGGGTTAGCTGCTCGTTGTGCCCGCTTTTGTGCATTCCAGCAAATTCTGCAACGCGATTTATACCCATCGCCAACTGGCAATCCAAACAACCGCGCTGGAGCAAATTCACTTAAAGGTTTCCAGCCGCATTCAGGATTTGCGCAAATTTTTCCAGCAATACCATTTTGATAGACAATCGCCATCGTCTACTCCTTGGCAAAACATGGTAGCAATAATATCAAGTATAAAAGGAATAGTAATTTATGCCAACTTTCACAACCCTCACCTCCCGCATGATCGCAATTCCCGCGAATGATATTGACACCGATCAAATCATCCCCGCGCAATTTCTCAAAGTCACCGACAAGAACGGACTCGCCGACGCGCTCTTTTATCATTGGCGTTACAACGACGATAAAACGCCGAAGGAAGATTTCATCATCAACAAGCCTGAGTCGCAAGGCGCGCAAATTTTATTGGCAGGCGACAACTTCGGTTGCGGTTCGAGCCGCGAACACGCTCCCTGGGCGCTCACCAGTTACGGCTTTCGCGCCGTCATCTCCACATCCTTTGCGGATATTTTTCGCAACAATTCTTTGAAGAACGGATTAATTCCCATCGTCGTGGATGACGCGACTCACAAGATGCTTTTTGATCTATTTGAAGAAGCGCCTCGCGCCGACCTGACAGTTGATCTGGCTACCCAAACCTTATCCTACCCTGGCGGTTCGCTCACCTTCCCAATTGATTTGTTCAGCAAAACTTGTCTGCTCAACGGTGTGGATGAACTGGGTTACATTATGAATTTTGAAAAAGAGATTGCAAACTTTGAGGCGAACCTTCCTTAGCCACAGAGACCACAGAGTTCTTTGAGATTTTTCTCAGAGTCTCTGTGAACTCTGTGGCTGAATGGATTTACCATGAACCCAATCCAAATCTACGACACCACCCTGCGCGACGGGACTCAGTCTGAAGGATTCACGCTTTCAGGCAATGACAAAATTCGCATCGCGCAAAAACTTGACGAACTCGGCGTCGCTTTCATCGAGGGCGGCTGGCCTGGCTCGAACCCGAAGGATGTGGAGTTCTTTGAACGCGCGCGCGATATGCAATGGAAGAATTCGCTTATCGCGGCGTTCGGTTCCACTTGCCGAGTCAAAGGCGGACCTGAAGACGACGCCAACATCAAAGCCTTGTTGGATTCGCAAACGCCAGTCTGCACCATCTTCGGCAAGACATGGACGTTGCACGTCAAAGAGGTGTTGCAGACGACGTTCGAAGATAATTTGCGGATCATCGAGCAGTCGGTCGCGTATCTCAAGTCCAATAACAAGCGTGTGATTTACGACGCCGAACATTTCTTCGACGGCTATAAAGCGGATTCATCGTATGCCATCGAAACTCTTCGCGCCGCTATTCGCGGGGGAGCAGAGACTGTCGTGCTGTGCGACACGAACGGCGGCACAATGCCGTGGGATTTGCAAAAAATTATTTGCGATATAAAAACTTCGCTCGATCATCCGTTTGGGATTCACACGCACAACGATTCGGAATGCGCGGTCGTCAATTCGTTGACTGCGATTCGTGAAGGCGCGATTCAAGTGCAAGGAACGATCAACGGAGTCGGTGAGCGATGCGGCAATGCGAATCTCGTTTCGATCATGGCTGACCTTGAATTGAAGATGGGCTACTCGTGTTTGCCCGCAGGGAACATTCAACATTTATATGACTTGTCTCATTTCGTGGCGGAGGTGGCGAACATCACGCCTGACGAGCATTTGCCGTTCGTGGGGAAGTCAGCATTCGCGCATAAGGGCGGAGTCCACGTGGCGGCGATGCGGCGCAATGCGAAATCGTATCAACACGTGGAGCCTGAACTGGTCGGCAACAAGATGCGAGTCGTCGTTTCGGATTTATCGGGTCGCGGAAATTTGCTCAGCAAAGCCGAAGAGCATGGCGTGGAGGTTGAAGGCGCGGAAGTATTGCCCGTGTTGAATGAGATCAAAGAACTCGAATCGCGCGGATTTTCTTTTGAAGCCGCCGAAGCATCTGTTGCGATGATGTTGAAGCGACAGGAATTAAATTACAAGCCGCCGTTTGAATTGGTTGATTTCTTTGTCAATGTGGAGCATCGGGACGGGCGCGGCACGTTTGCGGAAGCGACTGTCAAAGTGAAGGTGCAAGGCGAATTGCTTCACACGGCGGCGGAGGGCAATGGTCCCGTCAATGCGCTGGATATTGCCTTGCGAAAAGCATTGGCGTCGTATTATCCGCAAATTCAAAAATTCCATTTGTCCGATTACAAAGTCCGCATATTGGATTCGGATCATGGAACGGAGGCGATCACCCGTGTGTTGATTGACACGCGCAATTCAACTTCAAGATGGAGCACAGTTGGCGCGAGTACCAACATCATCGAAGCCAGTTGGCGCGCGCTGGCTGATTCGATGGAATATGGGTTGATGGTGGCGCATTAAATAAAATTCATGTCGTTGCGAGGAGGCGATAGCCGACGAAGCAACCTTCTGTTTGTGAGGAGATTGCTTCGCTCCGCTCGCAACGACATAACAAAGGAAAAAAACTTGGAATTCAAAATCACCCTCCTCCCTGGCGATGGCATCGGACCCGAAGTTGTGCATGAGGCAACGCGTGTGTTGGATGTTATTGCAAAAAAATATAATCACACCTTCAATTTTCAAGAACGCTTGATGGGTGGTTGTTCGATTGATAAATATGGAACATCGTTAACCGATGAAGCCTTAGCCGATTGCAAATCATCCGATGCTGTGTTGCTCGGCGCGGTGGGCGGACCGAAATGGGACGACCCCAAGGCAAAAGACCGCCCCGAACGCGGATTGCTCGCGCTTCGCAAGGGGCTGGGCGTATTTGCGAATCTTCGTCCCGTCAAAGTGAATCCCGCGTTAATTGATTCGTCGCCGTTGAAGCCCGAAAAATTAAAGGATGTGGATATTCTCGTCATCCGCGAGTTGACAGGCGGTTTGTATTTCGGTCAGCCCAAAATGCGCGAGATGAAAGATGGCAAAGAGCGCGCGGTGGATACGCTTGAATATTACGATTATGAAATCAAACGAGTCGTCGAATTGGCTTTCAAACTGGCGCGCGGACGAAAGAAGAAAGTCACCTCGGTGGATAAGGCTAACGTGTTGGAATCATCGCGGATGTGGCGGCAGATAACGACAAACATTGGAAAAGAAAATTCTGATATTGAACTTGAACACATGCTCGTTGATACCGCCTCCATGCGACTGATCACATCCCCAGCATCGTTCGATGTGATCGTCACTGAGAACATGTTCGGCGATATTCTCACGGATGAGGCGTCCGTGCTGGCGGGTTCGATGGGGATGTTGCCGTCGGCTAGTTTGGGCGAACCAGCTTCCCCGTCGGAGAAAGAAGCGAGGATGGGTCTGTATGAACCGATCCACGGCTCCGCGCCCGACATCGCGGGGAAGGGAATCGCAAATCCAGTTGGTACAATCCTGTCATCGGCGATGATGTTGCGTCACTCGTTCAAGTTGGACGCGGAAGCGGAGTCCATTGAAAGAGCCGTATATCAAACGATCACGGATGGCGCGCGGACAGCAGACCTTGGTGGAATGTTGACGACTTGTCAGATGACGGAAGAGATTTTGAGAAATATTTAGACGATGGACGGTGGACAATAGACTATAAAAACGGTCTGCGGTCTATCGTCCACGGTCACACAAAGAATAGGAGATTGAGCAATGGGCATGGAATCGAAATTTATCTGGAAGAACGGCGAGTTAGCGCCGTTTGAGCAAGCGACGTTGCATTTTCTGACGCCCGCTTTGCATTATGGCGCGGCGGTGTTCGAAGGCATTCGCGCGTATAACACGCCGAAGGGCCCCGCCGTTTTTCGTTTGCGCGAACACGTGGAGAGATTATTTGATTCAGCGCGTGTGTTGGGCTTTCGTGAATTTCCATGGAGCGTGGAAGAGGCGATCAAAGCGCATAAGGATACCGTCCGCGCTAATGGGTTTACGGATTGCTACATCCGCCCGTTGATGTATTTGGACGGCGGCGGTTGGAATTTGAATGTAGATGGCGGTAAACTTTCCATGATGATCGCGGTGTGGCAATGGTCGAATTATCTCGGCGACGAGGCGCTGGCAAAGGGAATCCGCGCGAATATTTCATCGCACACGCGGCATCATCCGAACGTGAGCATGACGAAGGCGAAGATCGCGGGCAATTATGTGAACAGCATTTTAGCGAAGACTGAATCGGTGCGGCTGGGTTTTGAAGAAGCGATCATGCTCGATCCGCAAGGTTATGTGGCGGAATGCACGGGCGAGAATTTATTTGTGGTGCGGAATGGGAAGATCGTCACGCCGTCCACCGCGCCGATTTTGGAAGGCATCACGCGCCATTCCATTTATACGATTGCCAACGACCTCGGCTACGAAGTAGTCGAAGCCGCGATCTCACGCGACCAACTCTACAACGCGGATGAGGTCTTCGTGTGCGGCACGGCGGCGGAGGTAATTGGTTTGTGTGAGATTGACTTCCGCACGATTGGCGATGGAAAATCTGGGAAGATCACCCGTGAGATTCAAAATGTGTATCACGATGCGATTCGCGGGAAGGTGGCGAAGTATGAGGCGTGGTGTGAGTATGTTGGGTAAAAGTAAGAGCAATTAGCCACAGAGTTCACAGAGACCTTTGAGAAAGACCTTCTTAAATCTCTGTGAACTCTGCGTTCTCTGTGGCAAAGTTTTTTTGGGGCTATAATTTACTTCATGTTCACAAAGAATTCCAGAAATCGTTACGACACAAAAGATTCGCTGGAACTTGGCCGCCGCGCGGAGGATTCCTTCGCGCGGCTTGCGATTCAGCACGGATTCAAAGTCACGGCTTCGTCTGAAAAGGGGAATATTGACGAACATTTTGATTATGTCATCGAACGGGATGGTAAATCTCACAAGGTGGATGTGAAAAGCATAAAACGCAAGTCGCGCGGGGACAAAGAACTTCAAGACGAATTTTTGTGGGTTGAGTTGCATAGCGTTCGCAAAGATAATAAAGGGTGGTTGTATGATGGAAAAGCGGATCTCATCGCCTTCGAG
>CASGHD010000046.1 GCA_949319575.1 uncultured Anaerolineales bacterium | reverse complement strand
ACGATGGGTCCGCGCGCGGCGTTGATTAACACAGCGGTTGATTTCATCAGAGCAAACGTGTCAGAGTTCATTAAGTGATGAGAGGCGGGGTTGAGGTCGCAGTTGATGGAGACGAAATCGGAATTGGAAAGTAAAAAGTGGAGACCCGTCATCTCGATGCCAGTTTCGGTGATGAAGACGTGGTCAATGTCAACGATGTCGTTGCCGTACACTTTCATGCCGAAGGCTTTGGCGCGGCGAGTCACGGCTTTGCCGATGTTGCCAACGCCGATCACGCCCAACGTACATTCACTTAATGATTTGCCTGAAATTTTTTCCCACCTTCCATTTTTCATTTCACTATTCATCCATGGTTGGCGGCGGGCGAAGGCGAGCATGTAGCCGAGGACGGTATCCGCTACGGGAGTGGTGAAGGCGTTGGGGGTGCGACCAATTGTCACCGAATGTCTGAGGCAGGCTTCCCCGTCGAGTGAATCGATGCCCGTCCCCCATTTCGAAATCACTTTGAGACGCGGCGCGCAGGCTTCGATCACGCGCGCGGTGTAGCGGTCATCCCCACAGATCGCGCCGTCGAATTGACCCGCGTATTTCAACAAGTCTGCCTCTTCCATGCGTTCGCGCACATCTGGCACGATCAACTCGATGTCGTATTTGTCGAAGACGGGTTTGAAGCGATCCACAAACGGAATCATATAAGGCGCGGTAAACAGGACGGTGTATTTCATTTGCAATTGTTTTTTACTTCTGAAAATTCGTAGAGTTTTGGCACGGGTGAAAAATAACTAACGTTTGGAAGCATATCATAGTTCCCGCCGAAGTAGGCGTTGAAGATGTAACGGAACGTGTTGACGGGCGAAATTTTTGAAAACAATTTATCTTGATGTTCAGGTAAATAATACGCGTTCAGAATCCACATGCGCCTATCGCGCGGTTGCAGCCACGGACCGTGATCGCCTTGTAAAATAATAATTGGCGGGGTTTTTGATTCGGAAAGCAACGTATCAATGGCATCGAGCATCTTTTGATTCAAGAACGTCAATTGATTCTGATACCCTGTTGCGTATAAATCCGCGGGGTAATGTTTTTCCTCATTCCAGAAATCGGCGGGGTTTGTGTATTCACCGTTTGGACCAAACACGAAAGGCGGATGAGGCGAGATCACGTGAATGTACGCGAAGGTCGGCTCGGGCATACGCGCGATGTCGTCCATCGAATCAAAAACCAGCATCGTGCGGTCGCGGAAATTCTGCCCCATGATCTCATCGGTATTTATCCAGCCTGCATCCTCTGCGTAGCGCGCGAGAGTGGTATCGAGAAATAACGTTTCAAACTCGGTCATGCCCGCAGAAAATGGCGGCGGCGTGTAAAACACATCGGCATCGTCAAGTTCGTTCCATGCAAAGCCTGTGACGAACGCAATCGTTGTATAACCCAACGATTCAAAATTGTAACGAACCGCGCTATGTTGATACGAATCCCACAACACGCGCCGCTTGATGCTCTCGGGCGTGAACGCGGGATCTAAATCCTGCAAATACGACATGTTCAACGACGACCCGACTGAAAGTTCGGTGCGCACATAATTTGCCTGACTGCACTGCGCCACATAAAACCCGCGTTCGCGCAAGCCTTCAAGAAACACGCTGTTATCGTATCCGTATGCCTTCTTCAACAGATCTTCGCGCGCATACGAATCGAGGATGAAATAATACACATCGGGCGGATTTTCGGGACGCGTTAGATTTTCATCCACGGGGGCATTCTCCGCGCCAACTCGATGCGCGCTTCCTTTCTGGACCGTCGGGCTGATCTGCCATAGGGAGCTGACTACCAGCCCCAGCACGATCACGTTCAGCGCAAGAGGCGAGGCTGGAGATTTTCTAACAGCCCAAATTACAAAGAGAACGGCAAGCGCGAGCCAGACAATGAGCAACCATTTTTCATAATCGAAGTCTTTTACTTTTTCTGCCAACGTGATGTAGACGTGACCGTATGAAAAGAACAATGCCATCCATAGCGTGGACAGAAACGCGGCGCGATTCCAATCGCGGAGGATGAGTCGCAACGCGATGAAAAGAATCCCCGCGAACAAGAGGCTCACAAGCAACGCGCGCCACCCTGCCTCCACCTTGATCTGCCCCACGTTGACCGCCATCAACGCCAAAACGGGATACGCGCCGAAGAGGACGGGATACCAGGGGAGGGAAAACCATTTGCCTAGCAGATTTTGTATTTTTTTGAATCGAGTCATCAACTACCTGTGAACAATTGACTATGACCCCGAAGGGGTCAAATGATTATAGAAGACGCAATGCAATGGATTCCAACCCCGAAGGGGTGTCAGATGCAAAAGGAATCATGTCATCCCTTCGGGATTTGATTTCATTTCGATCATTGCTACAATCCTATCATCCCTTCGGGATTATGCAATTCGAGATAAAGTTTGGAATGTCCTACGAATCTAATTTTCTATTCAACAGGAAATCACAAATTGCAAAATCGAGTTCTTCGTCAATGTCCCAGGCTTCGTCGGCGGCGATTTCGAATAGGAGCGGCTTGTCGCTGATGCGGTGTTTCTTCGCCAAAAGATTTTCGCGAGTGAAAATATAGATACAGGAGTTTTCTTCGAACACGGGCGGTAAATCCTGTGTCTGGATCAACTCTTTCGGGTTGTGGTTCAGCGCGTTGCCGTCTTTGTCGTAGAGGCGCGTTTGGAGGCGGGTGACGGAAAAGAGGGAATCGGAATTGGGGTAATTGGTAAGTAGTAATTGGATGGCGGCGGAGATTGATTCGGGTTTGAGGAGGGGATTCGTGCTGTGGGTTTGCAGATAAAAATCGGCATGGAATAAACCTGTGTCGTGGATCAGAATCTCGTTCATCGGCACATCGTCGGCGCGGAGGGATTCGGGGCGGACGATGATGTTCACGGATGGGAAATGTTGCTTCAAGCCGTCCATCACTTCATTTGAGTCAGTATCCACGACAATTTGGTTGATCTCAGGCACGCCGAGCAACGTCTCGATGATGTGATGGAACAATGGCTTGCCAGCCAGCAGACGATAATTCTTACCAATCACGCGCTGAGAGTGACGACGCATGGGAACAAGGGCGACAATTTTCATGGGAGGATGACCTGTAATTTGATGTGATAGTAATCGGCGGCGCAGAGGGTGATCCAATATCCCTTTTTATCGGGCGGGTCGAAGTCGCGGATTCCGCCGACGGGCGCGCCATCTATGGCGAGGACTTCAACTCGCTCCTGATTATTTTCAATTGCGGAAAGGATCGTCGCTTCACGTTCGTCCCACAGTTGGGCGCGTTGACTGTACACGGGAATGTATTTTGAGGCGGTGAAGATGGTCAAAATTGGAAACGCAAGCGCAACCAGCAAAACAACCGACGCTGTGGTTTGTAACCAAGCGGGTGAATAAAGGTTACGCAGAATAAATCCTGCACCCCAGCCCAAAGCGACGAAGGCGAAAACCATGATGTGACGCGGGATGATCTGGGTGCGGAGGATGGGGAGTCCGCGCTCGATGTAGGCGCTGGGAGTTAACGATGCGGCAACGAGGAGGATTGCGAGGGCGAAGATTCCGAGTCCGAGACTGAGCATTTTCGGGATGTTGATGTCTCGTTCTTTCGAGGTCAACACAAAGCCAAACAACGCGGCGAGGAGGAGAATGAGAAGTTGTTGATAATCTTTGACCGAAAGCGTGACAAACGCGCGCGTGAAGTTGAATACGAGGGTTATCAGTTCAAGCAGATTGGCTGGCTCGCCATATCTCTCCGCGCGGAGTTGAGTCGTCGGCGCGAAGACGAGTAATGCCATTGCGATCATGGCAAATATCAAAGCCACAAGCGCGGGAGGGAAAGTCTTTTGCGCCCAGAGTTTTTTATAGCGCGAACCAACAAAAGCGATGGCTGTGTACAAAGTCAAAATCGAAACAAGCACAGTGTTGCTGGCTTCGGAGAATCCGCCTGCGAGGAGGGAGAGTAATGCAATGAGGATCAATTTTGTTTTGGATGTATTTTGGTCCGTGACGAGAGTTAATACCCATGGAAATAGAACGAGGGGGAAAGTGTAGGTGAAGAAACCAGTGTTCCAATACACGGATTGATACAAATGCGGCGCGAGATAAATGGAGAAGTAAACGATGATGCAGGAAAGCAGAACTGCGTGGAAAGTGGAAAGTGGATAACTCGAAAGGGAGGAAATGTTGACGAAGAGGCGAACCAAGCCCCACGTCCAGAGAAGAAGCGAGATTGGGATGAGGAGTTGCAATCCAAAAACGCCAAGCGGATAGAAGAGTCCCGCGAGAATCGTCACAGAATATCGGCTGGGAGTGTACGTCACGTTATCCACATAGCCATGCAGAGTTTGGAAAAAGCCGAGGTTGCGGAAGTCGGCGTTGTAGCACCAATCGTCCGCCCAATAACGGAAGTATAGTCCGAGATACGCAAACAATCCCAAGCCGATGAGAAAAACTGCGAGGGCGATATATGAGATTTTATTTCGTTCAAATTGCATGACAAGATTATACAATATTGAATTGACATTCCCGCTTTGCCATGTTATAAATCGCAAACAATTTACGGATACACTCATCCAGAGAAGCTGAGGGACCGACCCGATGACGCTTCGGCAACCATGCAGTGAACAGTAATCAGTGTTCAGTGAAGAAGGTGCCAACTTCGGCGCATGATTTTTATCGTGCGGGAGATGAGAGATGACTTCATGTTTGAATGTCGCCTCTCACTATGAGAGGCGATTTTGTTGTGAGATGATTAACCGCTAAGAGCGCGAAGTTCGCAAAGAAAAAATAAAGGTTTTCTTTGCGGTCTTAGCGGGCTTCGCGGTTCAAAAGGAACTCATGGAAATCGGCGAAACAATTTATGTAACAACAGGAGATGACTTTCGGAAGTGGCTAATAAAGAATCACAAAGCCAAAAAGGAAATTTGGTTGATTCAATATAAGAAAGCCACGAAGAAACCGTCTATCAATTATGTGGAGGCGGTGGAGGAAGCGATCTGCTTCGGCTGGATTGACGGACTCGAAAAATCCATGGACGCGGAACGCTACGCCCTGCGCTTCTCGCCGCGCCGACCGAAATCGAATTGGACGAACACGAACAAGGATCGCGCGCGAAGGATGATCGCCGAAGGCAGGATGACTGCGGCAGGACGCGCGTCATTGCCGAGTGATGTGAAGACATGAACGTCCGCGCTATGCCTACAAAGTCCGCTCAAGCGGACTAGCCGACTTCAGTCGGCTTCGTATGAATAGCGCGGGGATTAATCCCCGTGCAACCATCACCCGTGCGGGCACAACCCCACGCCACCACCCCGCGCTGGAAGATGTGCAAAAATCAAATTATGTATCGTAAATTAGCTTTCTACAGTGATCAACAGACTGAACGATCATCCAAATTGGATGAACACTTACTCAGTTTAATTGGTAAGCAACGCCCGATTATTGGATATATTCCTTCATCCACCGACGCTGAAAGAACCTGGTACAAACAACAGCAGGCTTATTACAAATCATTGGACGCTGACTTGTCGGTCTATTTTGAATTGGAGATAGAGTATGAACCTGATAAAGCCAAAAACCTTTTTACCTGTGATGCAATTCATTTGTCGGGAGGCTCCACATATAATTTTCTATACTGGCTTCGTAAACGAGGGCTTATTTCCCTCCTTCATGATTATGTAGCAAATGGCGGCGTGTTAATTGGCGTGAGCGCTGGCGCAATTCTGATGACCCCAGAAATTTCGACGACTCACATTTGCGGAGAAGAACCATCGCATAACCTAACCGACCTTTCTGCGCTAAATTTTGTTGACTTTGCTTTCTTACCACATATAAACAGAATTGAGGATGTAGAGAACAAGCTGATTGAATATTCCATTACTCAGAGCGGCAAAATATTTGGTTGTCCCGATGGCGATGGGATTATCGTAAATGGCAATGGCATTCAATGTGTTGGTGATTTAATACTTGCAGAAAACGGCAAGTTGAAATCTGTAGTGAATTAACTTGAAGTAAGGAAACGAATATGAATCGAAAATATACAAACAGAAAATACCTCGACGCCCTCGAAAAGAAAGTCCTTATCTTCGACGGCGCGATGGGCACCAGCCTGCAAGTGCAAGACCTGACTGCCGAACATTTCGGCGGCGAGCAATACAATGGATGCAACGACTACCTCGTCATCTCGTATCCCGCAGCCGTGGAAAAAGTTCATCGTTCGTTTCTTGAAGTGGGCGTGGATGTGCTTGAAACGGATACCTTCCGCTCGAATCGTTTGACGATGAAGGAATACAACCTGCAAGACCGCGTGATCGAGATCAACATGGCGGCGGCGCAGTTGGCAAAAAGACTCGCGGATGAATATGCCGAGAAAACAGGTCAGCCGCGTTTTGTGGCTGGTTCAATTGGCCCCAGCGGCAAACTGCCATCCACCAACGACCCCGACCTCTCGAACGTCACATACGATGAGTTGATTGCCGCGTTTGCCGAGCAGGCTGTCGGTCTGATTCGAGGCGGCGTTGATCTTCTGCTCATCGAAACGTCGCAAGACATTCTCGAAGTCAAAGCCGCGATCGCGGGACTACATCAAGCTTTTGAAGAGACGCAAATTTATCTGCCGATTCAAGCGCAAGTCACGCTCGACACGACGGGTCGCATGTTGCTCGGCACCGACATCAACGCCGCGCTCACGATTCTCGAAGGCATGGGCATTGATGTCATCGGTCTCAACTGCTCCACTGGACCCGAACACATGCGCGAGCCGATTCGTTTTCTCGGCGAAAATTCCACGCTCCCCGTTTCGTGCATCCCCAACGCGGGGCTTCCGCTCAATGTGGACGGGCAGGCTGTTTATCCGCTTGAGCCTGAGCCGTACGCGAACGACATGTACGAGTTTGTGACGAAGCACAATGTTCGAGTTGTTGGTGGATGTTGCGGAACGACTCCCACGCATCTCAAGCTACTTGTGGATAAACTTTCCAATTACCAATTACCAATTACTACTCCGCTTCAGACCACGCCCCAACTTGCCTCTGCTATGTCGGCGATTACTATGCAACAGAATCCTGCTCCTACCTTGCTTGGCGAACGCTGTAATGCACAAGGCTCGCGCAAATTCAAAAAGTTTTTACTCGAAGAAGATTACGATGGCATTTTACAAATCGCTCGTGACCAAGTGGCAGGTGGCGCACATGCCTTAGATATTTCAGTAGCCGTAACCGAACGCGCCGACGAAGGCGAGCAGATGCGCAAGGTCATCAAGAAATTACAAATGGGCGTGGATGTTCCGCTGGTGATCGACTCCACCGAAGTGGACGTTTTGGAGATCGCTTTGCAAACCGCGCCTGGGCGTTGTTTGATCAACTCCACGCACCTTGAATCAGGTCGCGCAAAAGCCGATAAGATTTTCGCGCTCGCAAAGAAATATAACGCCGCCGTGATTTGTCTCACCATTGATGAAAACGGCATGGCGAAAACCGCCCAGCATAAATATGAAGTCGCTCAACGCATTTACGATATCGCCGTCAACGAGCATGGACTCAAAGCCGAAGATTTGGTCTTCGACGACTTGACCTTCACGCTTGCAACTGGCGACGCCGAATTTATTGATTCCGCCAAAGAAACGATTGATGGCATTCGATTAATTGAAGAAAAACTGCCAGGTGTAATGACCTCACTTGGCGTGAGCAACTTGTCATTCGGTTTTGCTCCACAAGCCAGACCCGCTTTGAACTCGGTCATGCTCTATCACTGCGTGCAAGTCGGCTTGGATATGGCGATCGTCAACGCGGCGCACGTCAAGCCGTACGCGGAGATTGATAACGAAGAACGCGAACTCTGCGAAGATTTGATCTTCAATCGTCGTGAAGACGCCCTGCAAAGATTCATCGCCCACTTTGAAAATGTGGAAATCTCCGACGATACAACCGCCGATCCCACCGAAGGCATGACCCCCGAACAAAGATTGCATTGGAAAATTGTGCATCGCTTCAAAGACGGCGTGGAGGCGGATATTGATGAGATTATTAATAGACAGGTAGACACGGAGACAGGTAAACAAGTAGACAAGGAAACAAGTACGCCGCCGCAACCCGTAACTCGTAACCCGCAACTTGTAACCGAAGACGCGCCTCACGCTCCACGAAACACGAAACACGAAATCGCCGTCCACACTCTCAACAACGTCCTCCTCCCCGCCATGAAAGAAGTCGGCGACAAATTCGGCGCGGGCGAGTTGATTCTGCCCTTCGTTCTGCAGTCCGCTGAAACGATGAAGAAGACCGTCTCACATCTTGAAAACTACCTCGAAAAGATGGAAGGCGTCACCAAAGGCACAGTCGTTATCGCAACAGTCTATGGCGATGTGCATGACATCGGCAAGAATCTGGTCAAAACAATTTTGGCGAACAACGGCTACACCGTCATTGATTTGGGTAAGCAAGTACCCGCCGAAACGATCATCACGAAAGCGGTTGAAGTCAATGCCACCGCGATCGGACTCTCCGCTCTGCTGGTTTCCACGTCCAAGCAAATGCCGCTCATCGTCAACGAACTGCATCGGCGCAAACATCAAATCCCCGTCTTAGTGGGCGGCGCGGCAATTAATCGCCGGTTTGGGCGGCGCATTCTGCAAACCGAAGACGGCTCAAATTACGAATCGGGCGTCTTCTATTGCAAGGACGCATTTGAAGGCTTGGACACGGTAGACGCGCTGATTGACGAAGAAAAGCGCTTTGACTTGTTAGAAAAAATTCTCAAAGAATCTACGATGGAATTGAAGCGCGCCGCGCAGGCCGAAACCGCCGCACCAAGCGGACAGCGCTCCAACGTCGTCCCTGCGCCGATTCCCCTGCCCGAAAAACTCGGACAACGCATTGTCAAAAACATGCCGCTTGAAATGGTATTGAAGCATCTCAACATTAACGAGTTGTATCGCTTATCTTGGGGCGCGAAGAACACGCACGGCGCCGAATGGGAAAAGTTGAAAAAAGACTTTGACGCCCGACTCGCCTCAATGACTAAAGACGCCTCCAGACGCGGCTGGATTAAACCGCAAGCCGTGTACGGCTACTTCGCCTGTCAAGCCGACGGCGAGGAATTGATCGTCTACGCCGACGCGCAAGGCAAAAAAGAAGCGGTTCGTTTAATTTGTCCACGCCAGCCGAACGGAGATTTTCTCGCGCTTTCGGATTATTTCGCCTCGCTCGAATCGGGTCAGTTGGACACGGTCGCTTTGCAAATCGTCACCGTCGGCAAAGCCGCCACCGCTTTGTTTGAAGAATTGCAAGCCGCGAACGATTACACCGAAGCCTACTTCGTGCATGGACTCGCCGTGCAAGCCGCCGAAGCCACCGCAGACTATATGCACAATCACATCCGCCGCGAGTTGGGACTCGGCGCGAATCAAGGCAAACGCTATTCGTGGGGTTATCCCGCCATCCCAATTCTTGAAGATCACTTCAAGGTTTTCCAAATGCTCCCCGCCGCCGAAGCCGAACTTGGGCTGGGGCTTTCCGTTTCGGGGCAGATCATCCCCGAAGAATCCACTGCCGCAATCGTCGTTTCGCACAAAGACGCGAAATATTACACGCTCGGCGAATCCAGAGTTGAGCAATTGATGAGGTAGTGCAGTTTAAAATGGGAATTCAGGCGCATATTTTCTTGAAAACAGCCATCGTAGCAATTGCCGCGACTGCTCTGGTTATTGTTATGTCAGCCACCCTTCCTATCGCCGTAGATTGGCATGGCGCATTTCGTCCCGCGGCGCTCGAGATTCTTCACGGACGCACTCCCTATACCGCCAGCGGATTTTTCAACCCTCCATGGACAGCGGTCTTGCTGATACCGTTTGCCATATTGCCAGAACACATCGGGCGCGCGCTCCTGGTCATTGTTGCATTGGCAACCTACGCGTATGTTGGCTACAAACTTGGAGGCAACAAGGTGACGATCCCGCTGTTGCTAGTTTCTCCACCTGTGTTACACGGAATTCTAAACGGCAATTTGGATTGGCTTGCCGCGTTAGGCGCAGTATTACCGCCTTGGATCGGTCTATTCTTTTTGATGATAAAGCCTCAAGTAGGGTTGGCGGTCGGCGTTTATTTTCTTTTCGCAACCTGGCGGGAGGGCGGCATCGCAAAGGTAATCAAAACATTTGCGCCTTCGGGTTTGGCGCTCGCTGTGTCTGTTGCCGTTTTTGGACCCTGGTTTTTGGCGATTCCACCGATCAGCGAGATTCCGCTGAATGCGAGTTTCTGGCCCCTTTCATTGCCTATCGGTCTGGCATGGATCGTTGCCGCCATTCGGAAAACTGAAATAAGATACTCGCTGATCGCCTCGCCGTTTTTATCACCATACATGCTCCTGCATTCCTGGGTGGGCGCTTTAATCGGACTCATCCCATTAACCTATGAATTTGCCGCCGCTGTAATCGGGTTATGGATACTGGTTTTGCTCAGGCTGTAACCATGAAAAAATTCCAACCAATCGCTCTCATTGCTGTTTTCATTTTTTTCTTTTTTTCTGGGATCGTTCTGATGAGCTACTTGCAAGCCGCATTCCGTGGCACCACCCTAATTCTTGGTGTAGACGTATACCCACGCTGGGTCGGAGCACAAGCCGCGTTGCGTGGAGAAAGCCCCTACAGCCTGGAAACACGCCAAGCGATCTGGGATGCGATTTACGGAAGCCGCGATCTGCCAAATGGCAACCCATTTGGGTTTTATTATCCGCCATCCATTGTTACGCTATTAGCTCCTTTCATCGCATTGCGATTATCTGTGGAACAAGCGGCTATCGCGGGTTGCGCTTTCTTGTGGGCATTGTGGGGAACCTTTTTGTTTATCTGGATCATGGAAGAACAAGAAAAGCAAAAAATAGTCGTTGTGTTTCTTTTACTCTCAGGTTTATTCTTTCGACCCGCGTTCTCAAATTACATTCTTGGTCAGTCGGCGTTATTTTGTGTTGTGATGATTGCGGCGGCGTGGATGTGTCTTCGTTATGAATGGACTATCGCCGCAGGGATATGCCTGGCGTTGGCATTGGTAAAACCATCCAACACGATCCTTCCTGTTGTGCTCCTCCTTGCGTTGAATTATCGCTCCAAAAATATCTTATTTTCATTTCTGATTACCAATCTTGTTTTATTTGTTCCGCCTACGTTTTTGCTCGGATGGTGGGTTCCAGATTTTCTGGCAGATATTTCCAAGTACTCATTTGAAAATCAGCCTGCATGGACAATCCAAAATCTTTGGACAATCCCTGGCATCCTGAACTTGATCCTTTCCGTCACGCTGATGGTCTGGGGCTATCGCCGCATGGATACGCTTCTGTTGGTTGCTTCGGCATTGGCATTCAATTCATTATTCGTCCCCCACACAGCTGATTATGATTTGATCATGTTCATCCTTCTGGTCTTGTGGATTCACAAGCAACGACCGCTTATCCCAGGCGGAGCAATCGGACGGGCGCTTCTTCTTTTGATTCTGCTCTGGCTCCCATGGGTCAGCCTATACCCATTCGCTGGGCGCGTGGAGGATTGGTACGTAGTGATTTGGAAGATCTATCCAACCGTTCTCCTCCTTACATCAATCTTGTTAATTGCTCGTCAAATGAGAGAAACTCAACCTAAAATGATCGGACAACCATGAAAAACAACTTCCTAAATTTAATTTCACACGCCACCCTCCTCGCCGACGGGGCGATGGGGACCATGCTCCACACGCGCGGAATTGGATTCGATAAATGTTTCGACGAACTCAACCTCACCAATCCCTCGGCGGTGGCGGAGATTCACCGCGAGTACATCGAGGCGGGCGCGCAGTTGATCATCACCAACACGTTCGGCGCGAATCGATTCAAACTTGGTAAACACGGATTGCAAGATGATGTCGTTGAAATCAACAAAGCAAGCGTTGACCTTGCCAAGCGCGTCGTCGCCGCATCGTTCAAGGATGTACTGGTCGCGGGAGGTGTCGGTCCGCTGGGGGTGCGAATCGCTCCGTTTGGGCGCGTCCAGCCTGAGGAGGCGCGCGAGGCGTTTGCGGAGCAAATCCAAGCGCTGGCAGACGCGGGCGCAGACTTGATCGTCATCGAGACGTTCAGCGATCTGTATGAAATCCGCGAGGCGATTCACGCGGCGCGTGATGTTGGGCGACTACGAGAGTCGCCCCTACCCGTTGTCGCGTCGGTCACGTTCACGCGCGATGACCGAACGTTGCTCGGCGATGAGCCGATGAAAGTGGCGCGGACGTTGCGAGACGCGGGCGCGGATGTGATCGGAGTCAATTGCTCAGGCGGACCTGCGCAACTCTTGCGAATCTTGAGGCAGATGAAACAAGCCGTGCCTGATGGGAAGTTTTGGGTCAAGCCAAACGCAGGCTGGCCCGAACAAGTGGGCGGACGAATCATGTACCCCGCCGATGCGGATTACTTCGGCGATTACGCGTTGTCGTTCCGTGAGGCGGGCGCGGCGGTCGTCGGTGGATGTTGCGGCACGACTCCGCAACATGTTGCCGCAATGAAAAAGGCGTTGGATTCTTCTGCGCGTTCGTCTGTGTTGATTCAGACTTCCGACGTTTTTGAAACTTCGGAAGTCTCGGAAACCGAACCCCCGACTCAATTCGCGCAAAAATTGGGACGCGGTGAATTTTCGATTGCGGTTGAAATGGATCCGCCGCGCGGACTCGCGACTCACAAACTGCTTGCAGGCGCGTCGCTCCTCGCCGACGCGGGCGCGGATGTGATCAATGTCGCGGACTCGCCGATGGCGCGCATGAGGATGTCGGCATGGGCGGTGTGCGACGTGGTGCAGCGCAAAGTGGGCGTCGAGACGACCATCCACTTCCCCACGCGCGGACGAAATCTCCTCCGTGTGCAAGGTGATTTGCTCGCCGCGCACGCGCTCGGCATCCGAAATATTTTCGTGGTGATGGGCGACCCAACCTCCATCGGTGATTATCCCGAAGCGATGGACAATTACGATCTCGTGCCGTCGGGTCTCATCAAACTCATCAAGCAGGGATTCAACGAAGGCATTGACCACTCTGGCACGAGCATCGGCCAACCTACGAATTTCTTTGTTGGCGCGGCGTTGAATTTGTGTCCGCCTGATTTGGAAAATGAAATTAAGAACCTTCATCGCAAAGTAAAAGCGGGCGCGGACTTCTTCCTCACGCAACCCGTCTATCGCGCGGAGGATGGACCGAAATTGCTCGAGGCATACGAAGCAAAACACGGCAAATTGAACAAGCCGATTCTGGTTGGCATCTTGCCTCTGGTCGGCGTCAAACATGCGAACTTTTTGCACAACGAAGTGCCTGGCATTTCCATCCCTGATGAGACGCGGAAACGAATCGAAGCGGCGGGCGACGAAGGGGTAAAGGCTGGGGTGGAGATCACGGTCGAGTTGGTGGAGCAGGTCAAAGCGTGGGCGGGAGGCGTGTACATCATGCCCCAATTCCACAAGTACGATATGGTGGCGGAGATCATCGAGAAAGTACACAAGTAGACAAGTAAACAAGTACACAAGTAGATACGTGTTTCCCTGTTTACTTGTTTCCGTGTCTACCTGTTTCCGTGTGTACCTGTTTACCTCTATCCCTGTTTCCGTGTATACTCCAGCCATGCTCCTCGCCATTGACATCGGCAACACGAACCTGACGCTTGGTTTATACAACGGCAACGAACTCGGCGCTCATTGGCGGCTTGCCACCGATCATGCGCGTATGCCCGATGAATATGGTTTGCAATTTCAGGGCTTGTTGCAAAATGCAAAAGTGACTGCAAAACAATTAACGGGGATTTGTCTTGCTTCTGTTGTGCCGCAATTAACGGGGCGTGTGATTCAAGCGTGCCGCGAATATTTGGATCTCGATCCATTCGTCATTGATGTTGGAATCAAAACAGGTGTCAAAGTGAAATATGAAGATCCGCGCGCGGTCGGCGCGGATCGAATCGCGGACGCGGTTGCGGTCGTGTATTTATACAAAGGTCCCGCGTGCATCATTGATTTTGGCACAGCCACCACATTCAACGCCGTTACAAAAGACGGCGAGTATCTCGGCGGCGCGATCACGGCGGGCATCAATCTCGCCACCGAAGCGCTCTTCACACACGCCGCGAAACTTCCGCGCATTGATCTGCAACGCCCGCCGTCTGTCATCGGACGCAACACCGTCCATGCCATGCAGGCGGGTTTGTTGTTTGGTTACGTGAGCATGGTTGAGGGCATGGTCGAGCGTTTTCGCAAAGAACTCGGCGTCACGATGAAAGTAATTGCCACAGGCGGTCTTGCCGAGATCGTCGCGCAGGAGACCGATGTGATTCAGATCATCGCGCCGTGGCTCACGCTCGATGGCTTGCGAATTTTGTGGGACATCAATCATCCGATCTAACGAACAATGTCGTTGCGAGGAGGATTCGCGCTGAGCGGAGTGAGCCGATAGGCGAACGAAGACGAAGCGTAGCCCGACGAAGCAACCTGCCTCGAACAGGAGATGGCTTCGTCGCCACTTCGTGGCTCCTCGCAACGACATTTATTATTTTAGGATGCGGGGGATTCGGACTCACCGCCACCTCGACTCCGACTCTAACCCTCGAACCGACTCGCACCGTCAGCTCGTCTCTTACGCCGTTTCAGCCTGTTCCATTTACCCCAACCTTTCTCCCCACCGAAACATTCACCCCCTCCCCAACATTCACACCCACTTCAACCCTCACACCAACGATCACCTCCACGCCTGAATTTATTTTTCAGGGACCTGGCGACATCACCGTTCCGATTCTTCTTTATCATCACATCGGCTACTCGCTCAAAGACAGCGAGTTTTACGTTTCGCCCGACGCGTTTGAAAGCCAGATGAATTATTTGTACACGCGCGGATACCGAACGATCTCCGTCGAGCAATTGACGCAAGCGATTCACTTCGGCGCGCAACTCCCCTCCCGCCCCATCCTGCTGACGTTCGACGATGGCAGTGAAACCGTCTACGCCGACGCGTTGCCCATCATGCAACAGTATGGATTCACAGGCACAGCCTACATCGTCTACAACTTCATCGGCGCGGCGCGCTACATGAACAAGATTCAGATCCGCGCATTGTACGAAGCAGGCTGGGAGATCGGCAGTCACAGCGTAAGTCACCAAAACCTGACGACGCGCCCAGGCAAACAAGAGGAGGAGATCGTCAAATCGCGGCAGAGACTCGAGTCATATCTCGAAGTCCCCATCCGCAGTTTTGCCTATCCCTTCGGCGCGTACGACAGCGATTCGCTAAAGTTTGTGAAGTTCGCAGGCTATACCTCCGCGATGGGACTCGGCGATAAGTCGGTTCAAGGGAAGGAAAATATTTACTATTTGTATCGTCATAGCATTACGGCAGAGGCAACGTTGGAATCGTTTATTCAAATCCTGCCGTGGAAACCATAATCACTGATTCGTGGTGCGGGATGGAATCCCGCCCCACGCTCAAAGACACCCGTTAACAGAACTCAGACGCATCGCCTCTTGTCTTGAACAATCATGCACGCTATAATGCCACGCTGTTGAAAGTTAGGAGTCACATGCCAGTTTATACCTATCGTTGCAGTTCCTGCGGCAAACAATTCGAACAACATCAATCGTTTGACGATGCCCCGCTCAAAACCTGCCCGAATTGCAAAAAGAAATCGTTGAAGAAAGTCATCACCCCCACCAAGATCATTTTCAAAGGTTCGGGGTTTTACGCTACCGACAATAAGTCCGCTTCGGGCGGTAAATCATCTTCGGAGAGCAAGTCGCATTCCCAAGATGATGGCCATGCTCATGGAGAGGACAAGTCCCCTTCAGGGGAAAAGACGAGCGAGAAATCTTCATCGAATGCCAAGGGCGAAAAGAAATCAAAGAGCAAAGCCGAGCCGAAGAGCGACTGACGAAGCTCAACCCTACAAGCTTTTGCCACGGATTACACGGATCGTCACGGATTTTTAAATTTTTGGCGCTGAAAAGAGCTACACGAAAAGCCAACCCATAAAGGTTGGCTTTTTTCTTATAAATCCGTGTAATCTGTGGCTGAATCTTTAAATCACACCATCCACGGACCGATGAGGGCGTCAATTGAGATTCCGTACGCCACCGCGTTCCAGAACCTCATGTCGGCAGGCTGGTCTTTAGACTTCTCCCAATATCCTGAAAAGACGAAGACCGTCACGATCAGCGAGGCGACAAATCGCGCAAGGATGACGTACCACACGCCGAAATTCCACGGCTCGCCGGTGCGGGCAACCTCCACGGCGACGGTGTAAATCCAGCGCAACAGCACGCCGAGCAACACGCCGAAGAACACCTGCGTTTTCGCGCTGTTGTTATCCTGTTGGGTGGCAAGTTTGAACGTGATCGCGTCGTTGAAGATGAACGATTGCATGAGAATTCTCCTCTTTGAATTTATTCGCCGCTGACGATACTCCATTTGGAAATATCGGAGCGGCTGACGAAAACCATGATGGACAGGAAGATCAGGAACACCAACACCACGAAGAGCAAACCGCGGAAGATCGGCATGAGGAAGATCAGCGAAAAGATCACGGTCAGCAGGAAGAGGAACACGCCCACGACCCGATAGGCAAACCATTTGCCGAACACATTTGGGGCGTACAACCGGAACATGGCGGCTGTCAACACAATGGCGATGGCAAAGGTCGGGAAGACCCCAAAGAAACGGATAAGGTAGGCAACGAACAGAAAGTAGAAAAGGTTGATCATCCCGACGAACAAGTAATGGAACGCGTTGAATTTTACCGTGAATATCTGTGAAAAGATAAAGGTTACGACAAGAAAAAATGCCAGCGACATTGGCGCGTAACCGATCAGGTTCTGGATGGAATCGAGGTAGCGTTGTTTGGCAAGGAAGGTGATGCCGAGGTCTTGCGTGGTGGAAAAGTTTTCCACATCGAACTCGACCGTCGCGCCGTCTTTCGTCAGCTCGGTATTGTGGGGCAGTCCGAAACGGTAGATGCCAAATTCATCCACGTTGATTACAACTTTGGCAGTGACGCGCTCGATCACATTGTTCTGATAGGCAGACAGGTTATATTTGAACACGTCCATGCCTTTGGTGGCGTAGGTAACAATAATCTCCGCCTCCGCGCCGGGGGAAAACCCGGAGATCAGCGCCTGGGGCGCGTCCATGTTGGGTTGGAGGATCAGGTCTCCCTGCGAAGGGACGCGTATGGTGTAGTCGTACATCAGGTTGGCATTCTCGGGTTTGCTCACCTGGATGAACAGGTCGCCGGTATATTGCGTCTTGTTGGCAATGATATACGTTTCAGTGTTGCGCGCTTCGAAGGCATTGAAGGCGAGCAGGTCGAGTTCCTGCTCGCCGTAATTCACTGCCGAATCGATATTGATGGTTTTTGGCACAAGGGGGTAGGTTGCGGCGCGGACGACGTCTTCGTATTGTTTCGAGTCCTTGTTGAAAACCGATTCTGTGTAAGCGCGGTGAAGCGTGAACAACGGAGGGGTGATGCCGATCTCGCCGCCCCATGAGTTTTGAAACTGCACGTAAGCGTTTCCATACGTGCTGGACTTGTGTTCCCCGACGCGAGCCGCAGTGAGCGAAAGGATAAGCGTCCCCGTGACGATCAGCCCGCCCAGCCACACTAACATGCCGAAGATTCGAGTAGAGGCGTTCATGATGCGCTCCTTGATTCCGATCGTGACCGTGGAAATCATTTTTAGTATACAACAGATGAAGGGAAAAATTTCAGGAATCTTGTTTGGCTATGAATTTAATCAGCATGAAAAAGACCATCTTCGGTGTCTTACAGTTTCGCAGAATGACACCCTTATTTATCTTGCGGTTGTTCCGTGGGTTTCCTTTTCGCAAGGCGCTCATCTCACGAGAGATCAAATGCGTCCTTGAATTTCTTTTTTTTCGATTAAGAACCAGCCGCCGCTCTTGATTTGCGCCATCCGTATGAGAAAATTACGAGAATACCCGTCGCACAAACCAGCAAAACGGCGCGAGCGGGAGAATTCCACAGGTCAGATATGCCACGCGCGAAGTTTAAATCCATCTCAGCGTTGAGAGTCGCCAGGTCAGTGACCACAACTCCTCGATAGCGATGCCCCGGGGCGAAGGCTTCCTGCAATGTGGATCCCGGGATTTGGGAGTTCAACCATTCCGCATGTTCCTCGGCATTGGCTGGGGCAAAGTACGCTACAAAGTTTGTCCACGATTTAACTTCCTCGGGGTCAGCCTGCAGGTCAGCATACGAAAAAGACACAACTTCGTGTTGCGTCAGATCCATCAGTTTTTCATCTGTAGGATTGCGGGATTCTGCAATGTGATCTATCAGGATAAAGTTTACGGGTACAGAGGTCTGACGTCCCAGCCATGAAATGTAATCATCCTGATTGGCTGGCGCATGGAAGTACGGGATCATAAAGTAATAATGAAACAGTCCCATAAACGCAATGACGCCAATAATCACGGCGGCAAGCAAACTATGCGCGCGTGTTGCAGATTGTCTCACCAGGTTATTCGTCAGGGAGGTTAGCCCAATGGCTGAAATTAAAGAAAATACAGGGGTAATTGCCACCATGTGCGTCGGGCGCGGTGGGATCGATGCAATCACCCCCAGGAAGAAAAAGCCCGTCAGGAACCAGATCATTGGAATAAGGTATTTTATTTCCCTGAACCGGGCGAAGGCTAAGCCCATACCAAGGATAAAAAATAATGATGAACCCAGCCCCAGTAAGCCGAAGAAGATTTGATGAATGCCGTAGCCCAGTGAATCGAACATTACAGCGCTCGTACGGATGAAACCACGCCCAAGCAGAATCATGTAAAGTTGCGGATCGTAGAACATCTCGACGCCGTCTACGACAAACACGCGGGCTTGGTCGATCCGCTCATTGCCAAAAATCATGTTCCCGTAAAAAGTATTGACGGGTCCCGTTTCCCAAATTTTGTAACGGAGCGCGACCGTTGAGTCCGCGCTAATTCCAAATACAACGCGCGGGAGAAAAACGACCAATATACCTGCAACAACGATCGAGAGTGGGACGAGGCTTGCGCGAAAATTCAGGCGGTTGAGTATGGCAAGGAATGAAAGCGTAATGACGAGAACCACCAAGCCAAGCCATGCGGCGAAATACGTATAAAAACCCAGCCCGGCAGACAGCCCCGCCAACCAAAGATAAAAACGGCTGTTTCTTCGAATGGCAAGGACCAGAAAATAAACAGCCAAGGCAACGGGAAGCATGGCTTGAGAATTGTTATATCCAAGCCGCGCAAATGCCAGGAAAAACGGGTTGACGATCATCATTGCATTGGCAACAATCGCAACGTGCCGGTTGAATAATTCACAGGCAAGGAGATATAGCGGGATGACCGTCAAGGATGCCGCAACGACCGAGGCAAAGCGCCACCCCCAGAGATTCACGCCAGCCCAACGCATGATCCAACTCTGAAAATAGGAACTGCTGATTGGAAATGTAAAAACGCCCACGCCAAAAAACGATGGTTTTTCTTCGCCTAGCGCCAATCGTCGCGCCGTTTCCCAAAACGGCCCCTCATCCGTGATCCATCCCGCGGGAATATCAGTAAGCCGATAGGCTCCGATTCCAATTGCGAGCGCAAAGAGGGCAAGGACACATATCGCGTCTACATAATTGAGTCTGGGGTTGGTCGCGTCTTCTCCTCGAGGTTCAGCCCTCCAGAGAGCGAGCGTAAAGACCGCTATGGAAATTATCCACGCCCAGAATGGTTGAATCAAAGGGGGACGAGCAACAATTCCCCACAGTGCGAATGCATATAGCGCCAGAGCGAGGATCGCCCACATTCGTTTTAGTTGAAAAGGCCGCCAGTTTCCATCGTCAATGTATTGCCTCTGATGATCGTCGGGTTGCCCTCGGAAAAGGAACCCATAAACCATCATAACAAGCAGGAGCAGAAACAACCCAAACAAAATATTAACTGGCGCAGTCAGGGACAAATATAGACCTATGTTTATATTATCTGCAAATGTCAAGATGGGTTCAAGGAGTGTAACAGGATCATCCTCCCTCAAAACGGTTTCGCCTACAATGGCAAGCGCCAGACATGCTATCGCTAAAAATTTTGGATTCAGAGAATAGAACGATTTCATACATCCTGCGTTTTTATCGGCATCTGCTGTGGGCGCATCATTGCGCAAATCAGCCTACAGGCTTTGTTGCGCGATTAAGTTGAAGTATTATACAACCGAAATAAAAAAGACCCCTTTCGGGGTCTCGTGCTCCTCGACCAGGTCTCGAACCTGGAACCTAGCGGTTAACAGCCGCTCGCTCTGCCGATTGAGCTATCGAGGAAGGCGAGCGGGATTATACGTGCAAGGATGGGGAGTGTCAAGCCAACGCCGTTATTGTCACATTCAAAAACAATTAACCGCGAAGCGCGCTAAGGTCGCTAAGCCTGCGCTGAGCGAAGCCGAGGTGAAAAAGAATTTAACTTTGCGTTCTTGGCGCGCTTCGCGGTAAGAAAAAATTAATACTTCACCGCGCCCAATTGATCGAGTTTATCAATGCGATGCGTGGCGGAGATTTGGCGAACGGTGCCGGTCAGTCCGCGCACCACGAGCGAATCGGTGCTGGCTCTATCGCCGAAGTAGCGCACGCCTTTGAGAAATTCGCCGTCGGTGATGCCCGTCGCGGCGAAGAACACATCTTCAGACGAGACGAGATCGTCCATCGTGAGAATCTTTTCAAAGTCGTAGCCCGCTTCGTTTCCACGGCGGAGTTCGTCGTCGTCGCGCGCGTAGAGTTTGCCTTGGATCTCTCCGCCCATGGCGCGCAACGCGCACGCGGCAAGCACGCCTTCGGGCGTGCCGCCCACGCCGAACAACACATCCACACCCGAATCGGGCCAGGCGGTCATCAACGCCGCGCCCACGTCGCCATCGGGGATTTGACGGATACGCGCGCCTGCCTTGCGGATCTCGGCGATCATTTCCTTGTGACGATCGCGGTCAAGGATGATCGTCGTCAAATCTTCCACATCTTTGTTCTTCGCCTTCGCAATCGCCTTCAAATTTTCCGTAATAGAAATTTCGATGTTGATCTTGCCTTTCGCTTCGGGTCCCACCGCGATCTTGTTCATGTACACGAACGGGCCCGGATCGAACATCGTGCCGCGCGGGGCGATGGCAACCGTCGCCAGCGAATTCGATCTGCCAAAGGCTAAAGGGCGAGTCCCGTCAATGGGGTCCACGGCAACATCCACGTCGGGGGCTGAACCGCTTCCCACCGTCTCGCCGTTGAACAACATCGGCGCGTTATCCTTCTCCCCTTCCCCAATGACGATGATCCCGTTCATGTCCACCGTTTGGAGGACGGTCCGCATCGCGTTGACGGCGGCTTGGTCCGCCGCTTCTTTATCTCCGCGTCCCATGAAGCGCCCCGCCGCCATTGCCGCGGCTTCGGTGACGCGCGCAAGTTCGAGCGCGAGATTTCTGGTGGGTTCGTTTTTGTTTGCCATTCGTCCTCCGTTAGAAAATGAAATATAGGATGAGAAAGTAACCGAGCGGCGCGCCCCAGATCCACGAATCGATGCGGTCGAGGAAGCCGCCGTGACCGGGCAGAATGTGACTCGAATCTTTCATGCCGCTCTGGCGTTTGAACATGCTTTCGCCGAGGTCGCCGAGAGGGGTCAGCGCTCCAATCACGAATCCCATCCACGCGCCTTGCATGGGAGTGATCGAGCCGCCGAGGGGTTGTGGTCCCAGCGACGAAAACGCGTACGCAAAGAACGCGCCTTCGAGCACGGCGGTGAAGACGCCCGCCGCGTAGCCTTCCCAACTTTTCTTGGGGCTGAGGCGCGGAGTCATCTTATGTTTGCCATATGCCGCGCCAATAGAATATGCCCCCGTATCCCCTGCCCAGATGATGGGCAACACAATCATGAGCCACCAGCCTCCCCCGGGTAAGCTGCGAATGTCCAGCAGGTACGATCCCAGCCACCCAATATAAACGATGCCAGCGACCGTCACAGTGAAATCCAGCGCGGCTTTATCGCGTCCGCGTTCGAACGAGATCAGGTGAACGGTCATCGCCAGCAGGATCGAGAGGACGAAGATCGCAATCGAGTAGTCCGCAAAAAAGAAGCGCGCTGTGACAATCAACAGCACGCTTCCGATCGTGACCATTTCATTTGGTTCGAACTCCACCGCCCGATACATGCGGGTAAATTCCCATGCGCACCCGCCGAGAACGATCGCCATGACAACGAAATAGAAAACGCCCCCGTAGATGATGGCAGGCAAGCCAATGACCGTCAGCATGATCGCCGTCCAGATGCGCTTAGACATTGGATGCCTCATACTCGCCCGATGAAACTTTTCCGTAGCGGCGGTCGCGGCTTGCAAAAGTTTCAAGCGCGCGCAGATATTCCTCGCGATCGAAATCGGGCCAATATTTTGGCGTGACGAACCATTCGGAATATGCGCCCTGCCAGATGAGGAAGTTACTCACGCGCAACTCTCCCGACGTGCGGATGATGAGATCAGGGTCTGGCGTGCCTGCCGTGTAGAGGTAACGACTCACCAGTTCATCGGTCACCTCTTCGGGAGGGACGCCGTCTTTCATGATATGTTGAATCGCGTTGATGATCTCATCGCGTCCGCCATAATTGAATGCCACGTTCAGAACAAGGCGGTCATTATCTTTTGTCGCGTCGATCGCGTCCAATACTTTTTCCTGAAGGTTCGGAGGAAGACGTTCAAGCCGCCCAATATGACGCAACTGCACGCCTTCTTTGCTGAGTTCAGCGAGTTCCCGGTCGATCACATCCTCGAGGATGAACATCAAGCCCTTGACTTCCTCCGGCGGGCGCCCCCAATTTTCCGTAGAGAAGGCGTAGATGGTCAGGTACTTCACGCCAAATTCCACTGAAGAGCGGATAACGCGCCGCAGGTTCTCGGTGCCGGCTTTATGCCCGGCAAGACGCGGCAAACCGCGCGAAAGCGCCCAGCGTCCGTTGCCGTCCATGATCATGGCAACGTGGCGGGGAATTTTTTCGGGAGGGATGGTAAAGGGGGTGCCTGCCATGAAACCGGCTAGACTTCCATGATCTCGGCTTCTTTAGTCTTGCCCTGGATGCCGATCTCTTCCACATATTTGTCGGTAAGTTTCTGCAAGTCTTCCTCGCCGCGCTCGAGGTCATCCTCCGAGATCAGCTTTTCCTTTTCAAAATCGCGCAGGTCGTTGTGCGCGTCGCGGCGAATGTTACGAACGGCAATACGGGACTCTTCCAAACGATGATGCACATGCTTGGCAAGGTCGCGGCGGCGCTCCTCGTTGAGCGGTGGAAGGTTGAGGTGAATGACTTTGCCATCATTGTTGGGGTTCAGCGCCAGGTCGGAGGTTTGAATCGCCTTTTCAATGGTCTTCAACGTGGAAGCGTCGAACGGCTTGATGGTGATCGTCCGCGCTTCGGGAACACTGATCGAAGCCAACTGCATCAGCGGAGTGGGATTGCCGTAATATTCAATAGGGAGTTTTTCTACCAGGGCGGGGCTGGCGCGTCCTGTGCGCACGCCAGCCAGGTCATCGTGCAAGACTTGAAGGGCGCTCTTCATTCGATGTTCGGCATCGGCTAGGATATCTTTGATCACTTCAGTCTCCTGAATTGTGAATTTTGTTCAATACAAGGATACACCAAAACAATAAAAACCGCTATATGAAGCGTACTCCTTGAGAGGTTTTGAAACAACGTGAGAGTTGTTTCTTTGTTGCGATGAACGCCAGCAAACCAAATCTTCAATCGCCGACGATCGTGCCCACCGGCTCCCCTTTGAGCGCGGCGAGCAAGGCATGATTATCCCAAAGGTTGACCACCAGGATCGGCAACTTATTTTCCATACACAGCGTGATGGCGGTGCTATCCATCACCTCCAGCCTGCGATTGATCACTTCGATGTAGCCGAGCTTATCGAACTTCTTGGCATCGGGGTTTTTCTTCGGGTCTGAGTCATAAACGCCGTCCACTTTTGTGGCTTTGATCACCACGTTCGCATCGATCTCGTTGGCGCGCAACGCCGCGGCAGTATCAGTCGAAAAGAACGGATTCCCCGTCCCCGCGCCAAAGATGACCACCCGCCTCTTCTCCAAGTGACGAATGGCGCGGCGGCGGATATAGGGTTCGGCAATCTGACGCATCTCGATCGCGGACATGACGCGCGTGTACACCCCTGCGCGTTCAAGGGCATCCATCAATGCCATGGCGTTCATCACTGTGGCAAGCATACCCATATAATCGGCGGTAGCGCGATCCATGCCGCGTTCCAGCCCCTGCTTGCCACGCCACAGGTTGCCCGCGCCAATCACAATCGCCACCTCCACTCCCATCTCGTGAACTTCCTTGATGCGGATGGCAATGGCTTCCGCTTCATCCACATCGATACCATACCCAGATTTGCCCCCCAGCGCCTCCCCGCTCAATTTGAGGAGGATCCGTTTGTATTTGATGTCGCTCATAGTTCTCCTTGTTGAACCGCTAAGCCCGGGATTGAATGCTTTCTTTGCGTTCTTGGCGGTAAACTTTGAAGCCTCTTCACCCTCAAACTTTGAGAGAACAAGGGGATGGCTCAAAAAAATGACCAACCGTCTGGTTGGTCATTTTACTTTAATTGTTCAAACTCTCGCCCAACTCCCAGCGCTGGAAGCGTCGCACGATCACACTTTCGCCGATGGCGGCGACCGTTTGCAGGATCAACTTTTCCACGGTAAGCGATTCATCGCGGATATACGCCTGCCGGGAAAGAACAACTTCATCCTTGAACTTTTCGAGCCGCCCCTGCACGATCTTCTCGAGGATGTTATCCGGCTTGCCCTCTTCCTTTGCGCGCGCGCGGGCGATCTCCGCTTCATGGTCGAACACTTCGGCGGGAATGTCCTCCGCTTTGAGGTAACGCGGCGCGGAAGCCGCGATCTGCAATGCCAGTTCGTGCGCCAACTCGCGGAATTTATCGGAACGCGCCACAAAATCGGATTCGCAGTTCACTTCCACCATCACGCCCACGCGCCCGCCGCCGTGTGAATATAACTCCACCACGCCTTGCGATGCGTCACGATCGGCGCGTTTGGCGGCGGTCGCCATGCCTTTTTCTCTCAGCCAATCCACGGCTTTTTGAAAATCACCGCCTGATTCTTCAAGCGCTTTTTTGCAATCCAGCATGCCGGCGCTGGTGGCGGCGCGCAATTCTTTGATCATTTCAGTTGTAATTTCCATCCGTTATTTCCTTGTGTCGCGGGGTCCGCTTATTCAGCGCCTTCCGATTTTGCTTCTGTTTTTTCTTCCGCTTTTACTTCTGTTTTTTCTTCCGCTTTTACTTCAGCCGCAGGGGCTTCCTCAGTGACGGGTTTTCGTGAGGCGCTCATCTTGGCAAGAGTTGCCTCACCGAGCAAGGCATTGTCTTCCAATTCCACGTCAGTCTCCACAACCTTGGGCGCGCGGCGGGAAGGCTTATCTGTTTTCGACTTGGCTTCCTCAGCAGGCATATCTTCTGCGGTATCATCTTTGCGCATGCCTTTGCCTTCGAGCACCGCATCGGCGACTTTTGCCACAAGCAATTTGATGGCGCGGATCGCATCATCGTTCGAGGGGATCACATAATCGACGCTCTGCGGATTGCAGTTTGTGTCCACCATCGCCACGATGGGAATGCCCAGCAGATTCGCTTCGCTTACCGACGAGTCCTCGCGGCCCACATCGACAATAAAAAGCAGGTCCGGGCGGCGCTTCATGTTGCGAATACCAGAGAAGCGGGTGGTCAAACGGACGATCTCGCGCTCGATCAACAAACCTTCCTTTTTCGTCAGGCGGTTAATCTCTCCGCTATCGCGCATTTTCTCGAGTCGTTCAAATTCCTGAATGCGGTCGTGCATCGTCGTCCAGTTGGTTAGAATTCCGCCCATCCAACGCTCGGTCACGTAGGGCATACCGCACCGCGCGGCTTCGACCGCCACGGTTTCCTGCGCCTGCCGCTTCGTGCCGACAAACAGAATTGTGCCGCCATTGGCGACCGTATCACGGATCACATTGAACGCCTGGCTCAACAACTTGGATGTCTGTTGCAGGTCGATGATGTGAATGCCGTTGCGCTCCGTAAAAATATACGGTTTCATGCGCGGGTCCCACTTGTTTGTGCGGTGCCCAAAATGGACGCCGCTCTCAAGCAGGGACTTCATAGGGATGACTGCCATATTGCTCCTTACATTCCACATGCCGACGCGCGGCTGGTGATCGCCAGCGTGCTGTGGATGAGTTTAGCGGGAATAACTTACCCGCTCAGGGACGCTCGATGCCCGCCCCAGGCAAGATATGTGGCGCACTAGACGGCGCCACGGGCGACAGTATATCACAAGATTCGGATTCAACGCTTCTTTTCCCGGGACGATTTGCCCCTCACCCTGCGGCGTTTCCCTACGCTAAAAATGCGCATTCGGAGCTTCCCCTTTCGCTCCGAATGCGCATTTCCGCAAATGTTTGATTGACGCCGTCAGTTGACCAAGTCTTCGTTTACGGCATCCCATATTTTTCTGGCGCGATTTCTAAGTTTTTCGTTCTCATTCACTTTTTTCGTCGCATACATAACCGTTGTATGGTCCCGTCCGCCAAGGATTTCGCCAACCTGAGGCAGAGAAATTTCAATATATTGCCGCAAGATATACATTGCCAATTGGCGTGGGATCGCTATTTTTGCCGAGCGTTTCTGACCAAGCAGGTCGTCCACATGTACGCCTTCCATCTCAGCCACCGCTTCAAGAATTTTGTTTGGCGGTATATTCTTCTTTTGCGGCATCAGATCAACCAATGCCATTTCAACAAGGCTGGGGGTTAACGATGCGCCGCTCAAATCGGCAAACGCAATGACACGGTTCAACGCGCCTTCCAACTCGCGGATGTTGGATTGCACTCGCCGCGCAATGCCCTCGAGGATTTCATCCGACACCTGACGCCCGGTCTTCTCCGCTTTCGAGCGCAGGATGGCGAGCCGCGTCTCCAGGTCGGGGGCTTGAATGTCCGCCGTGAGTCCCCACTCAAATCGGGAACGGAGGCGTTCCTCCAGCGTGACAAGCGACTTCGGCGGGCGATCCGACGAGACGATAATCTGTTTATCCTGCCCATGCAGGGTGTTGAATGTGTGAAAAAATTCTTCCTGCGTAGATTCTTTACCGGCAATAAATTGAATGTCGTCGATCAATAGCACGTCGATCGAGCGATATTTCTCGCGGAACGCCTGCGTGGTGTGCGTGCGGATGGCAGTGATCATATCGTTTGTGAATTCTTCGGAAGAAACATACAACACGCTCAGCCCGCGCGCGTGACAGGAATTGCCAGTGGCGTGAAGCAGGTGCGTCTTGCCGAGTCCCACCCCTCCGTACAGGAATAACGGGTTGTAGGCGCGGGCGGGCTTCTCTGCTACTGCAAGGCAAGCCGCATGAGCAAGCCGGTTGCCGGAGCCAACCACAAAATTTTCGAAGACATAACGGGTGTTAAGCGTGGCATTATGAGTATTTTGTTCAACGGCAGGGATTGCCTCCGGTTGAGGAAGATGCGATTCTTCCGCATCGGCTTCTTTATCGTTGCCATTAACGATAAAACTGACTGCAACGCCTCCATTCAAGAGGCTGACAAGCAGGCGATTCACCGTGCTGGCAAGGCGATTCTCGAGCCAATCGCGCGCATACGCGTTACGGACACCGATGGTAAGCTTCCCATTATGGTATGAAACCGGCTTGGTATCGCGCACCCAGGTATCGAACGATGCGCGCGGCATCTCCATCTGTAATTGTCCGAGCACGGACTGCCATGCTTGTTCTGCGTTCATTGATTGCTCCTCAGCGACCGTGATTGCCAATGTGAAATCTATCCGCTTCGTCAGCGGCTATTGTTGAAGAATTTTGTTTTGTTTCAGAGATCGAAAGGGAGTACAAGATGCGCTTCGTGCGTCACATCAATATCTCAGCGTGGTCACATTCTAGCATAACTATTCAAAAGTACAACACGAAAAGCCTACGGTTTATTTAAAACATCTGTTTTTTTAAGGTCGCTCAACGTTAAAGAGTTCTCGCGCAAATCAACAAAACCTGGATCTTTTGTAGAACGGGCGTTTCAGCCATGCGCGCTCTGCAAAGTTATCCACACCCCCATATATGGGGTCGAACCGGGGCTTTTCCTATTTTCGCCCTCATTCGGCTGGCGGTTGTTAACGAATGCGCATTGATAATATTTTCACATGCGTTGAATGAGACGCAGGATTTCGAGATTCAATGTTAAAGATTCAACGATTCGTTCGATTCAAGCGCGCGCATGACGAGGCACCCATGCCAATACCGTTGTTCCATCATTGATATGCGACGTGATTTCAACATCGCCGCCCACCGATTGCACGCGCGTGTGCATGTTGGCGAGTCCATGACCGATTGCCGCGCGCATTTTTTCCATATCGAAGCCGATGCCATCGTCGCGTATCTCCATCAGAGCGCGATCTTTCGTTTCCCACATCGAGATGTTCACGTTTTTTGCCTTCGCATGCTTTGCCGCGTTCGCCAAAGTCTCCTGACAGATGTGAAAAAGGGCAAGGGAATGCGTTTCAGGAAGGTTTTTCAAGCCTTTTTCAGGATGCACGAGATTGACATCAACAAATGTATGGGCTTTGAACTCGACAACAAGCCTTTGGATACCGACGATCAACCCGCCTTCACCCATTTGTCTTGGTTTCAGATCCAAGATATACGCTCGCAGATCACGGATGACCTGATTCAAACCATCTATCGCCCCTTGAACGCGCGCTTTAGCGTCTGCCGAGTCTTCATTTAACGAGAGAAGCACATTCTCAAGGGATAAGCCAAGCCCGTAAATAGACTGAATGACTCCATCATGCAAGTCCATACCGATCCGATCGCGCTCTTCCAGCACCGCCAGCCGGCGCGCATTGGCATGTAGGCGCGCATTTTCAATCGCCAAGCCAGCCCAATTTCCGACAGCCGCCATCATTTCAACGGTCCGATTGTCGATTGTATCTTTGGCGTGAGCCGCAACGCTCATGACGCCCATCAAATTATCGCCGGAAAGCAAAGGAATACAGGCGATCTGATGGAATCCCGCCTTCAGAACAGCCCCCCGCACAAAACGAACATCACCAACCAGGTCAGTACTGATCATCGTCTTGCGAGTTTGGGCGACCATGCCGACGTACCCTTCCCCCATTTGGAATTGGTTCCGCATCCAAAAAGCCTCGGCGGCTTGCCCGCGGTGTAAGACCATGCGAAGAGTAGCGTTATCCTCCGTCAAAAGGAATATCTCGCCCGCTTCCACCTTCATGTAGTTCATTACAAGCGCGAGGGTTTGATTAAGGATATCATCCAGTTCCAAGCTCGAAGTCAATGTGGAGGCAATGCCATTCAGCAAAGACATATCCACGTTTCGACGGGTCAACGCCAGGTCGCGTTCCCGCATCTGTTCCATCATACGGGCGTTTTGAATAGCCGCCGCCGCGTAAGTAGCCAACATTTGGATGATCTTCTCGTCATCCGAAGTGAATTCCGAAGCATCCACCTTTTCTGTGAGATACAGCTGACCCAGTTGAACTTCGCCGGCGCGTATGGGAACCCCCAAAAAAGAAACCATATGCGGATGATTCTTAGGAAACCCAACCGAGCATGGGTGATCTTGAATCACCGGAACACGCAACGGCTCTTCCCTATTCATCAATTCGCCAACCAGCCCCTTACCATGTGGCTGATGCGGAATGAGCGCGACCTGCTCTTCAGTCATCCCTACAGAAATAAACTGGACAAGTTCGCCATCGTCGTTCAGCACACCCAACGCGGCGTAACGCGCCTTCGCTTGTTCACACGCTACCGCCGCGATCCGTTCCAGTAAATGCTCAAGCGAATTATCCCTCACCAACTCAAGGCTGGCTTGATGCAGGGCGATCAATCGTTCCTGTAATTGTTCACGGGTAAGCAACATGCCCGCATTATCTCATAATTATGCCCGCCAAGGGTATAAAACATGATAGATTTTGCAAGGCAACACGGCTACAATATCCAAACTTATTATGACGACTTCTCGCATCCCCGGCTTCTACAACTTGACTCTCGACCAGAGGCTCGCCACGCTAGCAGACGCTTCGCATCTTTCGCAGGGCGAACTGATTCCGTTTACCAGCCCCCTCGCCCCTGACATCGCTTCGCACATGGTCGAAAACGTGATCGGGACATACTCCCTGCCCCTCGGCATCGCGCTCAACTTCACGGTCAATAGACGCGATGTACTCATCCCCATGGTTATAGAAGAACCATCGGTAGTTGCGGGCGCGTCGTTCATGGCAAAACTCGCCCGCGCTGGAGGCGGATTCACCGCCACAAGCACAGAGCCGTTGATGATCGGTCAGTTGCAGGTGTTAGGCCTTGAAGACTTGAGCAAAGCCGCCGAGCAGGTATTGGCGAACAAAGCCGAACTGTTGGCGTACGTTGACGCCGCCGAATCAAGCCTCAAGTCGAGAGGCGGAGGCGCAAGGGACTTGGAAGTCCGCCTCATCGAAGAATCCCCCATCGGGAAATTTCTCGTCATCCATCTGATCTACGATGTGCGCGATGCGATGGGGGCGAACGCCGTCAACACCGCGTGCGAACGTCTTGCGCCGAAAATTGAGTCCATTACAGGCGGGCGCGCGCATTTGCGAATCCTGTCGAACCTCACCGACCGTCGCATGGCAAAAGCGACCTGCGTAATCCCAGTGAAAGAGCTGGCATTCGTGGGACAAATTGGAAATTTGTCGTACACAGGCGAAGAAGTGCGCAACGGCATCATTGCCGCTTACGCTTTCGCCGCCGCAGACCCTTATCGCGCCGCGACGCACAACAAAGGAATCATGAACGGCGTTGATCCTGTTGTCATCGCCACAGGCAACGACTGGCGCGCTATCGAAGCAGGCGCGCACGCCTACGCCGCTCGTTCAGGCAAGTACGCGTCATTGTCAACTTGGTCGAAAGATGAAAACGGAAATTTACTCGGCGAACTCGAAATGCCGCTGGCGGTGGGAATCGTCGGCGGGGCGACCAAGGTCCACCCTGCCGCGCAAGCCGCAATTAAGTTGATGAACGTGAAATCCGCTGGTGAGTTGGCTGAGATCATCGTCTCGGTAGGACTCGCCCAAAACATGGCGGCGTTGCGCGCGCTCGCCACCGAAGGAATCCAGCGCGGACACATGTCATTACACGCGAGGCAGGTTGCTATTGCGGCGGGCGCGAGCGGAGAGTTGATCGAGAGAGTGGCAAGTCAAATCGCGGCGGAGGGGATTGTGAGGATAGATAGAGCAAAAGAGATATTGAAGACGATGGAAAGTGGAAAGTAGATGATGGAAAGCGGAAAGAAAAAAGATGAAAACACACTCTGGCAAAGTCAGCGTCCGTTTGTGGGCGCGCTAATCGGCGTTTTGATTTTTCTGGCTATCCTTCTGCCGCTCAAATTGTTTGATTACAACTCGTCTCTCCTTTACAGGCTGGCTTTGAACTTGGAGTTGCTCGGCAGGCTGACCGTCCTCATGCTGGGAATGTCTGCAAAAGTTGACCTGCCTGTAGGCGTTGCGAACCTCGTCAGCATCACTATCTCCGCCATCCCTGCATGGATCACGGGCTGGCAGATTGGCTCCCAATCAACGAAGATGCAGGGAATCGTTTTTTTCGTAGGCTATCTTGTCTTCATTTACGCGTTCGGAGCATTGCTGGCGTTCGCAGGAATCTGATATAAGTGATAAATGACGTCACTGTTACGCGCCTTACCCTCGCCATTTGGAAAGGGGTGGGGTAAGGTCCTAACCACGCAGGTTTGACGCCAGAGTTTTGGTATAGTTGAGCACAGGAGTCACCGTGAAAAACAAAAACCATTGGGACCCATTGCTGAAAAGTCTTTCTCTTTTTTCGCCAGATTTTATGAGCACGCGAACCCAAACGTCCTATGACGAGGAAGCGGATGTGTTGTATTTGAATTTCAAGAAGCCAAGCCGCGCAGACGATTCTGAATTGCTGGATAACGATGTCATCGTTCGTTACGAGGGCGATGAAGTTATTGGCATGACGATTATGAACGCGAGCAGAAAAACAGCGAACTCAAAATGAACGATAAACGACCTCTCACCCCCGAAGAAATATCCAAAATCGTGGATGGCTTGAATCCAATTGATTGGGTGCAAATGGAGTTACTGGCAAAGATGCCGCCTGAGAAAAGGATTTACCCCAGCCTGCACGCAAGCGCCATGATACGTGCGGGATTGCGAACTGCATTTAAAAGAAAGTTCCCTAACCTTTCGTTATCGGAAATCAATATGAAAATTCTGGATTATCTGACTTTCATGGATAGCAAATATGGACATGCTTGATTTTTATGTCCGAGTCGTAAAGGCACTGGATGAAATCGCCGCGCCCTACATGATCGTTGGCGCGTTTGGCGGCACGATTTTTGGAATTACCCGCGCCACCCATGACATTGACATTATTGTGGATTTACACGAGAAGGATTTTGAAGCCCTATCGCAAAAATTCCCTCTCCCGCGTTATTATGCCGATCCTGAGATGATAAAGAATTCTGTTGAAATGGGGATTATGTTCAACAATATTGATTCAAGCGAAGGCATAAAAGCCGACCTCGTCCCTTTAAAACGAGAACCTGATTATCAAATTGCCTTTGACCGCCGTATACGCGAGGCTTTTACCGACAATAATGACGAACCTTTTGAGGCATGGGTCGCGCAACCGACAGACATCATCATAGGTAAATTACAGGCATGGCATGAAGGCAGGTCAAACAAACATCCCGACGACATTTTCGCCATTTTGTTTTTCTGCCTGCGCGGCTTTAGCAGTTATCAAGTTGACATCGAAGAAGTCGCCGAACAAGCCGCCCGCATTGGACCTGAAACCCTGGACATATGGCTCAAAACGCTTGCAAAAGCAAGAAACGAAATTGAAAAAGGCGACACGCCGCGTAAGTGGTGACAACTTCACAGACCTGACATGCGATGCGCTGACGGTTCGTCTTTCGCTCACCGTGTCGAAGTGTCTCACCCGCGCCACTCCCCTCCTCACCCCTCGCGCGGACAAGGATCATCACCGACCAACCCTTCGCGGAGACATGTTAGGTCTTTCACCGCACCGAAGTTTTTCAACCACGCAGGTTTCACGTCAAAGTTTTGGTATGCGTAAATTTTGAAAGAGTATAATTCATCAAAAGGAGCAAGCATGACACTTCATACCTCGCCAAATTCAGTTTTGACAAAAGTTGCGCGCTCGCTTGTGGTATCCAAAAGATTCGCCACCGTCGAAGGAGCGCTCTGGGATATGGCAATCTCCACTGTACGCGGCAGGGTATCGTATTATCGTCGCCGTATCAAGCGAATGGAAAACAAATATGGAATGGATTTCGACAAATTCACGACGCGCCTGAAAGGTAAAGCCACGCCCGAGCAGGAAGATGACTGGCTGGCTTGGAAGTCTGCCCGTTCTATGCTGATGGACTGGCAAAAGACTTATCAGGATTTGCGCCATGAACAAAACCGTTGACGATATTTTGGAGATATTGCAGGAAAACGAACTCATCCAAAGTACCCGCGTCGTTAATTACGATGAGACTCCATCAGGCAGGTTGGAAGCCAAACTCCGCAGTCAGTTACCAAAAGACCACACACTCCAAATCTGGATTCACATAGAACCCGAGTCTTTAGATTATGCCTACCAACTATTTACCAGCGCCCCACTCCTGCGCTGGGACAATTCACCTCACTACGGAAATCTTCCCAACGCCCCGCATCATTTTCACGATGAAAACAGCAACGTGTCCGATTCGCCGCTGACAGACAATATCAAACGGGATTTGAAAATCGTGTTGAAAGAAATCGCCAAGTGGATGGAAGCGCAAGACGAGACCTGACATGCGATGCGCTGAGCCTGTCGAAGTGTCTCACCCGCGCCATTCCCCTCCTCACCCCTCGCGCAGACAAAGGTCATCACCGACCAATCCCTCGCGAAGACATGTCTGGTCTTTCAACGACGCAGATATGATGTTAAAGTTTTGGTATGTACAGCCACAGACCTGACATGTCTCACCCGCGCCATTCCCATCCTCTCCCCTCGCGCGGACAAAGGTCATCACCGACCAACCTCTCGCGAAGACATGTCAGGTCTTTCAACCACGTAGGGTTGACGTCAAAGTTTTGACATATACATGATTAATTCGAAGTTGATTTCCATATGAATTGGGTCTATACTGCTTACAAGATGCCAAACATAGAAAGAAGTCAAAATGCTCAAAAGACGCATATTCATTAGTTTTGACCATGACGATACCGATAAAGTAAATGGTTTTCTTGGATTGCGTAATATCATTGACAATCTTGAATTCTACAATCACAAACTCGACCATCGAATAAATAGTACCGATGTGAATTACGTCAAGCAAGTTATTCGTGACGATTACATTAATCCCGCATCAGTAACTGTTGTGTTGATTGGAAATCGCACAGCTAATAGCGGGTGGGTTCAATGGGAAATTGAGGAAAGCAAACGACAAGGCAAAGGGATATTAGGTATCCGTTTGAAAGATACATACGGAACTGTTCCCACAGGCATCCCACAAAACCATGTCGGAGATTGGCAACCTGATAACTTCGTTGGCTGGATCGAATGGGCCTTTCAAAATAAGGAGTAAATCATGGCTAAGAAAAAAGTAAAAGCAACTAAATTAACCGTTGGACTTCCCTTCAATCTCGGTTCACTTGAATTTGAAAACGATGAAGCCCAACAAAGAGCTGCGTGGTCTTTGTACGTTGAACTTTCTACAAGAATTGCAGTACAACCACTGGAAGAAGGTGAGGGCATTTTACGCGAAGCATTGACATCTTTCTGAAAAAACCACTCTTAACCACGAGCGCGGCTGGGAACGCGAAAAAGAACTTCGCAAAGAACTCAATCAAGTTCGTGAGCAAATGACAATTTATGTAGAAGCATTGGCCAAAATTGCTGGGCTTGAATAAACTTTGCAAAGGCATTCTAAGGGGTTTGATTAATCTATGGAACATATATTTATTTGTTACTCGCGGAAAGACAAAGAGTTTGCTTTTAGCCTCAAAGATGCATTAGAAAACGCTGGCAAGGAAGTATGGATAGACACTGTTGACTTACCAGCTTCTTCCACATGGAGGAAAGAGATTGAAGAAGCTATTACTCAATCAATTGCATTTGTCTATTTAATAACCCCAAATTCACTAGAGTCCGAATATTGCCAAAAAGAATTTGAAACCGCTAATAATCAAAACAAGAGAATATTCCCAATATTATTGTCAGGAACCATCGACAAATCTGTTCCTAAAATCATTTCTTCACGTCAGTGGCTATATTGGCAAAATATTGAGAACGGAAATGATTTCACCAAACTGCTTACTGACATTGAAACTAATCATGAATGGTTGAAATATCACACAAAATTACAAGTAAAAGCGCTAGATTGGGAGCGACGAAAAGACAGCAGTAGATTATTAAGAGGAAAAGAACTACAAGAGGTTGAGCGCCAATTAGCAACTTCTGGTTCGAAAGACCCTCAACCTACCGACCTACAACGTCAATATGTTTTAGCTAGTCAAAAAGACAAAGGGCGTAAACAAACTCAACGTATAATCATTTCAACATTTATTGCGGCAACAATGATAGTTCTTACAATTTTCGCTACAATTCAACAAAGGCAGGCCCTAGCACGCCAGTTAGTCACTCAAGCACAATCTATAAATGCAACAAGAAATTCAAACCAAATAATTGCCGTATTGCTTGCTACACGATCAATGCAATTAACTCCATCTAGTGAAGCGTCTCAGATTTTACTAAACAATCGTAATGCACATACTATGCTCAATTTCAGTCAAGATGGTGAAGTATATGTTGTAACTTTTAGCAAAGATGGCAAGCTAGTAGCTTCCAGTGGAGGAAACAATATAACCATAACTGAAATAGCAACTGGTAAAGAAATCAGCCATATGGCACATAACGACCTTGTATATGCTATTGTTTTCAGTCCAGATGGCAGGTTTGTGATTTCAGGAGGTCGAGATAGGACCGTCCGTATATGGAACATTTTAACTGGTGAAGAAATTCATCGATTCGTCCTTGACGGCACTGTGTCCTCATTAGATATAAGTTATGACGGACATTACATTGTGGCTGGTGGATTTACAACTATTAGTGTTTGGAAGACGGACACAGGCACCGAGATTTCTAGAATGAAGATAAATGCAGGACCAGTTTATTATGTATTTTTCAGTAAAAGCGGTAACTATATCGGTTCAGTAGATGAAAAAACTGTTCGAGTATGGGAAACAAAAAGTAGCAAAGAAGTGTTTCGAAAAAAGTATAGCGGTGAGTTTCACTCAATAGACTTGAGTCCGGATGAAAAGTATGTTGTGTCGGTTTGCGATGATTTCGATGCGTGCGTATGGGATGTGGAAACCAAAACCGAAGTTGCTAGAATGGCACACAATGGAAGCGTAACATCTGTTGATTTTAGCTCTAATGGTGAATTTGTTGTTTCTGGTAGCCGCGACAATACTGCGCGTGTTTGGGAGTCAATGACAGGAAAAGATATAGCTCGTGTGACTCATGACCAAAGCGTCCTACATGTTCGTTTTAGTCCCGACAGTAAATATGTATTATCAGATAGTAGTGATTTTACAGCACGTGTGTGGGAAGCTATCACGGGCATAGAAGTTGCGCGTACAACTCACGACAGATTAATCACTTCAGCTGCATTTAGTTCAGACGGCAAACTCGCCATTACTGGTAGTGATAATGGCACTGTACACGTATGGGAAATATTGCCTAGTGCGGAAACGGCGCGCATGGTGCATGATGACACAGTATATTCTGTTGCATTTAGTCCCGATGGCAAATTAGCTGCATCAGGAGGAAATGACAATATTGTAAAAGTAATAGCAGTTTCCAGTAATTCAGAGCTATACAAAACAGAATTTCCTGGAACTGTATTTTCTCTCAAATTTAGTTCAGATGGCAGATATCTTATTGCGGCTGGCGGAACAAACCTGAAACTAATAGAGGCTCTTACAGGAAAAGAACTTCTTGACCTCAGTCAGACAGGCAATATATTATCTGTTGATATTAGTTCTGATAATAAATATATAGTATCAGGCAATGAAGAATCAAAAGTTTATGTATGGAGTATAGCAACCGGCAACCAATTACTAGATATATCATACGATGGAAAAGTACGTTCGGTTTCCTTTAGTTCGGATAATAGATATGTGGTATCGGGCGGAGGAAATAGAGCTTGTATATGGGATATAACAACCAAAGTAGAAATCACCTGTAAAGAACATCCTAGAGAAGTAATTTCAGTTGCATTCAGCCCCAACAACAAATTTGTTGCTTCAGGAGATGACGATACCGCATATGTGTGGGATGCAACAACCGGAAAAGAAATGGCCAGTTTTAGGCATGGTAATTTTGTATACGGTATTGCATTTAGCCCAAATGGAAAATATGTGATCTCTGGCGGACAACACACAGCAATAGTTTGGGAAGCGATGACGGGTAAAATAATTGCCAGTGCAATTCATGATGGCAATGTAAACGCAGTTGCTTTTAGTCCAAATGGAAAGTATATTGTCTCAGGAGACGACAAAACAGCACGCGTATGGGATGCAATGACAGGAAAAGAAATTGCTCGTTTTAACCACGATAATTTGGTGAAATCGGTTGCCTTTAGCCCCGACTCTAAACTTGTGATATCAGGTGGGGTTGATAAAACTGCTCGTGTATGGTCGTGGCATCCTGAAGACTTAATAGCAAGCACTTGCAAATATCTATTTAGAAACCTAACAAGGGATGAATGGAATGTATACTTGGAAGGTCAGACTTATCAAGCAATTTGTCCCAATTTACCAATAGAAGAAGAACATACAAACAGTAACTAAACATAAATAAGCATATAAGGTCATCAAATGACAACCCCTCACCATCACCCCCCCACCCTCCTCAAACCCGTCAAACCCGTTGGCATTGTTGGCTACGGCGCGTACGTGCCGCGCTATCGTCTGCCTGCAAAAGAAGTAGCGCGCGTATGGACGGGCGGCAAAGGCGGACTCCCGATCAAAGAAAAAGCCGTCCCTGGGCTGGACGAAGACGTGATCACCATGTCCATTGAAGCGGCGCGCAACGCGATGAAACGCGCTCAAATTGACCCGACCGAATTGCGCGCGGTGTGGGTCGGGTCTGAGTCGCATCCGTATGCGGTGAAACCAACCTCCACGTTGGTTGCCGAAGCGATTGGCGCCGTCCCGAACACGCAAGCCGCCGATTGGGAATTCGCCTGCAAGGCTGGCACCGAAGCGATGGTCGCCGCGATGGGATTGGTCGGTTCGGGCATGGGCAAGTACGCGATGGCAATCGGCATGGACACCGCGCAAGGCAAGCCAGGCGACGCGCTCGAGTACACCGCAGGCGCGGGCGGCGGCGCGTACATCCTCGGTCCCGCCGATGAGTCGCTGGCGGTCATCAACGCGTCGTATTCCTACGTCACCGACACGCCCGATTTCTGGCGGCGCTCCGACGCGAAGTATCCCGAACACGGCATGCGCTTCACGGGCGAACCCGCCTACTTCAAACACGTCAGCGAAGCCGCCACGCATTTGATGGAAGCCTCAGGCACGACCGCCAAAGATTACAAGTGGGCAGTGTTCCATCAACCCAACACAAAATTCCCGCAGCGCGTCGCCTCTCAACTCGGTTTTTCAATGGACAGCATCGAGCCTGGACTCCTCGTCCCTGTGATCGGGAATACGTACGCGGGCGCGGCGATGATCGGACTCACCGCGACTCTCGACATCGCCCAGCCCGGTGATCGGATTCTCGTCGTCTCTTTCGGAAGTGGAGCTGGTTCAGACGCCTTTGATATCACCGTCACCGACGCCGCCCCGCTCCGCGCAGGTCTCGCCACGAAGACGCAAGATTACGTGAAGCGACGCAGTGAAATTGATTACGCAACGTATGTGAGATTTAGGGGCAAACTCGCCATGAAGTAAGCCAAGAAGTATGTCGCTGCGAGGCGCCTTTGCTCTTTGCCGAAGCAGTCTCCTCACAACAGGGAGATTGCTTCGTCGGGAAGAGCAAAAGCCCTCCTCGCAACGACATAACGTTACATACGCATCACGCATTTCTAGTCTCCAGTCTCTAGTCTCTTGAAACAATCATTCAACAAAATTAGGAAATCATTTATGTCTGAAGTCATCATCGCAGGTATCGGACAAACAGAAGTCGGCGAGCATTGGGACATTGGTCTGCGCGAGTTAGCATTCGCCGCCATTCAAGATGCAGTCAATGACGCGGGCGGACTCAAACCGCAATCGTTATTCGTCGGCAATATGCTCGCGCCGAATCTTTCCAATCAGGCGCATCTCGGCGTTTTGCTCGCGGATTACGCGGGCTTGCTCGGCATCGAAGCCGTGACCATCGAAGCGGCGGGCGCGTCGGGCGGCGCGGCGTTGCGGCAGGGCTACCTCGCTATTGCAAGCGGAATGGTGGATGTCGCGCTCGTCGTCGGCGTGGAGAAATTTACCGACCAGGTTGGCTCAGGTGTAGAAACCGCGCTCGCAACCGCAAGCGATTCCGACTTTGAAGCCGTGCAGGGAATGACTCCCGCCGCGCAAGCCGCGTTGTTGATGAAACGCTACATGCACGAATATGAAGTTCCTAAAGATGGCTTCGCTGGCTTTGCATTGACTGCCCATGCAAATGGAGTCGCAAACAAGAATGCGATGTTCCGCAAAGCCATCAAACCTGAAACCTACGCCAAAGCAGAAATGGTCAGCAACCCGCTCAACATGTTCGACATGGCTCCCAATGCAGACGGCGCGGCGGCGATTGTGTTGACTCGTCGGGATTTGTTGCCCAGCAATTTCTCACATCCGCTGGTGAAGATTGCTGGTTCGGCATCTTCGTCTGACACGCTTGCATTGCATGACCGAAAAGATATGTTGTACTTTGACACCGCGCAAATCTCCGCTGGTAAAGCGATGAAACAAGTCGGCGCGGTGTTGGATAATATTGATTTATTTGAGTATCACGATACGTTCAGCATCTACGCCGCGTTGCAACTTGAAGCGGTTGGGTTTGCGATCAAGGGCAAAGGCTGGAAACTCGCCGCGGATGGTTGCATCGCGCTCGTTCCGCCAGCAGTTGAACTGCTGGCGAACAAACCGCATATCCCCTGCGCGACGATGGGCGGAATGAAAGCGCGCGGGTTCGCGGGCGGAGCCTCAGGCGTGTATCAGGCTGTGGATGCGGTGACCCAGCTGCAAGGTCGGGCTGAGGCGAATCAAATCCCGAATGTGAAGACGGCGTTGATCCAGTCGCTGGGCGGACCTGCGTCTACGGCTGTGAGTCATATCTTGCAAAGAACGTAGCGCGATATTAAAGTTGCATTACTTGGCGGTGGTCATATCGAATAAAGGTGAGATCGAAGTTTATTTTTTACCGATAAAAATATCTTCAAAAAAGACAAACATTTCATATCCTGTAATGGAGTTTCCTTCTTCAGAAACTGGGGCGGCGGAGTAACTGGTGGATATTGTCACATTTGTGCCGGGCGTGAGTTCGATCGGTTGGAAAGTTTCCGCAACCCGCTCCCGATCATCGCAAACTTCTGGCAGCAAGCAAGGGATAAACAAAAGGAACATACTCCACGCAGTTTCATCCGGATCCATTTCGATTTGATAGACCCTGAGGGCGAGGTCGTACGTTTGACCTTGCCCTGCCATGATCTCAACGGTGGCGGTCGCCTGCGAGTTGGAAGTAAACGAAGTATTGACCACGCGCGCGGGCACGGGGCGATGCAATTCTTCCGAGGTCGCTAATACTTGCTGGTTTTGTTCCACCGTGACCGAGGCGCGAACGTCCGAAATTCGATAACGCCCATCGGGACTGTCAATCAAAACAAAGCTATAGCCTGAAGGCGTGAAGAAAAAATCGGTGGACGCCCTTGCCGAGATATCAGTTCCTGAAAAGTGCGCATCCTTACACTCATCCGTAAGGACGACTTGCGCGACTTTTCCCGATTCGTACCTCCGCTGTTCAACAATGGAAGCGCAGAGTTCAAGGTTTGACGCGTTTCCCTTAGCGGAATCGCCGATATAGGTAACTTCAGCGTTTATGGACGAGCCATTTTCAGGTCTGTAAAAAAGAGAAGAAAAGGAGGCATAGAGGGTGACATCTCTCCTCGAGATGGATACCGCAGGTTGAACAGGTTGCAGGGATGCCGTAGGCTGAACGGGTTGCGGCGATGCCGATGGGTCTTGTTGCGCGCCATTCCCGTTTGCATTTACTTGCGTTTCTCCTTCATCCAAAAAACCTTCGGTATGGCTGGTCAAGATCAAGCCGTTGCTGAGATGAATTTGTCCCGTGATTTGATAACTGGCATAGTCGGCTGGAAGGTCTGAAATTGAAAATACAAACAGGCAGAGCTTGCCTGCTTCAAACGGCGTTTCAAGGCAAGGGGTTTCCTTTTCCATAAGCGCGCGATTCTGGGAATCAAAAAGGCTAATCGTCGCGTCACTCCGATAACCCGTTTCAGCCAACGTTCCGTTTAATTGACCGACGACAAGCAAGGAGTTTGCCTCAAGATGCAACTGTTCGATGTGAACAGTGATCGTTGGAAGCGGCGTTTCAGTCGCCCGGGGGGTTGATGTTGATGTGGGAGTGGGCGACGCGGCGAAGGCGGTCTGCGTGAGCGCGACCTCCGCCGTTTGGGCAACATAGGTGTTGACTGCGCCGGGAGCCGAAGTTGGAGCTGAAGAAATTTCCGGCTGAATTGGTAAAGCGCCACACGCCAGCGAGACGATTAGCGCGAACCCAAGCATGAGTTGTTTGTAGTGTTTCATTTTATCTCCGTTTCAAAGCGGGAACAGTTGCGCGAAATGTCGCGCGAAATGAACTTTGCCAAAACAACCCAATCAAAACAGCGTAGTTGCTTCTTAACCTATCACATCTACGGGCAGGGCACATTCTTGATAGGATTTGAGAGTCTGTACTTCCAAAGGGGAAAACGGTCAAAGAAATCCAATTCAGGGCGAGGGAGAGTTAAATCAAATCATGAATGCGCAGACGGCAGTGACACAATCACTCGGCGAACCCGCATCAACGGTGTCGAGTCATCGCTTGCAGAAAGTGTAATGCGACATCAATGTCGCATTATGTGGTTCACAGACTGCCGTGGTCGAATCAATAATAATCTCTTGCACAAGTCCATAACATTGAGACACGATCAAATTCTTTGCCACGAATTTCACGAATTCGCGCAGATTTTTTAATAAATCAGTGAAAATCTGTGAAACTTGTGCTGACGGTTCGTCTTTCGCTCACCGTGTCGAAGTATCCGCGGCTAAGAACCGCTTTCACAAGAGGTCTATCAAACAAAAAGCCTGCGGGAGAAGTCCGCAGGCTTGAATCGGGAAATCATTTCCGCGCGGGCGGAGTATGGGAGGAATATGCAGAAGGCGGAGGATTTTTATGATAAAGTAATTGGTAATTGAGTAACTCACCTCACGCACTTTGAAACTTCTTTCCCTATAACATGTCACCCTGAGCGATAGCGAAGGGTCTCTTACACCGTGACGGAGATTCTTCGCGGAGTTTATCCTGAGTTTATCGAAGGGCTCACATCGTCCCGATGTCCTTCGGGAGAATGACATTGCGTAAGGTGAGTGAGTAACTCACCTTACGCAAGATTTCTTCCGGTCAAGAGAATTCCTTTCGTGAGGGTAGATACCATCCACGAATGAGCACGAATAAACTAATTCGTGGGCTGGCATTCGTGAATTCGCGGTTTGTGGAGTCTGATCAAGTCGTACCTCTCGTACCTTAAACATTGTCTCAAAAAGTCGTACCGCACCGAAGTTGGCTTTTGCAGGCGGTCATGTGTATCCTTGGCAGGAAGGCTCTGTGATTATCAAGGAGGAACATATGCC